>NZ_CCXH01000309.1 GCF_000820725.1 Actinomyces polynesiensis | reverse complement strand
TGACGGCGCTCACTGAAATTCCTCGGTTCTGCTCATCGAAATTCCCCACTCTGGGTCGCTCCGCCGCATGAGGCGGGCCTTCCTCGATGCTGGTGGTCTCTGACCACACACCAGCCCGAGGAAGGCCCTGTTTCTCATGCTCTCAGAGAGGAGCAGCGTGGACATCCACGCTCTGAAACGGCAGGGGATGACGATCAGCGAGATCGCCCGCCGCACTAACCATGACCGCAAGACCATCCGCGCGTATCTGAACGGTGAACGCCAGCCCGGGATGCGTGAGCGCACCATCCCGGACTCGTTCGACGCGTTCGTCGACTACGCCACCGCGAGACTGACCGAGGACCCGCACCTGTGGGCGGTGACGCTGCTCGACGAGCTGCGACCGCTCGGTTACGAGGGGTCGTATCCGACGCTGACGCGGCAGATTCGTGCCCGCGGGCTGCGTCCGGCGTGCACCGCGTGCGCGCACGTCACCAAACGCGCGAACGCGGTCATCGACCACCCGCCCGGGGAGGAGACCCAGTTCGACTGGGTCGAGATGCCCGACCCGCCCGCGCATTGGGGGTTCGGACGCAAGACCGCGTATGTCCTGGTCGGGTCGCTCGCGCACTCGGGTGTCTGGCGGGGCGTGATCTCCCCGTCGATGGACACCCCGCACCTGCTCGCCGCGATGACGACCCTGCTCGCCCTGCTGGGCGGGCTCACGAAGACCTGGCGGTTCGACCGGATGCGGACGGTCCTGGACCACCGCACCGGCGACCTGGTCCCGCAGTTCGCCGCGTTCGCGAAGCACCACGGCGTCACCGCGGTGGTCTGCCGACCGCGGTCGGGGAACAGGAAGGGCGTGGTCGAGAAGAACAATCACACCGCCGCGCAACGCTGGTGGCGGACCTTGCCCGACGACCTCACCCTCGAGCAAGCGCAGGCCAGCCTGAACACGTTCGCCGCAGGGCAGGACGACCGGCGGCGTGAGGGCGAGCTCGGGACGACGACAGCGTCCGCCCTGTTCGTGAACGAGCGGCTCAGACCGCTACCTGCGGTTGTGTTCCCTGTGATCATCACAGAGGAGCGCACCGCGACCCGGCAAGCGCTGATCGACTGGCGCGGGAATCGCTACTCCGTCCCGCCCGAACTTGCCGCCGCGAAAGTCGAGGTCCGACAGCGGCTCGGCGCGGACATCATCGACATCGCCACCGCATCGGGGACGGTCGTCGCCCGCCACCAGGTCGCCGAACCCGGCCTCGGCGTCACGATCCGCGACAGCGGACATGTCACCGCACTGGAGGCCATCGCGATGGCGTCAGCGACACCAGGACGCCCGCACCGCCGCAAAGAACGCATCCCACCCGGCAGCGCCGCGCTGCGCGCTGCCGCAGCCCTCACCAGCGCTGCAGCGCAGCCTTCGACCGTGATCAGCCTGGCCGCTTACGAGCAGGCCGCGAAGAACAGGAACACCCTCCTATGACCACAACCACAGCCACCACGACGGCAGCGAGCGTCTATCAACAGCTGCGCGGCCACCTCACCGACCTGAAACTCGCCGACGCCGCGGACGCCCTCCCCGCCGTCCTCGACCAGGCACACGCCGAA
>NZ_CCXH01000308.1 GCF_000820725.1 Actinomyces polynesiensis | reverse complement strand
GTGTTGCGGTGGTGTCCTACTCTCCCACACCCTCCCAGGTGCAGTACCATCGGCGCTGTGGGGCTTAGCTTCCGGGTTCGGAATGGTTCCGGGCGTTTCCCCCACGCCATGACCGCCGCAAGACGTGTCGACCGTGCCAACCCCCACAGGACAGTGCTCGAGGGGTTGGGAGGGTTGGTCGTGGACCGCATAGTGGTTGCAAGCATGCTTCGTTGATCTCCACCCCCCGTGGGGGGTGGGGTGTTTGGTTAGTTCTCGGCCCATTAGTACCAGTCGGCTCACAACACCTCGCGGTGCTTCCACCTCTGGCCTATCAACCCGGTAGTCTCCCGGGGGCCTCACCCCACCAGGTGGTGGGTCGGAAACCTCATCTTGGAGCAGGCTTCCCGCTTAGATGCTTTCAGCGGTTATCCCTCCCGAACGTAGCCAACCAGCCATGCACCTGGCGGTACAACTGGCACACCAGAGGTTCGTCCATCCCGGTCCTCTCGTACTGGGGACGGCCCTCCTTCAAGTTTCCTACGAGCGCAGCGGATAGGGACCGAACTGTCTCACGACGTTCTAAACCCAGCTCGCGTACCGCTTTAATGGGCGAACAGCCCAACCCTTGGGACCAACTCCAGCCCCAGGATGCGACGAGCCGACATCGAGGTGCCAAACCATGCCGTCGATATGGACTCTTGGGCAAGATCAGCCTGTTATCCCCGGGGTACCTTTTATCCGTTGAGCGACCACGCACCCACGTGCCATGGCCGGATCACTAGTTCCTGCTTTCGCACCTGCTCGACCCGTCGGTCTCACAGTCAAGCTCCCTTGTGCACTTGCACTCGCCACCTGATTGCCAACCAGGCTGAGGGAACCTTTGAGCGCCTCCGTTACATTTTAGGAGGCAACCGCCCCAGTTAAACTACCCACCAGGCACTGTCCCCAACCCGGATCACGGGCCGAGGTTCAGGTGCACACTTGAACCAGAGTGGTATTTCAACGATGACTCCACCACGGCTGGCGCCGCGACTTCCACGTCTCCCACCTATCCTACACAAGCACAAGCGAACACCAATACCAAGCTATAGTAAAGGTCCCGGGGTCTTTCCGTCCTGCTGCGCTAAACGAGCATCTTTACTCGTACTGCAATTTCGCCGAGTTCATGGTCGAGACAGCGGAGAAGTCGTTACGCCATTCGTGCAGGTCGGAACTTACCCGACAAGGAATTTCGCTACCTTAGGATGGTTATAGTTACCACCGCCGTTTACTGGGGCTTAAATTCAAGCCTTCACCCACAAGTGGGCTGAGCCTTCCTCTTAACCTTCCAGCACCGGGCAGGCGTCAGTGCGTATACATCGTCTTGCGACTTCGCACGCACCTGTGTTTTTAGTAAACAGTCGCTTCTCCCTATTCTCTGCGACCCCCCACCGCCACACACCCGCAAGGAGTGCGGACAGCAAAGGGGTCCCCCTTGTCCCGAAGTTACGGGGGAATTTTGCCGAGTTCCTTAACCATGATTCACTCGAACGCCTCGGTATACTCTACCTGACCACCTGAGTCGGTTTGGGGTACGGGCGCCCACCACCCTCGCGTCGAGGCTTTTCTCGGCAGCACAGGCACACCACCAGCCAGCCCGAAGACCAGCCCCATCAGCCCTCACCCACAAGTTCCCCGGATTTGCCTGGGAAACGGGCCACGACCTTGGACACACACAACCACCGGTGTGCGGCAGCTCCCTCTCTGCGTCACCCCTGTTAACACGCTTGCCTACACGCCACCAGGATCCCGGGACCCCACCACACCACCCCCACCCGAAGGCGGAAGAGGGCAGCAAGGCTACCGGTTAGCACAATGGTTTCGACACTGGACGGTTGATGGGCGGTACCAGAATATCAACTGGTCATCCATCGACTACGCCTGTCGGCCTCGCCTTAGGACCCGACTAACCCAGGGCGGATAAACCTGGCCCTGGAACCCTTGGTCAATCGGCGCTGGGGATTCCCACCCCAGAATCGCTACTCATGCCTGCATTCTCACTCCCACGCACTCCACCAGAGGTCACCCCCAGGCTTCACCACGCGCAGGACGCTCCCCTACCCACCCACACCACCACCCACCACATCTTGGCGGCGGGAGTGTCAATGTGTGAGTGCCACGGCTTCGGCGGTACGCTTGAGCCCCGCTACATTGTCGGCGCGGAACCACTTGACCAGTGAGCTATTACGCACTCTTTCAAGGATGGCTGCTTCTAAGCCAACCTCCTGGTTGTCACCGCGATCCCACATCCTTTCCCACTTAGCGCACGCTTAGGGGCCTTAGCCGATGATCTGGGCTGTTTCCCTCTCGACTACGAAGCTTATCCCCCGCAGTCTCACTGCCATGCTCAACCTACCGGCATTCGGAGTTTGGCTGGCGTCAGTAACCCAACGGGCCCATCAACCATCCAGTAGCTCTACCTCCGGCAGGCAACACACAACGCTGCACCTAAATGCATTTCGGGGAGAACCAGCTATCACGGAGTTTGATTGGCCTTTCACCCCTACCCACAGCTCATCCCCCAGGTTTTCAACCCTGGTGGGTGCGGTCCTCCACGACGTCTTACCATCGCTTCAACCTGGCCATGGGTAGATCACCCCGCTTCGGGTCCAGAACACGCGACAAACGCCATATTTCAGACTCGCTTTCGCTACGCATCCCCCACTCGGGTTAAGCACGCCACATGCCACTGACTCGCAGGCTCATTCTTCAAAAGGCACGCCGTCACCCCTCAGGGCTCCGACGGCTTGACAGCGTCCGGTTTCAGGCACTATTTCACTCCCCTCCCGGGGTACTTTTCACCATTCCCTCACGGTACTATGCACTATCGGTCACCAAGTAGTATTCAGGCTTACCAGGTGGTCCTGGCAGATTCACACGAGATTCCACGAGCCCCGCGCTACTCGGGCACCCACCCCGACACGCACGCCACACAACCGCCTACACGACTCTCACGCGCTCCGGTCGACCATCCCAGGCCGTTCAACGATCACACAACACACACGCCCCACCCCCGGCAGAAGGTGAACAGGTGAGCCCCACAACACCGCACACGCAACGCCCGCCGACTATCACACGCACACGGTTTAGCCATCCTCCGCTTTCGCTCGCCACTACTCACGGAATATCTTCTCCTACGGGTACTGAGATGTTTCACTTCCCCGCGTTCCCCCCACCACCCTATGAATTCAGGCAGCAGTGACTGGGCATGACCCCAGCCGGGTTCCCCCATTCGGACACCCTCGGATCAACACTCGCTCGCCAACTCCCCGAGGCATTTCGCAGGCCGCAACGTCCTTCATCAGCTCTTGGTGCCAAGGCATCCACCGAACGCCAAAACAACTAAACAAAACCACAGAAATCAATAAAGATGCTCACAACCACTATACAGTTCACAAACAACCCACCACACCCACCCCCCAAGCCCGAAAACCCAGAAGACAAGCAGGCACACGCCCAACCACACCCCCACCCCCCCGAAGGGAACCAGGAGCAGGTGTTGAACGTGAACCCGACAGCGTGCTCGCCAAACCCCGATGCCCAACCCCAGACAACGGCACCCACCCCACCAACCACACCGGCCAGTGACACGCAGGCACCAAGCCCCACACCAACGCCACCACCCAGACCCAAGCCCAGGACACCGACGCCATGCAGGACCCCAATGAGGCTCCCTAGAAAGGAGGTGATCCAGCCGCACCTTCCGGTACGGCTACCTTGTTACGACTTCGTCCCAATCGCCAATCCCACCTTCGACCACTCCCCCCGGACAAGCCGGTTGGGCCGTGGGCTTCGGGTGTTACCAACTTTCGTGACGTGACGGGCGGTGTGTACAAGGCCCGAGAACGTATTCACCGCAGCGTTGCTGATCTGCGATTACTAGCGACTCCACCTTCATGGGGTCGAGTTGCAGACCCCAATCCGAACTGAGACCGGCTTTAAGGGATTCGCTCCACCTCACGGCATCGCAACCCTCTGTACCGACCATTGTAGCATGCGTGAAGCCCAAGACATAAGGGGCATGATGATTTGACGTCATCCCCACCTTCCTCCGAGTTAACCCCGGCAGTCCCCCACGAGTCCCCACCATCACGTGCTGGCAACATAGGGCAAGGGTTGCGCTCGTTGCGGGACTTAACCCAACATCTCACGACACGAGCTGACGACAACCATGCACCACCTGCACACCACCCCGAAGGCCACCACATCTCTGCAGTGTCGCGGTGCATGTCAAGCCTTGGTAAGGTTCTTCGCGTTGCATCGAATTAATCCGCATGCTCCGCCGCTTGTGCGGGCCCCCGTCAATTCCTTTGAGTTTTAGCCTTGCGGCCGTACTCCCCAGGCGGGGCACTTAAAGCGTTAGCTACGGCGCAGAAACCAAGGACGGCCCCCACACCTAGTGCCCAACGTTTACAGCATGGACTACCAGGGTATCTAATCCTGTTCGCTCCCCATGCTTTCGCTCCTCAGCGTCAGTAACGGCCCAGAGACCCGCCTTCGCCACCGGTGTTCCTCCTGATATCTGCGCATTCCACCGCTACACCAGGAATTCCAGTCTCCCCTACCGCACTCAAGCCTGCCCGTACCCACCGCACGCCCCCAGTTAAGCCAGGGAATTTCACGGCAGACGCGACAAACCGCCTACAAGCCCTTTACGCCCAATAATTCCGGACAACGCTCGCGCCCTACGTATTACCGCGGCTGCTGGCACGTAGTTAGCCGGCGCTTCTTTACCCACTACCCTCACCACGGACACATCCGCGGCTTGACCATGAGCGAAAGAGGTTCACAACCCGAAGGCCTCCATCCCTCACGCGGCGTCGCTGCATCAGGCTTGCGCCCATTGTGCAAAATTCCCCACTGCTGCCTCCCGTAGGAGTCTGGGCCGTATCTCAGTCCCAATGTGACCGGTCACCCTCTCAGGCCGGCTACCCGTCAAAGCCTTGGTGAGCCATCACCCCACCAACAAGCTGATAAGCCGCGAGCCCATCCCCCACCAGAAACCCAAAAAGGGCCCCTTTCCACCAACCCCCATGCGGAGACCAGTGAATACCCGGTATTAGCAGCCGTTTCCGGCCGTTATCCCAAAGAAGAGGGCAGGTTACTCACGTGTTACTCACCCGTTCGCCACTCACCACCCAGGAGCAAGCCCCCAAGCAGTCCGTTCGACTTGCATGTGTTAAGCACGCCGCCAGCGTTCGTCCTGAGCCAGGATCAAACTCTCCGAACAAAAAACATCCAGAAAAACCCACCCAACCAACCAGCCGAAACCAACCAGCCAGGCAAGCAATCCCAACCAAAAAACAACTCAAAACAAAAAAACAGGCATCAAAAAAAGACAAACACGCTATCGAGTTCACAAACAACACCCAC
>NZ_CCXH01000307.1 GCF_000820725.1 Actinomyces polynesiensis | reverse complement strand
TCGCGCACTCTGACGGGCTATGCGCTGTGCATCGATGCAGGTCACAAGGTGGTGACCTAGCGCTGTGGGTCGAAATATCCCGGACTGAAATGGCGACCCCGACAGGTGGTGGAACACCCGCCGGGGTCTAGGTCCGGGGCCTAGCTAGAAAGGCCCGGCCATGAGCACCACCCTACCTACCGTCACCGCTCCCACCGAGGACAGGTGGACGATCACCCCACAGGGCAGGAGTGCCCTCAATGCTGCCTCCAGGGGCCAGCGGTACGCCCTACGCGTGGCCGCCCGCGTGGGTCGAGCCATCCACGCCAGTGGCATCCCCGCCGTCGAGGTCGCCAGCAAGGCAGGCATGAGCGCCTCCACCCTGCGCCGACGCCTCGCGGGCCACATCAGCTTCACACCCAGCGAGGTCGTGAGGATCGCCGAGGTCCTCGACCTGGAGCCCCTCGCCTTCTTCACCGAGGGAGGCCAGCGATGACCACGACAGTCCTCGCCTCCGCATTCAAGCCCTCCGACTGGTGGGACGAGCCCGTGTTCCGCGACCCCGTGGACCCCGAGAGCTGGACCAGGAGCCTGCAGGTCGCGATCCCCTCCACTGACCCCAACCAGCCCACCATCGTGGAGATCTCAGCCTCCGACGATGCCCCCGCGCCCGTCGTCGAGTTCCTCACCAGCGACCACACGCTGGAGGACCTCGACGCCCTCTACGCCGCCCTGCCCCGCATCCTGTCCGTCCTTGACCAGATCAACGAGGAGATCCGATGAGCACCGAGACCAGCACACGGTGGTGGGATGAGGAGGACCACGACGACGTGACCGGGGACCGGTGGCGCACCAAGCGCGTCAACATCGTCCACGCTCGCCCCGACATCTTCGTCACCGCCACCACCGACGCCCTGGGCCACACCTACGTCGTGGTGGACGTCCCCGCCCCGGCTTCGCTCCCACCCTCGGAGGCGCGCCTCGTGCGCGTCGCCCTCGACCGCGCCATTGCCCTAGCGGACCGCATCGAGCGGGAGGTGACCAACCTGGCCGCCCCCTCCACGTCCTGGACCCCACCGGACACCGTCGAGCCCGAGGACACCTACGCCACGGGCCGAGAGGACGGGGCATCCATGTACGAATGAGCCCTCACGCGGGGGCCGGTAAAGGGTAGGCGCTCACTGCCCACCCCACCGGCCCTCGCAGGGCTCCGACGCTCCACACGGGCTCCCAGCACACGTCTGGTGGCCGTTGTGGGTGGCGGATCTCCACCTCGCGTTCCTGACCCTCCCGCGTACACCAGAGGGCCGTGGCAACCCTTCCCGAACCGTCGTGCCACCGGCGGGTGCCAGCGTTTCTAGACCGCTGACCAGGGCCACAACAGAAGCGCGCGCCGAACAGGTGTGCGCCACTCGTCGTGGGCAGATGCGGCAATGTGAGGACTGGAACGCCGGGGCGCTTTGGGATGAAGGGACGCTCCGGAACTACTGGGCCCGCAGGGCTCCGAATGGGGATGGGTAGGCTCTCCACAATCCGAGGAACTTGGTCGACGGTCGACCACGTCACCCCGGGAACCCGTCGACCGTCGACGCAATACCCGAGGCCGGGAAGTGTCACCCCCATACGACCAGGGCACTTGCTAAGTGTTCACAGGTGGTGCAACCTTAGCCTTGTGTGAACACTTAGATAAGCGTTCACAAGTCGGACGATCCGTTGAATCGTGAACACTTAGGAGTTGAGATGAGCCGCGGACCAGGACGATGGGAACGGGCACTGCTCGAAGCCGTCAACGAACACCCCTCAGTCGCGCCCAGCGGACGTCGCTACGTCCACGTGCGGTCATGGCTGCGCACCTTCGTCGGTCGAGAGCCAACACCCGCAGAGCTGTCCGCAGCGCACCGAGCAGCACGGTCAATCGTCAGGAAAGGTCTCGCCGACACCAGCACAAGGAAGTTCGGCTTCGTCGGCGACCTCGAACCTCTCCAGACCGTTACCGATCAGTAGCGCGTCAGAACCATCTTGCTGACATCCTTCCCATCGCCGGGAACCGTCCCGGGCAACATCACCAGTCGTGACGTTCCGTCACCAGTAGTGATGGAACCTGGGGGGTACTCGGAGGGCGAGGAGCCATGCCCCTTGACAGGGCCATGCTGCATAGTTATACGCGCCCGCGCGCGCGACCCCGTATATGCGCCGGAGGGGGAGGCCCACTGCCGGCCTCCTCACCGCCCTAACGTGATTCGCCGTGATTGTTACGCCCCTCCCCGCATAGTTATGCAGTCATGAGGAAGTCCCGACCGTCATGAGATGGCTCGACGGTCGGGACTTCTCATTGCCTCACGACGCGCGTGTCATCACCTGCGTGCCGTGAGGCGGCTGGTTTCACGCACCTGTCAGGGCAAGCTTGACGACACCGTGCGGGCGCATGACGTCGAGGTTGAATCGGCCTTCGACTCGGGCGACGAGCTGGTTCCGGGTGAACGTGTCACCAGGCGTTCCCCAGTCGGCGCGAACTCCCTGATTGTCGGTGGAGATGACGATGGACTCAGCCCCGACCACGTACCCCGCCCCGGCCACCAGTCCGGGCACCACCACGACGGGCACACCCCACGCCTTCTGGGCGGTGGGATCGACAGGCCCCCCCACGTCGAAGCCCCCCGAGGTGTTGCGGGTGGTCTGGATGGCCAGCCAGTCCGCGGCGCTCAGGGCGATGAAGGAGGCGGAGATCCCGAGTCCCTGGAGCTTGGAGAGCCCGTACTGGAGGGTGACGAGACGGTCCGTGGTGAATGCCTGGGTCTGGACGCCGGGAGTGTTGGCGAGGCCGGTGAAGTGTTCGCCGGTCCCGTCCCCAGTGAGGACTTCGTCTTCCAGGGCGTCGGCCACTGCGTCGGAGAGTTGCGTGGTGGCCCACGTGGTCAGGTCGGCCTTGTCTTCGAGGAGGAACCGGTCGACGGGCTCGGACAGGACGGCGATGACGCGCAGCCGGGCATCGATGGTGTCCAGAGCGAGCTTCCGGGTGGGCTTGACGTCGCCGGGAGCGACGACTCCAGCTGCACCGGGGTCCGACACGGAGACCTGGCGCAGGTACCGGTAGACAGGTGCCCGCCGGACCTGGACGGGCAGGACATCAATCAGGCGGGGAGCGTGTTCGAGGGTGGCGTCTCCAGCGATGGGGTTCGTATTGACGATGGGGACCTCGATGACGGACTCACCGGCGGGCACGATGCCTTTAGTGCCGGGTGAGACTCGCTGGGAGTAGGCACCCATCTTGGCGGCCATGACGCGACCGAGTCCCTTCATGGAGAGGTGTCCCTGCGGGGGTGCTCCAAACCCGGAGATCCCGTTCTCCTTCATCTCGACGGTGGCCATGCCTGCCTCACCGATGGCCTTGATCAGCTCGGCGGACTCGCGGGCCTTCTTGCACTTCTCGTTGACTTCGGGAATGAGCTTGGCGAGCTCTTCGGCTCGGTCATCGTCTCCGGGGAGCGACTCGCGGGCCTTGCTTCGCGCAATGATCGCATCTGCTTCCTTGGTCAGTGCGTTGAGCTGCTCGTGCAGTGTTGCCATTTCTGGTGCCTTTCTGGGGCTGGGGCCACTGTGGGGTGGCCCCGTGAGGATTGGTGGATTCCCGCATGGACTCTCGTGGTCCCCAGCGGGTGAGTACGCCGCCGAATCTGCGGGGGAACGGTGTCTATCATTCGACGGACGGATTGACCCGGGGCAACCTCACCCGGTGTGACCGCTGGCCGTAGCACCGTGGCGCTTCCCGATCCTCGGCTCCTGCTCCTCGTTCTTGACCCCTCCGGGTTCCTCGAACTTGGCTTCGGCCTTGTCGCTCAACGCTAGAACAAGTGTACTACGGCCAGCGGGTCATGGGCGTGGTCGCCACACGCGGGCATCCCATTGGTCTGCTGCTTCAGGTCGGCAGTATGTGACCTCGCCCTCCTCCCACCCAGACGGTGTCGCTTCACCTCGGCTGGGTACGCGAACGGGATGGTTTGCGTCGGCCTCGTTGAGAGAGTCCGCCGAGTCGGGCTGGTCTCGGAGGTCCCACCATCGACCCACGGTCACTTCCCCTTCCGATCGACGTCCACCATGAGCTGGACTGCACGGTCCAGGTCGTTCAAGGTGTCACTCGCCACGGCCAGCTCGACCAGGGTTGCCATCACACCGACCAAGCGGCGAGTGTCGCCCTCGTCGAGTTCCCCGAGGTCGGCCATCTCCGTCCCGATGGTGCTGTGGACGATGGAGAGCCCCGTCTCCATGAGACTCGCGACGTCACGCTGCATCTGTGGCTCCCTCAATCGCGGTGACGTGGCGCTCCCACACAGGCGATGGCTGACGCCGCTTCGAATGGTCCTTCAGGATCAGGGTGAAGATCCGGTCCCAGTGGTCTTGCGTCTTGGTTCGCCCGGTCGCACCGTCGATGAAGCTCTCCGCCTCGGCCACCAGGTCCAGTCCGTAGGCCTTGCACATGTCCTCGTGACGCCTGTTGGGCGCCCACTCTGCTGCGGTCATCACGGTGTTCATGCTGCTGTTCCTTCCGTTCGTTGCTTGCGGCGGGCTCGTGCTCGCCTGGACCGTTCCCGGGTGAGTGCCTTTCTGCGCTCCAGTTCCTCGGGTGTCGGTGACTTCTTGGGAGGCCGGTGTTTCACGGCCCGGTCGGCCTCAGTCATGCCGCCGTACACGCCACGCTCCTTGGGCCAGGCGAGCCCGTAGGCCTTGCATTGAGTGAGGATCGGACACCGGTGACACCAGTGGGTCGCTTCCCGCTGGTCGGCCTCCTGCTCGGAGATGGCCAGGTCGTCCCCCGAGCAGGGGACCGTGCCCGCTCGCGCGATGGCCCGGTTGAGCGTGTCCAGGTCCTGTTGCTGGGCTTCGCAGAGGTCCACCATCAGGAGGCCTCCCCGTTTCGGTGTTGGGCGCAGTAGCCGGTGCGTTTAGCATCGGCCGTGACTGCGGGAAGTCCGCAGGTGCGGCACTCGGTGAACGTCTGGACCTGGGCGGTCTGGACGGTTCGGACGGTCTGGGCGGTTTGGACGGTCACCCCTATGCCCATCCGTCCCCAGACCGTCACGAAGGACGCTCGGGTGTATCCGCGCTCCCCTGCGACCTTCCCGGAGTGGACCTTCGCGCCCTGGGAGAGCATCCGTCCGAGCCTCTGGACGGTCAGTGCCCGTCCGTAGGCAGACCCTTCTCCCCACATCTCAGGGTTGAGGTCGATCAGTCGGGAGACCATCGTGGGGGTGCGTAGGAACGTCTCCTGCTCCCCCCAGATGAGGAACAGATCCCGGATGAGGACGACGGCCGGGGGAAGCTTCGTCAGCCCGTCGGCGCGTTCGGCCTCGACTTCGGCCACGTCTCGGTTGATCAACGTCTCCACCTTCTCAATCCATTCCCCACCCGCCACGTGGGCGACACGGGCCAGCGGGTTCCACTTCTCTCTCATCCGCCCCACACACCCATTGGGGAGGGTGGGGTGGGTATCCCGGATCTCGTCGCGGACGGCTTCCATCGCCTGCTCCAGGGCCTCCCGTAGGTCTCCCGCTGCCATCTCGATGTCTTCCCAGTCCGAGGGCTCCACACGCCCCTCAAGATCAGGCATCAACAGGACCCGGATGCTGCGGGAACGGGTGTCGTCAGGGAGGTTGGGAGCATTACCTGCCATGGCCACCGGCCCGAAGGTCGGCATCTCCTCCACGTCCCAACTCCCCCCCTTCACGGGCACTAGGACCGGGCGGGTCGCTCCCCGCTTGTAGCCGGAGTTCAAGACAGCGAGGAGTTCATCCACCCCCGGCTTCTTCGGGTCAAGGTTGCGGTCCACCTCGTCGATGAGAATCGTTCGGGGAGACTTCGCCAAGATCCGAGCCAGGAGAGCCGGAGACGATAGGGACGCCGCCTGGACAGGTTGGAAGCACAAGTGCGCCAGGTGCTCCAAGGTCGTGGTCTTGCCACTGCCTGGCATCGAGGAGTCCAGGATCAACCTCGGTGTGGAGTAGGTGACCTCCACAACGTAGGTGTGGGCAGCCCACAGGGTGAGGAGGTCAAGATCCGCATCATCAGTCACGCACACGTACCGGGCGAACCAGCGGCGGACACTGGACAGGAGGGCGGATACCCTACCGTCCAGACCGCCCGAACCGTCTGAACCGTCCAGACCGCCCACGTGGGCGAAGGCCTCAATCTCCATCAGGCAACCCACCCCCCAACCTCGGTCGGGCTGGGCATGGCGTCGATGCGCTGCTGGTGGGCACGTGCCTGGGATGCCCGATCATGGTCGCCACGCAGGTCGCACAGGTCGGCGTAGTCGATGCCCTGGGCTGCCTCGCGGGCGATCCGCACCTGCTCACGCTGGGCGGCTGCCAGGTCCGCCACGGCGTCGCTGTAGCCCCTCCAGTACCCCTCAGCAATGACGCGCCCGGCGTGCACGTCCGCGAACGCACCACCCCGACCCGTCAGATAGGCCGCGGTCACCACCGAGTTCACCAGACCTTGATGCTCCACGCCCACCAGGGCGTGCAGTTGCTCGAACTGGGAGTTCACGCGATCACCCCCACCGGGGCAAGCTGGCAGAGGACAACCTGGGCGTCGTGGCCGCGGTCCTGAGCACGCTCAACCGCATGCTGGGCTGCGGACAGGGACAGGTAGGTGCGGCGGCGCAGGTGGCCGCGCTCATCCTCTACCACGGCAACGAACACACCCGACAGCAGAGCGCACAGGCGGTCGGCAGACGCTAGACTGTTGGTGATCGCCTGCCCGTGATCTTGGTCCGCCTCGGTTCGCCTGCCGGGGCGGATTTCATTTGCCCTCTTCACGCGACATCACCACCGAAGGATGAGAGCTCACGTTCAGCGGTCTCAGCATCGTCGGCGGCCTCACGTGCACGTCGGCGGGCCCGGGCCGACTTCAGTGCGAGCCGCTGGAAGTATGCCTTACGGAGGTGTTCGGCACGGATGGCACGTTCTGCTTGGTCGAGTGTGCCGTCAGGGTCAACCTCGCGCTCAAACTTCTCCATGAGCGCTTGCCGGGCGGGTGCTGTGCGAGCCGCGCGGTCGGACGTGCGTGCCCACGACTCGTGGGCTGCAATCGATGCGGTGAGGGAACGAACATTGGATTCTGGCATGACGGAGCTACCCCATTCGGGTTTCTCCGGATGCCCCATGCTCCGGGTCTAGCGTTCCACGCTCGGGACCTAACGATGTTCTTTCACTCTACAGCACTGCGCTAGATGATGATGTCTCCCGCGCGGCGTGTCCCGGCTTCACGTGCTTCCGCTCCAGAGACCACAAAGTCTCGGACATGCCCACAATCGCAGTTGAGCCAGTACTCCAGGTCGTCAGGGAGAAGCACGTCCGTCAGCTCTGGGACACGCCGGTCAGGGTGCTTGACCCGGAAGGACTCTGAGCAGCGCTCAACCCAATCCTTCTTGGAGAGGCGATAGGAGCATTTCCACGCGCACAATCCAACGCCCTCGACCTCAAAGACATCGAGAACTAGGCATCCACGTTCTTTACACCTCCATCGGGCCCTGGAGATACCCCTCCGCCCATGAAGATCACCCGCAGCCCGACTCGTCCGAAACACAGCCTGAGCAGATTGTTGACGTCGCATAGTTCCGTCCCGAAGGTCGCGTGCGTCCTCGACTGTGAAGCGCGCTCCCAGTTCCAACTCAATGCGGCCGAGGGAGCGGCCAATCGTATTGTCTTCGCTCACAGATCCCCCAGGTTCAACGCTCGCGCTTCCTTGACGGCACGATCGGCCGCCCTCGCCTTCGTGTACCTCTGGAGCATGTCGGGTGTCGACCATCCCGCGACGGTCATGAGCCCTTGCTCTGATCCCCCAGCGGCCAGCCACCGGTGCGCTGCCGTGTGGCGCAGCAGGTGCGGGTGGAAGCGGGTGATGCCAGCCGCCCGCGCGCGCTCCCTCAACGCCTTGTGCAGACCGTCATAGTGGAACTCCTTGCCACGATCCCCCAGCCACAGAGCTTCCGATGATGCAAGCCTGTGGGTCCGACGCGTGCGCAGGTAGCGGCCGATCACCTGCCCGGTCTGAGCACTGAAGGGAACCACTCGCCCCTTGCCTCCCTTGCCTCGACGCACGACGACCGTCCCGGCCTTCAGATCGAGGTCTGCAAGCTTCAGTTCAGCGCACTCCCCCGCCCGAAGACCGGCCTCAACCATGAGGCGGACCACGGCCTCGTCACGCTTGTCCCGGAGCTCCTTGCCCTTGCAAGCCCTAACCAGGGCACGCACTTGGTCGTCGGTGAGCGGTTCCACCACCTTCTGGTCGAGCTTGGGGGACTTCAAACCCACGAGGTCGTCACGGTCGATGACCTCCTCGGCGGTGAGCCAAGCGGAGAACCGACGCACAGCGAGTTGACGACTGGTCGCGGTAGAAGGTTCCAAGCCCTGATCAAGCAGGTCAGCAGTGAAGGCACTCACCGTGTGCCTATCGAGAGCCGGACTGACCCCCACACGCATGCAGTAGTCGAGGAAGGCGCGCACGCCCGTGGAGTAGGACTTCACGGTCGCGTTGGACTTGCGTTCGGCGCGGAGGGATACCTGCCACAGGTCGAGCTCCGCCTCGAAGTCGATGCCCTCTCCCCGCGGTGTCATGCTGACACGCTACCAAATAT
>NZ_CCXH01000306.1 GCF_000820725.1 Actinomyces polynesiensis | reverse complement strand
CACACAGGTGCACGATGGACACCATGTATGCCATTCGACCCGCAATGAGCGGATTGCGCGATGACATCGGGGCGGTTTTCCTCCGGGGCGGTGGGTCCTCCACCTCTGCGGCGGCTGTCGGGCGGGATGAATGGCATTCGCCCGCCCGGCCGTTCTCCTCCGCACCGGTCCTGGGGTCCGCGCGGTGAGCGCGGGCACAGCGCAGGGTCTGGGACGCGCGGACACCAGGTGGCCGTTCGCGGCCAGTGTCGCCCTGTGGGTGGCCGTGGGGTGCGTGTCCGTCGGCTCCCTCGCCTGGGCGTGGCCCCTGGTGATGGAGCGCCTGCCCATCGCCATCGCCCTCATGGTGTGCGCCGCGCTGGGCACCAGCTCGAGGATCCGGGTCTCCGACAACGGGTTGGTCGACTCGATGGGGATGGGGGCCGTCGCCCTGTCCATGCTGGTCCTCAATCCCGACTACACGGTCGCCGTGTACGGCGTCTGGTTGGGTGGCGTGATCGTGGGGTGCGCCTGGTCCCTGCGGTCCTGGAGGGAGGGGGCATTCACCTCCTTCGCCGCAGGGGCGAGCGGTGCGATGTACGTCCTCGTCCACGACCTGACCCCCGATTTCCTCCCCCACAACCCGGTCCTCAACGCCAGTGGGGCGAGCGGACCCATCGTGATGGGGTTCCTCGCCTACTACGCCACCTGCGGGGTTCTGTCCGTACTGGGGGCACACCTCGTGGACCGTGTTCCCGTGTCCACGCTGCTGGCGGGTGTGGGGTGGGTCCGGCTGGGCATTGTGTTCGCCGTCCAGTGCGGTTCCACCGCAGTCATCACCTCCCTGGCCCTGTCGAACAGGGAGGTGACCATCGACGCGACGATGAACCGCAGTGTTGTGGCCGTCGGCGCGGTGCTGCTCGTGATCGCGGTGGTGACGCTGACCGCGGGGGCCAACCACGTGCAGCACCTCATCAAACGCGAGGGGAGCCTCGTCGAGGCGACGATGTCGATGCCGTGGCCCACCTCGCCGTCGGTGGCCGACCAGGCCCTCGACCACATGCGGCGCTCGATGCGCTCCTACGAGGTGGGGACGTCACCGGGTCCGGGTGTCCGTCGCCGTGTGGGCCACGGCGGCCTGCTCATCGAGTCGTCCGTGATCGGCGAGGGCGAGGCCGCATTCCGCCTCCACGTCCGCCGCAAGCCCTGGCAGCGGCCGTTCAGCCACTCCGACAGCAACTTCCTCGAGGCCCTGGCCGCCGTGGCCAGGGAGTCCCTGCGGGTGGACCGCGAGATGAGGCGGCTGCGCAGCCTGTCGAACACGGATCCCCTCACGGGCCTGCTGAACTACCGGGCGTTCCGCTCCGCGCTGGCGGACCTGGGGGAGCAGAGCAACGACTTCGGGCTCACTGCCCTGATCTTCATCGACGTCGACAACTTCAAGTACATCAACGACCGCTACGGCCACGAGACGGGCAACACCGTCCTGCGGTCGATCGCCCACCGGCTGCGCCACTCCGTGGGGGACTCCGACGTGGTGGCGCGGGTGGGTGGGGACGAGTTCGTCATCCTCATGACGGGCCTGCACTCGCACCGTCAGGTGGAGAACGTCTCCGGTGAGATCGACGCCCGCCTGGGTGTGCCCGTTGACACCGACCTCGGTCCGATTCCGGTGACGATCACCCAGGGCCTGTCCTACTCCACCCCCGGTCAGCGGGACCTGTCGGGGCTCATCGAGGAAGCGGACGAGCGGATGTACGCCGCCCGTGGCAACACGCTCCTGGCGGGTCCGGCCGACGAGGAGGCGGAGGAGGCGTCCCCGGACGAGGGCGGCCCCACCTCCGTCGCCCTCACGGGAGAGGTCGAGGCCCTCCGACGCGCGGTCGCCGAGGGGAGGATCTCGCAGGTCTACCAGCCCATCGTCGACCGCGTCGCCGAGAGGGTGGTCGCCGTGGAGACACTCGTGCGCTACTCGGACCCCACCTACGGGGACATGTCGGTGTCGTTCATCCTCCACGAGTGCCGACGCCTGGGACTGATGAACCAGCTCGCCACGACGATGCTGACGCGCGCTCTGGAGGACCTGGGACGTTTCCGTCTGGTGGCCCCCGAACTCACGACCCTCAACATCAACATCAACGTGGAACAGCTCCTGAGCCGACGGTTCACCCAGGCCCTCCTCGTCGCCCTCGAACGGAACCCCGACGTCACCATCGTCCTGGAGCTCAACGAGTCCTCCCTGCGCTCCGCCAGCGAGGAGGTCGCCCAGGAGGCCGCGCGCTTCGCGGCGGAGCACGGTGTGTCCCTGGCGATCGACGACCTCGGGACCGCCTACTCCGAGCTCGCCGCGCTGGTGCGCTTCCCGGTGCGATCGGTGAAGGTGGACAAACGGATCATCGACCAGTTCCACAACCCCCGCACCCGCCCCACGATGAGGTCCATCCTCGACCTGGGGGAGCAGTTCGGGTTCTCCGTGGTCTTCGAGGGGGTCGAGACCCCTGAGCAGGCGGAGTTCCTCGACTCATTGGGCGCTCCGCTCGCCCAGGGGTTCCTCTTCGGGCGTCCGGTGTCCGCCAACGAGTTCCTCGTCCGGCTGGACACCATGGGACTCGACCTGCGCTGAGGGGGCGGGCGTCGCACTCCTGCGCGGCGTCCGGTTCCACCGATCGCGGGTGCGCTCACACGGGCCCCGGGAACACCCGGGGGACCCGGCAGGCACCCGGCCTCACGGCTCTCGGCTTCGCTGCCCTGGGTCTCACTGCCCCTGGATCTCGCGCACCTCGTCATCGGTGAGGCGCCGCCACGGGGAGGAGTCCGCGTCGACGGCGCTGGCCTCGGGGCTGTTGCCCTGGGTCCACCACTTCGCCTGGTAGCCGATCCCGTCGAGCATGACGCGGTCACCCTGTTGGTACACCGTCGAGGGGTCCCACTCGGCCAGTGCGCCGGGGGACAGGGACGGCACGGGGGCCGGGGTCTCCCCGGGGAGCACCGGGCCCACCAGGCGCCACGGGTTCTCCTGCGTCGAGTCGTGCTCGATGAGGTCGGGCTGCTGTCCCTGGTTCTTCCATCGGGAGACGTAGACGTTGTGGTGCCACACGACCCGCTCGTCCACGGCGTACACGGTGGCCGGATCCCACAGGGGATACGGGCTCGTGGCGGGGTCGTCCTCGTCGCTGGTGGTGGAGGGGAGCGGGGTGGGGGAGGAGAGGACGCCGGGCAGGGTCGCGGCATTTCCGGTCATCTCCCCGGCGAGGATCGAGGAGAACTGCTGGTCGCCCTGCTCCACACCGCTGCAGGAGGTGGAGGGGGTCGACCGGTCCGCGTAGTTCGCCGGGCAGGCGTAGTCCCGGTTGAGGGACCACATGGACACCCTCCCCAGACCGTGCTCGGCGGCGAGGGCGGCGACGCGCGCGGCATCCGTGGTGGAGAGGAGCTCACCGGCCACGTCACTCTGACCGATCATCACCGTGGCGCCCATCATCGACCACACCTGCGCCGAGGTGACGATCCGTCCCGAGGAGACCAGGAGGCGCAGGAGCTGCTCATGGGCGGAGTCCAGCGACCGGTCGACGAGGTCGGGGATCCGAGTCTGCGTGGAGGACACCCCGAAGTCCATGGTCATCAGGTTCACGCCGGTGGGGACCAGCCCGGCGTCGAGGAACTCCTTGACCACTGCGAGTCCGTCGGCCGTCAGGCCCCCGGTGTCGGCCGGGAGGGTCAGCCAGAAGAGCGGAGTGGCACCCGAGGGCGTGGAGGTCTCCGCACCCGTGCCCGCGGTCCCCCCACCCTGCGCGCTCCGGCGCAGGGACGCCAGGGCGGCCACGCGCCGGGTACGGGCTGCGGTGTCGGTGAGGGCGTCGCCCTCGATGTCCAGGTCGATCACGGAGACGGCGTAGCGGTCGAGGACCTCGCGGTAGGCGGCGGCCAGGGACTCCGCGTCCGTGCACGCGGCAGCCAGGTCAGTGCCGTCGCGCCCGCCGAAGGAGATCACGGGGGTGCGTCCACTGCGTCCCACCTGGGCGATGCGCCGGTCCAGGTCGAGCTCGGAGGCGGCCTCGTCGAGGGTGTGGTACCCACCCCAGCTGGGGGTGCACGCGTCGTCGCCCGCGACGACGAACGAGAGCACGGGGTTCGAACCGTCGCCGCCCCCGGACGGGGACTCGAAGGGGTAGGGCGGGGTCGCGGTGACGTCCACGTACCCCCCGAACCAGGGGTCGGCCGTCGGCAGCTCGGCCGCCTGGCGGTAGCGGAACCCCAGGGTGCCCGCCATCCCGAGGAGTGCCATGACGACCAGGGCAATGAGCAATCGCCGGAAGGAGAAGCGCCGCCCCGGATATCGTGAACTCATGACACCTGTGACCCCTCGGATCCGCGGACTGTGAGGGCACGGGCTGGCACCCAGCAGCATGATAACGTGTGCCCACCACGGACGGTCCCATGCGGAAGCCGCCCACATGTCCCGATGTCCGGAGGAGGGACGCTCCCGATGACCCACGAGACCCGGGACGCGGACGCGGACACCCCGTCGCGGCGTCACCAGGTCGGTGCGGAGAGGTCGACGGAGCCGCTCCCGGTCCTCCACTCCCGGCCCTCCGCCTTCCGGCTCGTGCTCGGGCGCCTGGCAATCGTGGTGACCGTGCTGTCCTGGGCGATGTACGTCATCACGACCGTCCTGCGCCGGGTCATCGAGAACGAGCTGACGACGTTGGGCACGGTCATCGAGACGGTCGTCTACCTCGGGATCGTCACCCTGCTGAGCTTCTCCGCCCTCATGTACCTCGTCTCGCGCCAGGGCGCCCACATCCGTTTCCGCTCCCACCAGCGGGTCCCGCGCGCGCAGGTCGACCGGCACTTCTCGGTGCCCGATCCCCGTCACGGGATCACGGTCCTCATCCCCTCCTACGTGGAGGAGACCCACGTCGTCGTCAAGACGATCTGGTCCGCCGCCCTGCAGGAGTTCCCCGACCTGCAGGTCGTGCTGCTCATCGATGACCCGCCCAACCCCGGCGACCCGGAGCGCCTCCGCGACCTGGAGACCACGCGGCGCCTGGGGGAGACGGTGATGTCGGCGCTCGCCGCGCCCTCGTCGCGCCTCACCCGCGCCCGGGACACGGCCGGGGTGCGGCTGCGGGGCGTGGCGGAGGTGTCGGGTGCCGAGCTGAGCAGGTTGGCCAGCGAGTACCGGTGGGCGGCCCACTGGCTGGAGCAGATGGCCGAGGACTGGGAGGTCGTGGACCACACGGACCAGTTCTTCGTCCACCAGGTCCTCGGCGACCTGGCCCGCGACCTGCGCACCACGGTCACCGCCCTGGAGGGGGCCTCCCGTGAGCACGGTTCCCTGCCGCTCGCGCGCGTGCTCCAGCTCTACGACCGCCTGGCGTGGACCTTCACCGCGTCGGTGCGCACCTTCGAACGCAAGCAGTACGCCTCCCTGTCGCACGAGGCGAACAAGGCGATGAACCTGAACGCCTACATCTCGCTCATGGGGCACAGCTGGAAGCGGGTGGAGACCCAGCGCGGGGTCATCCTCCGTGAGGTGTACGAGGGCGAGTACGCGGACCTCGAGGTCCCCGACTCGGAGTACCTCCTCACCCTCGACGCCGACTCGATGCTGCTGAGGGAGTACTGCCTGCGCCTGGTGTACCTGTTGGAGTGCCCGGAGAACGAGCGTGTCGCGGTGGCCCAGACCCCGTACTGCTCCTACCGGGGAGCCCCCACGCGCATGGAGCGCATCGCCGCGGCGACCACGGACATCCAGCACATCCTCCACCAGGGGCTCACCTACTACGACGCCACCTTCTGGGTGGGCGCCAATGCGGTGATCCGCAAGAGGGCCCTGGACGACATCGCCCAGGTCTCCACGGAGGGGGCGCGCACCGTCACCACCTACATCCAGGACCGCACCGTCATCGAGGACACCGAGTCCAGCGTCGACCTCGGCCTGCACCGGTGGCACCTCGTCAACTACCCCGAGCGGCTCAGCTACTCCGCCACGCCCCCGGACTTCGGCTCACTGGTGGTCCAGCGGCGCCGGTGGGCCAATGGCGGCCTGCTGATCCTGCCCAAGTTCATCCAGCAGATGCGGGAGCGGCGGAACACGTCGAACGCGGTGCACCTGACCCAGGCGGCACTGCGGATCAACTACATGGCCTCCATCGCTTGGGCGAGCATCGGGCTCGTCTTCCTCCTGGCCTTCCCCTTCGACTCGCGCCTCCTGAGCCCGTGGGTCATCGCCGCGGCGGCTCCGTACTTCCTGTGCATGGCCCAGGACCTCAGGGACAGCCGCTACAAGCGCACGGACGTGTTCCGCATCTACGGCTTCAACCTGATCCTCCTGGCGGTCAACGTGGCCGGCACGCTGAAGTCCGTCCAGCAGGGCCTGACGAACGAGAAGATCCCCTTCGCCCGCACGCCGAAGGTCTCCAACCGCACGGCCGCGCCCTGGCCCTACGTGTTGGCGCCGCTGGCGATCATCGGGCTGTCCTGTGTGATCTTCGTGCTCGACTGGCACGCGAGGAACTGGGGCAACGCGGCCTTCGCCGGGTTCAACGCGGTGATGTGCACGTGGGCGCTGGTGTCCTACATCGGGGTGCGCAACTGCCTGGAGGACCTGTTCTTCGGGATCCTCGGCTGGTTCTTCGTCCCGGTGGAGCAGCCCCGGCAGGACGGTGCGCCACGGGGGCACTCGCGCGGCACGGACTGGAGGGCCCTGCTCTACTACGGGGAGCTCGCACAACCCCGCGGGGGAGGTGCGGCTCCCGTGGACCGGGCGTCGGCGGGGACGTGGTCCCCTCCCGGTCACGGCGCCCGGCCCGACACTGACCGGAGCGCGGGCGGCACCCATCCGGGTGCCGTCAGCTCCGGCGGTGTCGATGCCGCCTGACCGGGGGCGTTGACCCGGCGGCGTCGATGCCGCCTGACCGGGGGCGTTGACCCGGGGGCGTTGACCCGAGCGCGTTGACCCGGGCGCGTTGACCCGGGGGTGTTGACCCGGGGGCGATGCCGCCGGACCGATTCCGCCTGGGCTGGGGTATCGACCGGGGCCAGTGCCGTTCAGGTGCGGGCGTGGGCTTCCCAGCGGCTCTCCCACAGGGTCTGTCCGCAGGAGCAGACGATGACGGTGTGCCCCTCGACCGAACGTCGGCCCGTCATGACGTGGGTGGGTCCGGCAGGTGCGGGGTCCGCGGGGGTGGAGGGGCGGGCCGGCTCGCGGTGGATCCCGCCGATGGCGTCGTTCCAGCCGCGCACGTAGGCATCCCGCAGGGCGTCGGTGACGGTGTCGGGGATGGTGCCCCCGGAGGGGAAGGCCCGGGCAGCGCGTGTCAACGGATCAGTCATCTCGGTTCGGCCCCAGTCCTCTCCCTCGGGGCCTCCAGCCTATTGCGTGTGACGGTTGCAGCGGTGGACAGGGGTGGACGGCGAACGAACGTCCACCGGCAGGGAGTGCGGCCTCACATCGACGCATCCGCCCACCTTCCGCACCGGGGGACACCCACGAGGGCGGTCCCGACCCTCCTCCCCACCCCCATTCCGCGACCTGCGCGTCACCCTGCGTTCACGCAGATGGGAGTTGGTTGAAACCCTCGTGCCGTAGCGTCGCGGATCGTGAGATCCCACGACACCATGCGCAGCGCCACACGGGCGCCCCATTCGATCGTCCACAGAGTGCTCTCCGGCATCGGCGTGGTCGCCCTCGTCGCCGCCACACTTCCCGCCGCAGCCCTGGCGGCCGCCCCGAGAACCCCCGACGGGGACGTCCTGGGGGAGGTCTCCACCGACTCGGTGGCACCCGGTCTGGAGTACACGCACTTCCGTCACCTCTCGGACTCCGGGTGGATCACGGGCAACCTCCTCGAGGCGGACCTCGCTGAGCCGACCCTCCAGGTGGACCTGCAGGACCCCGGCACGGTCGCCGCCGTCCAGACCGTCTCCCAGCAGGTCGCGGGTGATGCGAGCGTGGTTGCGGCCGTGAACGGCGACTTCTTCGACATGAACGCCACCAATGCCCCGATCGGCACCGACATCTCCGCCGCATCGGGGGTCCGCTCGATCAGCGACTCCGCGAACGCGCTGACCCTGTCCAGCCAGGGTGTCGCCGCGATCCAGCGGCTGACCAGCACCGCGGCGGCCTCGTTCGCGGGCACGAGCCACCGCATCAGCGCCGTGAACTCCCCCTCGCTGCCGGCCGACGGCCTGGCCTACTACACCCAGGTGTGGGGCGGGGCGAGCCTCGACCAGAAGCTCGCCGACAGGCAGGTGCAGGTCGCCCTCGTCAACGACGGTGTGGTCGAGGACCTCCTCACGGCGGCACAGGCATCCCAGGCGCTCCCGATGGCCTCCGGCAGCGCGCTCCTCGTCGGGCTGGGCTCCTCGGCCGCCACCGTGGGGGCGCTGACGGTCGGGGACCCGGTCGACGTCAGCGTCGGTGTGGACCGCGACGTGGTGACGGCGGTCAGCGGCACCACCCTCGTCCTCAGTGGCGGGCAGGCCGTCCAGGGCGACGCGACGGTGGCCGCACGCACGGTGGTGGGCCTGTCGCAGGACGGGTCGCGGATGTGCGTGCTGGAGGTCGACGGACGCAAGTCGGACTCCCTGGGCATCACCACCGCCCAGGCGGGCGAACTGCTCCGGAGTGTGGGCGCCTACACGGGCCTGAACCTGGACGGTGGCGGTTCCTCCACCATGCTCGTGCGGGCCTCCGGCACGACTGCCGCGACCGTCCACAACCGCCCCTCCGACGGGTCCGAGCGGCCGGTCGCGAACTCACTGGTGTTCCGCTCCACCGCCTCCTCCACCGACCTCGAGGACGTGCGGGTCTCCACCACCGCGGACGGCGCGGACACCCTGCTGCCGGGGCTCTCGCGCTCCGTGCACGCACGGGGCATCGCGGCAAGCGGTGCGGGGCTCGACGTCACCGGGACGTTCTCCGCCTCCGGCGCCGGTACGGTCGCCGAACAGAGCGGAAACTCGGCCGTCATCCGGGCGGGATCGGTCCCCGGCACCATTCCCGTCGCCTTCACGGCCCGGGGCAGGAGCGCCAGCACGACCCTGCGGGTCATCGGCACACTCGACCACCTGTCCACCTCCCAGACGTCGGTGTCCCTCCAGGACGCCGGGGACACCACGACACTGACGGTGACGGGCCACGACGCCGACGGTCGATCGGCGCTGGTGGAACCCCGCGACCTCACCATCAGTGAGGGGAGCGGGGCCGCCACCCTCACGCCCGCCGACGACGGCACCCTCACCGTCACCGGGGAGCAGGTCGGCTCCGACACGTTCACGCTCACCGTGGGTGGGCACTCCACCCAGGTGACGGTCACCGTGGGCATGGAGGAGAAGCAGGCGCAGTCCTTCGCCGACGCCACCAACTGGGGCTCCGAGTACGCGCGCGCCACGGGCGCCCTCGCAGCCGCCGAGGGACACGAGGGGAACCCCGGGCTGCGCATGACCTACGACTTCACCCAGTCCACCGCCACCCGCGGGGCCTACGCGATCCTCCCGAGTGCCCGGGGAGGATCCACGGGCACCGAACTGGAGGGACAGCCCCTCGAGCTGCGCCTGTGGATCAAGGGCGACGGTTCTGGGGCCTGGCCGCGCATCCAGGTGGTGACCGGTGACGGGGTGACCACGAACCTCGACGGTCCCACGATCACGTGGACGGGGTGGCAGCAGGCCACCTTCACGGTCCCCACGGGCACCGCCTACCCACTGACGCTGCAGCGCGTGCGCATCATGGAGACGCGGTCCACCGCCTCCTACCTCGGGGACATCACCGTCTCCGACCTCAGCGTGGTCGTACCCCCCGACTCCGTGGCACCCGTGCTGCCCACCGTCCACGACGCCTCCGTCGTCACCGACGGGACGGTCTCGGAGCGCTCGCTGCAGATCGCCGTCATCTCCGACGCCCAGTTCACGGCCGCCGGGGGGAGCCTCAACGAGGCGATCATCGCCAACCTGAGGCGCAGCCTCCGCCAGATCGTCGCCGCGGGCCCCGACCTCGTGGTCATCGACGGGGACCTCGTGGACGAGGCCAATGCGGCGACCTTCGCCCTGGCGGAGCAGATCCTGGACGAGGAACTCACCTCGAAGGCAGACGTCCCGTGGATCTGGGCGCCGGGCAACCACGAGGTCATGGGCAACCCCATCAGCCTCTTCGCCCAGCAGGAGGGCGCGCAGCTCTACTCCACCCAGGTCCTCAAGCGCACACGGGTGACCACGCTGGACTCCTCGCGCGGCACCCTGCACGCCGACGGCACCGACCAGCTCGCGAAGCTCCGGGCACAACTGGACGCCGATGCCGACGACCCCTCGGTGACCGGTGAGGTGATCGTGTTCCACATGCCCACCGAGGACTACCTGCCCGACAAGAACAGCCAGCTCTCCGACCGCACGGAGGCCCAGGCGATGGACGACATGCTCGCCGCTTGGCGTCAGCGCACCGGCAAGTCGGTGGCCGTGGTCAACGGTCACGTCGGAGGGTTCAACGCCCGCAGCTTCGACGGTGTCACGCAGCTGACCAACGGGAACTCCGGCAAGGGCCCGGCCGCGACCGCCGACAACGGCGGCTTCACGGGGTGGACCATGCTCGGCGTCAACCCCGGGGCCGGGATCACCGGGGACACCCTGGGGGACGCGACGGCACGGACCCGGTGGCTCCGGGCCGAGACCCACGCCCATGTCGATGCCGATGCGGACCCCACGGGCGGCAACGGTGTCGTGGTCAATGCCTCGGCGACCAGCCTGGAGGTCGGCCAGTCGGCCTCCGTGGCCGCCAGCGTGTACCAGTCCGGGATCGGCGCGATCACCGTGGCGTGGCCCATGAGCGCGCAGTGGGGTGGGCAGGGCGTCACCGTCGAGTCAGGCTCGGTCGACGGCCTGGAACGCAGCGCGCAGGTGGTCCGTTTCAACCCCGACACCGGCGAGCTCACGGCCGTCGAGCCGGGCACGGCCACGCTGGACGTCACCGTGAACGGCGTGACCTCCTCGGTCGAGGTGACGGTCGCGGCCTCCTCCGACGGGGGCGATGACGAGGACGGGGACGGGTCCCAGAGCGGCGGGGATGACGGGTCGCAGTCGGGCGCCGACGAGGGCGGGTCCCAGAGTGGTGCGGACGATGGGTCGCAGTCGGGCGCCGACGAGGGCGGGTCCCAGAGCGGCCCGGTCGACAGCTCACAGTCCGGGGCCCAGACACCGGGAGCCGGATCCGGGGACCCGGACGACCTCGCCAGGACCGGGGCCCTGGCGCTCCCCGTGCTGGTCACCGCCCTGTTGGTCACCCTCGCGGGCGGCTTGGTGCTGATGGGTCGGAGTTCGGTCCTCAGACGCAGGTGAGGCACCCGGGGTGCCCAGCGCTCCCGCTCCGGGAGCAGTGAAGTGGTGGTGCCGGTGCGCCGGTCCTGGGACCGGACCGCACCGACACCACCACTGTCGCGCTGACCTCCTCGGTCAGTGCGGACTGACGGGACCGGGTCGGTCAGCGTGATCCGGTCAGCGGGAACCCATCGACCTCCTGCGCAGGGTCAGGGCACCGGCGCCACAGGCCAGCAGGGCCAGTGCCGCGAGGCCCG
>NZ_CCXH01000305.1 GCF_000820725.1 Actinomyces polynesiensis | reverse complement strand
CCGTGCCGGTGTGCGCCAACCCTGGACCGCTGCCGGGGGTGCCGGTCGACGGGGTGCCGCCCGGAGCCGGGGAGGCCGGTGTCGACCCGCTGGGCCCGGGGCCGGGTGACGTCGGATCCGGCGTCGGGGTGGAGGCGGCGGGCACGGTGACCTGTCCGACCTCGGAGACATTGCCCGCGACGTCGGTGGCCCGGTAGCGCAGGACCGTGACGTCGTCGGGCAGGGCCACCGGATCGCTGTAGACCGTCCAGCCGTCACCGTCCGCGTCCTCCGCCGCGTCCCCGGTGCCCACCGGGTCCTTCCCACCGTCCGCGATGCCATCCGCCGCGGTCGCCCCACCGAGTGCGTACTCGATGGAGGCCACACCGGAGAAGTCGTCCGTGGCGCTCAGCGTGACCGTGCGGGTCGCCTCGTCCACACTGGCGGTGACCACGGGGGCCGTGGTGTCGGGCGTCGTGTAGGAGACCAGGAACCGGGAGGTCGGTCCCGCCGACGACACGGCCCCGCCCTCGTCGTTGACGATGTTCGTGATGCCGCCGATGCCGTCGAGGAAGACCGACACCGCCGAGGTCACCGACACTCCCGGTGCGTCGGGCACCTGGACGGCGCTCGCGGCGACGCTGGGCTCGCTCACCCGTGTCGGGTCGAAGAAGGAGTAGACCCCCAGGCCGGTCGCCGCGTGGGTCCTCACCCCGTCGGCCACCCGGTAGGAGGCGTAGCCCTTCGAGTCCCCGTCCATCCACGCGGACTGCGTGGGCGGGTCGTAGGGGAGCTCGGACTGGTAGAAGACGGTCCGGCCGCCCTCGCCGTTCCACACGACCTGGTTCTTCTGGTAGTGCTCGACGAAGAGGCCCGTGGCCACCACGTCATCCCCGTTGACGACCAGACCGTGGTCGGCGGTGTTGACGCCCCACCCGATGGTGGAGTCCACGACCCCGCCCGAGGCGTGGTCCGCCCGCCAGGCCCAGATGTCGTCGAGGAGGGTGCCGGGGGAGTTGACCTCGATGGAGGTCACCGCCCGGCCGACCCAGGGGCCTCCCACGCGGACGAAGACATCCGTCAGCGTCGTCGGGTCCGCGGGATCCAAGGCGCTCGCGCCCTCCGGGCCGACCTGGATGAGGACCGAGGACTCGACCGCCCCGGCGTCCACCGTCAGCCCGGCGATCTTCACCCCGGCCACGTCTCCGACCTCGATGGCGGCCGTGCCCGCGTCGGGCGTCAGGGTCGCCATGCCCAGGCCGAGCACCACGGTGCCGGCCCGGTCGATGTGCAGCGCCTCGGAGAGGTGGTACACGCCGGGGGTGAGGAGCAGGTTCTGGCCCGCCGCCAGGGAGGCGTTCAGGTCGGCAGCGGAGTCGCCCTCGTGGGCGATGCGGAAGGAGGACAGCGGCAGCGCGGTGCCCGCCTGCGCGCTCGTCGACCAGTCCACGCCCGTGGAGTCGGTGTGCGCGCGCGGCACGAACACCGAGTAGGACGCCGCATCGTCCAGGTCGGCGCCGGCCGCGTCCGCGGCGCTGACGTAGAGGAAGGGGGCCTCGCGGCTGAGGGGGGTCTGCGCGACGTTCGTGAGGGACCGGTCCGCCCCCGCCCCGGTCAGCTCGGAGCCGAAGTTCGTGGCCGGTGCCCCACTGACCCCGGAGAACACCATGTTCCACACGCCGCCCTCCCAGGAACCGAGCTCGGAGTTGCGCGTGTACCACTGCTGCTGGGAGCCCGACACCATCGCGCCGCTCACGCGGGAGTTCGCCATGTACCCGCCCGAGGCGTACTCGCCGACGCGGCCGAAGACGGTCAGCCCGCCGGTGATGTTCATGCGACGCAGGGGTGCGGCCTGGGAGACCGCGTAGCGCATCTGGTGGGCCTCGGTGACGCCGCTGGGGAAGGGGCGCTCCGCGTCCTCGCCCACGGGCTGCTGGATCGGGTTGATCGTCATGTTGGACAGAGAGCGCCAGAAGCGGGTGAGGGACCCGGGCGCCTGGCAGTCCCAGGGGTTGGGCTCGCAGGTGCGGACCGGCTCCACGTGGATGGAGCCGTTCAGGGTCACGTCCTCCGGGGAGGCGCCCAGTCCCGAGACCACCTGGTAGTAGCCGAGCTCGGAGTTGACGACGTCGGTGGCGGTGAGTGGGTCATCGGCGCCGTCGGGGGAGCCGTAGGTGCCCGGGGCGAAGAAGAACTGGTGGCGGGCCTGGCTGAACTCGGTCTCGTGGGAGGCCGCCTGGAGGGTGGAGTTGATGCCGTCGGTGGTCCAGGAGGCGTCGAAGACGGTGACATTGGATCCGAAGAGGCCACCTGCCGCGTCTGCGGGGGCTGCGGGGGCGGCGGTGGCCGCCATGCCCGAGGCGGAGAGGGCCAGGACGCCCAGGGCGACCACGGCGATGCGGGCCCCTCGGTGGTGGTGCGTACCGGGGCGGGGGCCTGCCGCTGGGCGGTGCGTCATCGACGAGGGCGACGCCGCCTGCGTTGGACCCCCGTCACGCGACGCGCGCGGGGTGGGCGGGGTGTGTGGATGTCTCACGGGTGGAGTTCTCCTTCGAACTGGTGCGGTGAGGGATGAGGGTGCGCGGCGCGGCGGGCCCGTGGGGCCCGTTGCCGACACCGGAGCGCCCGCAGGTCGGCGCCGAGGCGCCCGGCCTGACGATGACACTAGTGGTTTGAGAGCGCTCTCTTGGCGGATTGGTGCAGGTCATGCGCTCACCGGGGGTGGTCGTCTGCGCCGGGTGTGGGCCTGGGGTGTGGGCCCTCGGGTGCGGGCCCCTGGGTGCGCGCCCCCGGTCAATCGTCGTGCACCCGGGGTCGTCGACCCGGGGCCGTGGTCACCTGGGTGGGCTGGCGAGGGCTCGGCCAGGTGTCGGCGCACGCACTGGTGACCGAGGAATGACCCCGGTCCCACCCACGAGACGGCAAGTTCGCGCAGGGATGGTGTCGGAACTTGCCGTCTCGTCGGGCCGGGGTCGGGTCGGTCGAGGGTGGTGTGTGTGTTTGTGCAGGTCAGGGGATTGGGGCGTGGACGAGGGCGACCAAGTCCTTGACGAGACGGCAAGTTT
>NZ_CCXH01000304.1 GCF_000820725.1 Actinomyces polynesiensis | reverse complement strand
CGGCGCGGCCGTCCCCGCAGACCACCTCCCGGCCGGCGAGGAGGAGACCCGATGAGCACCGCCGCGAACCCCAGCCAGAACATGTCCCCGGATCCGACCTCCACGCCCGCGGGCATCCCCTCCCGCAGCGCCCGCGCCCGGGAGCGCCGCCCGCACTACAGGCTCACCTGGCCGGGCGTGGTGCGCAGCGAGTGGATCAAGACCCTGGGCCTGCGCTCCACGTGGTGGACGCTCGGGGTGGCACTGGTCGTCATGGTCGCCTTCTCCGCCCTCATCGCCGTGTCCCTGTCGATGTCCTCCGACCAGATGGGTGGCGACATCGACGCCTTCCGCTTCGACGCGATCACCGCGGGCCTGAGCTTCGGCCAGCTCGCGGTGGCGGTGCTGGGCGCGCTGGTCATCACGGGGGAGTTCTCCACCGGCTCGATCCGCTCCACCTTCGCGGCGGTGCCCGGGCGCACCGGGGTGGTCCTGGCCAAGGCGGTGGTGCTCACGGTGCTCGTGGCGGTGACCGGGGCGGTCTCCACCGCACTGGCCTACGTGGTGGGCATCCCTGCCTTCTCCGGCACCTCCTACTCCTTCGACGCCTCGGACCCCACGACGTGGCGGATCCTGCTGGGGACCGTGCTGTACCTGGTCACCCTCGCCCTGTTCTCCCTGGGGGTCGGGGCGATCGTGCGCAACTCGACGGGCGCGATCTTCACCCTGGTCGCGATCGTCTTCGTCCTGCCGATGGTCGTCTCCATCGCGGGCGCCTTCGAGGCCACGAAGTGGATCGCGACGGCGGGGGAGTACCTCCCCGCCAATGCCGGCGGACAGCTGCTGGCCACGGCGACCGATCCCGATGCGCTCTCGCCCTGGCAGGGCTACGGGGTGTTCGCCGCGTGGACCGTGGTGGCGCTGGTGGTGGGGATCGTCCTCACCAAGAAGCGCGACGCCTGACGCCGACTTTCTGACGCCGACTTTCTGACCCCGCCGGCCTGCTTCCGACCGCCTGAGGTTCACGGCCGAAGCGGGGTGGGCCGGGGCGGGGGTGCCCGGTCCGGCGGGCCGTCGGGTTCGCGGGCCCGCGCGGGGTCCCGGCGCTCCCCCTGGAGGTCGTCGGGGGTCGACGAGGGCGCCTCCCCACGCTGCGGAGCCCCCACGGCACTACGGTGGGGAGGAGTCCACCGAGGGGAGACCGACATGGATGCGCGGTGCGTGGTGCGGGGTGTCTGGCCGGTCGTGGCCGCGGCCGGGGCCGGATCGGTCGCGACGGTGACGGGAGTGCGCTCGCGGTGGTACCGCGCGCTGCGCCAGCCGGCCATCCAGCCGCCACCCCCCGTGTTCCGGTGGGTGTGGACCGGTCTGTACTCCTCGGTGGCGGCGGCGTCGGTGGCCGTGGAACACAAAGACTCCGATCGCGGCCACCACGCCGCCCTGGTCCGTAACATGGCGCTCAATGCGGGGTGGACCTGGGTGTTCTTCCGGGGGCACTCCACCCGCGGTGGTGTCATCGTCGCCCTCGCGCTGGCCGCGGACTCGGTGTCCCTGGTGCGGCGGGCGTGGCGGGTTTCACGGCCCGCTGGTGCCGCGATCGCGCCCTACGCGGCCTGGACCTGTTTCGCGGTGGTGCTCAATGGCGCGATCATCGCGAAGAACCGTGGGGACAGGATCCCTTGCTTCCGACCCGGGGTCGGTCAGGAGTCCTGACCGGTGCCCTCCGGGCGCCGACGGACGAGGAGCCGGCGAGGCGTGGCGGGCACCCGGAGAGTGGGGATGTGTGACCCGGTCGGTGCCGACGCATCGGTCCCGGGGTGCCCGGACAGGCGGGGCGACCTTCAAGAGCTGTCCAGAGTTCGAGAAACTCATTGGACGAAAGTCCCGGAAATCCGTTCGAACCTGTGATCTGTGACACTTGCGGGGTGTCGTGCGTACCTACAGCTGTCAATCGAGTCAATCGAGTTCGGACTCGGACGTGATCGTCGAGGCGCTGAATGACTTGTCAGTACGATCGGTCTCGTCTTTATTTTCTTCCAGACATTCAGTTAGGCTCCCAGATGTGGAGCCGTGTCAATCCTCCTACGCTGACGGGTCCACGGTCCCGCGACCTGTCGATCCTCCAATTTTGAGGGGACCGGCCCGTCAGGAATGGCGAAGTGCGGGCAGAAGGAAGGGATTTGTCAGTGAAGCTGGAAACCAACAGACAGTGTGGTCAGCAGTTGCTGGGTGTCGGCGGAGAGCGCGACGGCAGTCGGAGGCGGCGCGCAACGGGCTGGGTGCTCGCCGGCGTCCTGGCGGCAGCATCAGGAGTCGGCCTGGCCACTGCTGCGGCAGCGGTGCCGCTGGGTGGGGAGGAGACCACGACGAGCATCTCCCCGATGGCCGCCTACAGCCAGTGGAACGTCGTGTCCTTCGGGGACATGGCGGTCCAAGTGGAGAGCGACGGAGCGGTAGCGGTGGGAGGTGAACTCACCTTCACGCGGACGAATGTCGGCATGAAGTCCTCAGCGGTGGTGCCGGGGGTGGGTGGAACGGTGGGAGTCCTGGCGCAGGACCTGAAGCTCGCCGCGCCCTCCTCGGGGACGCTCGAGGTCCATGCCGGTGGGCTCGTGGTGGGCAACGGCGGCGACGTCGACCTTCTGGACCGGGACTCGAACGGCGCGAGCGTCGCCCTGCGGGTCGTGGCGAAGGGCTCGGGCTACGACTCCGCTCCCTCGGTGATCCTCCGCAACGGGGAGAAGGCGGCGGTCAACGCCGAGTTGTTCTCCGAGCTGTTCAGCCAGGCTGCCGCGACCGCGACGAGCCAGAAGGTCAGCGCAGCGGCCTCCTGCAATCCGCAGGCGGCGGTCTCGATCTCAGGGAGCACGGCCACGGTCAGGCCTGTCGAGGGGACGACGAGCGTGTGGACGCTCAGTGCGACGCAGCTCAACGCCCTGAAGGAGATCAAGTTCGAGGGGGCGACGATCTCCGGCGGTACCGGGACGAACGTCGTCGTCAATGTCACCGGCGACGAGGACGTCTCACTCGGCTTCAACATGCCCGGGGTGGGTGAGAGCAACGCAGGTGGCATCCTGTGGAACTTCCCCGCCTCCACGCGCATCACCCAGGTGGGGGACAGCACCTACGGTTCGATCCTCGCCCCACAGGCACAGTTCGTGAAGAACAGCGCCAACATCAACGGCACCCTCGTCGCTGCCGGCGGCACGCTCTCCGGCAGCGAGCAGCACCACCATCCCTTCACCGGGACCCTGCTCTCGTGTGACACCATCACGCCACAGGAGGAGCCCTCGCAGGCGCCAACACCTGTGGTGTCGGAGGAGCCGTCCGAGTCCCCCACCCCTGTGGTGTCGGAGGCTCCCAGTGAGACGCCGAGCCCGGAGGTGTCCGACGAGCCGTCTGAGTCCCCGTCGCCGGAGGCCACCGACGAGCCGTCCGAGTCTCCGTCGCCGGAGGTCACTGACGAACCGTCTGACTCCCCGTCGCCGGAGGTCACTGAGGAGCCGTCGGAGTCCCCGTCGCCCTCCGTGTCGGACCCGTCCACGACGCCTGACGTGCCCGCTTCCGGTTCCGGCACCTCCACGCCGACCTCAGGCACCACGGGGACCTCGACCCCGGCATCGGGGGACACGGCTGAATCCACCACCGCTGGGTCCACCACCACCGCCGCCACCACCGGACAGGTGCTGGCCCACACCGGGAGTGATGCCGCGGGCCTGTTCGCCGCGGTGCTCGCTCTCTCGGTGGGAGGTGCAGCGGTGCTCAGCGTCCAGCGAGGTCGCAGGAAGTGAGGCCCCCGTCCGCCCGGCGTCCACACCCATCCGGGTGGTGACGCAGGAGTGACCGGTGATGCCCCCGGGATCGGCCCCTCACCAGGCCGTCCCGGGGGCATCACCACGCCAGCCCCGGGTTGCGTCCCGCGGTCCCCGCCCCGGGGTCCGCCCCCGCGATCCCCCGCCCGGGCCCTTGTCCGCTGCGCACTGTCAGCGGTCCGCCCTCCGCGACCTCCCTCCGTCGGCGTTCCCGGAGCCTCCACCCGCGGGACGGGCTCACCCGGAGTGGCCCACGTGACACCCCGCCTCCGACGCTGGTCCCACCACCCCCGAGGGGCCGCGTGCCATCCTTGACCACGTGACAGACCAGAACCATGCGGACGACCACCGCCCGGACCCAGATCGTGCAGGTGACCCCATGTCCCGTGGCCCACGCCGTGGCAGCCGCCCCTTCGACGACGACATGACCCCGGATCCGCCCGTGGACCCGGAGCTGGGCCTGGACCCGTCGCTGGACGCGCCCGCCCCGCACTCCCTGGCCGGTGACGGCGGCCTGCCGCCCGAGCCCGCAGAAGTTCCCGCCCCCGCACACCTGGTGGGTCGGGGCGCGCCGTCGGACCAGGAGGACTCCGGTCTTCCCCCACCCCGGCCGGTCCCGGAACCGTCCCGGACCTCTCCCACACCGCCGGC
>NZ_CCXH01000303.1 GCF_000820725.1 Actinomyces polynesiensis | reverse complement strand
GGGGGCGCCACCCCACCGGAGGGTGAGGAGTCCATGACCATGCACCGCATGGTCGCCCACGACCGCCTGGCCCACCAGTCGCGCATCGTGTTGCGCCTGGGGCAGATGCTCCTGTCCTGCGGTGCCTCCGCCTTCCGCGTCAAGCACTCCATGGCCAAGCTCGCCCGCGCGGTGGGCATCGAGCAGCACCACGCCCAGGTCACCTACACGGAGATCATCGCCACCGCCTACGCGTCCGGCACCTTCCGCACGGAGCTCGCGGAGCAGCGCGCCATGGGCGTCAACGCCGACAAGATCGACCTCCTGTCCAACTACGTCGACTCCCTGGACGGCCAGCAGGTCCTCGTGGAGGACGTGGACAAGGCCCTGGACAAGATCGAGAAGGTCCCCGCCCTCTACGGCTGGTTGGGCAATGCGCTGGCCTCGGGTGTGGCGTGCGCAGGGTTCTCCTTCCTCAACCACGGCGGCTGGGTGGAGTGCTCGGTCGTGGCGGTCGCCGCCTTCATCGGGCAGTACCTGCGCCGCCAGATGCTGCACCGTCGCATGAACCACTTCGGGGTGTGGATGGCCTCGGGCGCGGTGGCGGCCACCATCTACATCCTCCTGGTCGGCGCGGCCCAGCACTACATCGGCCTGGAGCCCACCCACCAGGCGGGCTTCATCTCCGCACTCCTCTTCCTGGTCCCCGGCTTCCCGCTGGTCACCGGCATCATCGACCTCGTGCGCCAGGACTTCCAGGCCGGCATCGCGCGCCTGGTGTACGTGTGCATGCTGGTCGTCTCCGCGGGCGTGGCCGTGTGGGGCGTGTCCCTGATCTTCAACTGGTCGGTGACCCCCGAGTACGACTACCACCTCGTGTGGCCGGCGCTGTACGGCCTACGCTTCGGGGCCTCCTTCATCGCCTCCTACGGGTTCGCGATGCTCTTCAACTCCCCACCCAAGGTGTGTGCCGCGGCCGCCGCCATCGGCGCGATCATCAACGTCGGGCGCCTCTTCCTCGTCGACCAGGTGAGCCTGCCCGTCCAGGCCGCGGTGGGTCTGGCCGCTCTCGCTGCGGGCCTGCTCGCCACGCTGGTGGCGCGCCGCACGAAGTTCTCCCGCGTGACGCTGTCGGTGCCCGCGGTGGTCATCATGATCCCGGGTGTGCCGCTGTACCGTTCCCTGGCCTACCTCAACAACGGCCAGACCAACGACGCGCTCGCGGCCCTGTTCACGGTGTTCTTCACGATCATCTCCATCGGGGTGGGCCTGGCCGTCGCGCGCATGGTGACCGACCGCAACTGGCTGATGGAGACGCCCCACGGGGTGCCCTCACTGGGGCGCTACGCGGGGGAGTGAGGGTCGGGACCTGCCGGATGGTAGGTTCCCTGACGGGGAGGGGCCGGGTCCCGCCGTCGGTGCACCAGGCCTGACGAGGGCGGACCCATGACGTCCGGAGGGGGAGCACCAGGTGCTGAAGAAGGTCCTGACCCGCATTGGTGTGGCCCTGCTGGCACTGGTGGTGGCCGTGGCGGTGTGGGCCTGGCTGAGCCCGTGGCCCTCGGTGCTCCTGATCCGCCAGATGTGGCCCGAGGCGAGCGCGGAGCAGGTGGCCGCCATGAAGGCCCTGGAACCCACCGACGTCTCCGCCCAGCGCAACGTGGTGGTCAACGCCGATGACCCCGACGGGCACATCGACGTGTACCGGCCCGACGCCGCGGGGGACACCGCCCTGCCCACCATCGTGTGGGTGCACGGAGGGGGGTTCATCACCGGCACGAAGGACGGGATGGACACCTACCTCACCCAGATCGCGGCGGCCGGGTACACCGTCATCGCCGTGGAGTACACGGTGGCGCCCAACGCCCGCTACCCACACCCCGTCCAGCAGGTCACCACGGCCATGGGCTTCCTCCTCACCCATGCCGGGCAGTACGGCGTGGACCCCTCCCAGATGGTCCTGGCGGGGGACTCCGCCGGTGCCCACATCGCCGCCCAGACGGCCATGGCGATCACCCAACCGGGGTACGCCGAGGACGCCGAGCTGGACCTGCCGGGCCTGTCGCAGGTGCAGCAGGGCAGTGAGCTGCGAGCGACCGTGCTCTACTCCGGGGCCTTCGACATGACGCTCATGAAGGGTGCTGAGGGCATGGGGAAGTGGATGGTGCGGACCATGCTGTGGGCCTACACGGGGTCCAAGGACCCGGCGTCGGACCCGCACCTGGAGTGGGCGAGCCTGCCCCAGCACGTGGACTCCCACTTCCCGCCGACCTTCATCTCCACCGGGCCCGCGGACCCGCTGCTGTCCCACTCCGAGTCCATGGCCACCCACCTGGAGAAGGCCGGGGTGGACGTGGACACCCTCTGGTTCCCCGACGCGCCTGACACCATCGGGCACGAGTACCAGATGGACCTGCGCACCCCGCAAGCGAAGGAGTCCATGAAGGCGCTGTTGGCCTTCCTGCGTGCGCACCTGGACACACCCGTGCCGCTGGAGGCGCCTGCCGACTCCTGGTAGGAGACCTGTGGATTCGGACACACGTGCTCCCACAGCGACGACTCACCCCTGTGCCAGCACGGTTTCAAGTGCGTCGATGAGAAGTCGGTCAGTTGAAGCGACACGGTCAGAGTTACCGGCTCGAGGTTGACCGCGCGACACACTGCGACGCACGGCGGTCATCCCCACCTGCGAAGTCGTCCGGTGGACGCGTGCCTTCCGAGGTGTCAGTGGTCGTACCGGCCCATCGGTCACTTCGTGAGGGTGAGGACTTCTGGCGTCCCCTCGCTCAGTAGTGGGTGGGCGCCGGGACGGCGAGTTCCGCGACCCGGAGTCTCACTTGTGAGTCCTTGGAAGTGCGCATGTCCCCGGATACTCTGGTTGCAGTTCCCAGAGATCTCTCAGGCGAGGAGTGCGATGACCACCCTTCAGCGGCGACCGACAGTACCCGAAGAACCTGGAGCCCATCCGGCGGATCACGCCCACGGGTCGCAGATCCGAGGCTTTCAGGGTGTCCTGGTTTTCGGTGACTTCGTGGTCATCGCTCTGTCCGTCGCGGCGGGCCATCTGCTCAAGTTCGGGTTCAATGACCCGACGATTCAGGACTCCTCCGGGACGATCTCGCTGAGCTACCTGCCTGTCAGTGTCGGCCTGGGACTGGTGTGGTGGCTGATGCTCGGCGCCTTCCACACATACCGCCAGCGGCTCCTGGGGTCGGGGACCGAGGAGTACCAGAGGGTCTTCCAGGCCACGTTCCTGGTATTCGGTGCGCTCGCCATCGCATCCTACCTGTTGAAGGCGCAGCTGGCCCGAGGATACTTCCTGGCCGTCCTCCCCATCGGGCTGGTGGGACTGTTCGTGTGGCGATGGTTGGCCCGCAAGCGTCTCGTCCGACTCCGCCGGAGGGGGGAGTTGACGAACCGCGTGTTGATCCTGGGAGGTTCGCGCACGGCTGCGGACATGGCTCGGGAGCTCCGACGCAGGCGCGATCTCGGGATGGAGGTGGTCGGTGCGTGTGTCGCCGACCAGCCGGTGGGTTCGACGTTGCGTGGGACGAATGTTCCCGTGTTCGGAGATCTCGGGGTGCTCCCGACGACCATGAGAGAACTCGATGCTGACACCCTTGTGGTCACCGGGTCGCCGGACATTTCGGCGGCCGAGATCAAGGAGCTCAGCTGGAGGTTGGACCCGGTGGGTACCCATGTGGTGCTGGCCCCGAGCATCGTCGATGTGGCGGGTCCCCGCGTTCACTTGCGACCGGTGGATGGCTTGTCCCTGGTCGAGATCGAGATGCCGCGGTTCGACGGTTCGAAGCAGTTCCTCAAGCGTGGCTTCGACATCATCGTCTCCGCTCTGCTGATCATTGCCCTGCTTCCCGTCTGGATCATCGTCCCGATCCTGATCTGGTTCGACGACAAGGGACCGATCTTCTTCCATCAGACGCGTGTCGGTCTCAATGGTGAGGAGTTCTCCATCTGGAAGTTCCGATCCATGCGGGTCAATGCGGATGCGGAGCTCGCCGCGCTGCTCAAAGCCCAAGGCACCTCCGACAAGCCGCTGTTCAAGGTCGACCACGATCCGCGCATCACCAAGCTCGGCGCCTTCCTGCGGAGGAGCTCCATCGACGAGCTTCCCCAGCTCTTCAACGTCTTCAACGGCACCATGAGCTTGGTCGGGCCCCGCCCGCAGGTACCTGCCGAGGTGGCCTTGTACGACAACGCTGCGTCGCGGAGGCTCTTCGTCAAGCCAGGCGTGACGGGTCTGTGGCAGGTGAGTGGGCGCTCGAACTTGACATGGGAGGAAGCGGTCCGCTTCGACTTGTTCTACGTGGAGAACTGGTCCATCACCGGTGACATCCAGATCCTCTTCCGTACCATCAAGGTTGTCTTTGCGCGGGAGGGTGCAGGCTGACCGAAGTTCTCACCTGAGGTTTGGTTCTCGAGAGGACAGCGATGCAGGTGCATGTGCAGTGTTGCGGCTCGAACCAAGCGTTTCGCTCTCTTGCCGAGGCAGCCCTAGGTGTTCGAGCAACGAGCACGGTCACCGACAGAGCTCACTCGCGCCCCGTCTGCGTCGAGCCCACGCACGAACTGGCGCCTCTCCTGCAATGACCGAGGATCTGCTTCGCGATTGCGTAGTCCGCTGCAGGCGAACTCTCGTCTACGCTGACCAAGAGGCGCTCGCCATGGTCTGTTCTGAAGAAAATGCATGGAGCATCGCTCGTTGAATATTCGCGGGTTTGAGGGCCGGTGATGGTGCCGGTGGGGGCCAGTGGGTGCTGGGTCGGTTGGTGTGGGCGGGGGCCGGGGCTGGTGTTGGTGGGGGCCGCTTTCTTTAGGCTCCTTCCGTCATGTGAGAGGCATGTGACGGAAGGAGTTGTCAGCGATGGTAAGTCGGATTCCGGCGAAGCGAGTGCTTCGTCTGCGAGCTCAGGGTCTGTCGGGGCGGGCGATTGCCTCTTCCCAGGGGG
>NZ_CCXH01000302.1 GCF_000820725.1 Actinomyces polynesiensis | reverse complement strand
GGCGGGGGAGTCCCACGGACGTGGACCGTCCCGTGGATTGAATCGTGGCGTCTGGGGGAGCCGCCGGCTCTCTCCGACGCCCCGCGCGAGGTCCGCCGACTTGTCGACGAGCTGCACGCACTGATCCGCCCCGGTGCCGACGGCACCACCAACTGAAAGGAACAACGATGAGCATCGCTCTGACCCTGACCCAGGCCGCGACGGACGTCGTGGCTCTCCTGCCGCTCCAGGTGCCGGACCCGAACCCGGTGCAGCCGCCGGGAACTGAGGGATTCACGTCGATCATGGGCTGGGCCAAGTGGGTCGCCCTCGCCGTGTGCGTCCTCGGTCTGATCGCCGCTGGTGCGCTCATGGCCATTCAGTCTCGCCGCGGGGAGGGCGGCGAGCACGTCGGCAAGATCGGGATGGCGCTTGGTGGCGTCATCGTCATCTCCGCGGCCGGCTCGCTCGTGGGCTTCCTGGTGAGCTGACCCGAAAGGTACTGCAATGGCTGAAGACACCGATCAGAAGAATCCGTTTACCCGCCCAGGCTTCATCCTCGCGGCGGTTGTGGTCGCTCTCGTCGTCGTGCTCGGGGTCGTCGTCGGCGTGGTCAACGCCACCCGATCCGATCCCGAGTCCCAGTCCTCGCCGTCGCCGTCAGAATCGAGCGCCGCCCCAACTGCCGACGAGTCGGCGGCTGCGGGCGGCGCAAGTGTTTGTGGGCTGAGTGGGGAGGTGCTGAGCGGGTCCATCTCGACAGCACCCGCCGCCAAGTGGGAGTACCAGGGCACGGTGGCTTATCCGACGTCCAGCGAAGCGGGGCCGGCGGACACCAAGAACGGCGTGCGGACCTGCTTCCAGCACTCGCCCGAAGGTGCCCTGTTCGCGGCGGCTAACGCCGTCGTGCAGGGCAGCGACGAGTCCACGGTGAAAGCGTGGCTCGATTACTTCGTGACGGGCTCCGCCCGTGACCAGGTGCTCTCAGCCGGGGCCGGCTCCTCGACCGGCTCGGGCACCCGCGTGGAAATCGCGGGCTTCCGGGTCCTGGCCTACGACGGCGACTCCGCTCGGATCGACGTCGCTGTGCGCGGCTCTGCCTCGGGAAAGACCCTCAATCTCTCGATGGTCTACCCGCTGGTGTGGGAGGACGGCGACTGGAAGCTCAACGTCACCGATGCCAGCGCACCGATCGACGTGGCCACGATCCCGGACCTGGCCGGATATATCACCTGGGGGGCGTAATGGCTGACGGATGCAGCGGTTGGAGCTTCTTCAACCCAATGTGCCACGTCAGCGAGGGCGTCGAAGCTGTCGTCGGTGATGCGATCGAGAACATGGCCAACGCCGTCATGGAGGCGTTCGGTAAGGCGGTTGCGTCGCTCGGCACGATCTGGGTTCACCTCGGCACGCCGAACCTGACGGGTTCGGGCGGGTCGTCGTCTATCTCTGCGGGATCGTCCGCGCCGAACTCGGGCAACATCACCACGGTCTTGTCCTACGTGACGTGGATCAGCTTCGCGGTGGCGGTGCTGAGCCTGTTTGCTCTGGGCGGGATCATCGCCACGCGCATGCGTGCGGGCGAGGGCATCGCGGCCGTCGGCAGGATCGGCCTGGTTCTGGGCGCGGTGGTCCTAATATCCGCTGCCAGTGCGATCGTGTCGGGGCTCATGCCGTCGGGGCCGAACAACGCCTCGGGGGCGGTCCTGTTCCTTCAATCGAGCTTGTGGTGGTACATGGGTGCAGCGGCGATCGTCTCCGTCGTGATCGGCGGGGCACGGATGGCCTGGGAACAGCGGGCCGAGCCTGGGCGTGAGACCGTCAAGAGCTTGCTGACCCTCGTCGTGGTCGCCGGCGCGGGAACGACGATCGTCGGCCTGCTGGTCACGGCCGCCGACTCGTTCTCGGTGTGGGTCATCAACTCGTCGCTGGACTGCCAGGTGAACGTCGAGGGCTCCGCCTGCTTCGGCGAGAACATGACCGCGCTGCTCGCGCTGACCTCCGGGCCGGCCGGCGGCCTGGGCGCGATCCTCATTATCGTGCTCGGCCTCATTGCGATCCTGGCGACGATCTTCCAGATCGTGCTCATGGTCGCCCGCGGCGGCATGCTCGTCATTCTGACGGGCATCCTCCCGCTGTCGGCGTCGTTCACGAACACCGAGATGGGAAAGGCTTGGTTCAAGAAGTGCCTGGCCTGGCTGATCGCGTTCATCCTCTACAAGCCGGCCGCGGCGATCGTCTACGCGGCGGCCTTCCAGCTCGCCGGCACGGACGTGTTCTCAGACGACGGCAGCGGCTTGTTGGCGGTCCTCACCGGCCTGATGCTCATGATTATTGCCCTGTTCGCTATGCCTGCCCTGATGCGCTTTGTGACGCCGATGGTGGGTGCAATGGCTGGTGGTGCAGCCGGCGGAGCAATGGCCGTCGGCGCAATGGCAGCGGTTCCGACCGGTGCGGCGGCTGTCGGACGTCTGGCGTCCGGCAGTGGCGGCGGCAGCTGGGGGTCCGACGGTGCCAGCGGCCCCCAGGGTCCGTCTGGTGGCAGCGGTAGCGGTAGCTCCGCCCCCCAGGCGGCGCAGAGCGCCGGTCCTCAACAGGCCGGCGGGGGCGCGGGCGGCGGAGCCGGGGCCGGCAACGGCGCTGGTGCCGGGACGGGTGCAGCAACCCAGCACGGGCGCGGCCGCGGCATCGGCCGGCGGTGGTGGTGCTGCTGGTGGAGCCGCTGCGGGCGGTGGTGCAGCCGCCGCCGGAGCGGCTGGTGGTCCGATCGGGATCGCCGCCGGCGCGGCGCTCGACGCGGGCAAGAAGGCCGGCCAGGCCGCCGCCGGAGCGGCGCAGAACCTCGGTGAGCAATCGACAGGAGAGGGAGGCGGTCCCGATGGCAGCCGTTGAGACAAGCAAGGGTCCGCGGACCTATGGGAACTGGCGACGCCCCACGTCGCCCGGAATCTTGGGCCTCGGCTCAGTCGGTACCGGCCTGCTGCTGGCGGGCCTGGTGGCCATAGTTATCACGGTGATGGTCGCCGACCTGCTCGAAGCGGTCATCGTGACGGCCGTCCTCGGCTGCGTCATGCTGGCCGTGCTGACCAAGGACTCCCACGGAAAGAACGTGCTGAGCCGCGGCGGTGCCCGCATCGCCTGGTGGTCGGCCCGCTCACGCGGGACGAACGTCTACCGTTCCGGCCCGCTCGGCCGCGCACTGTGGGGCACCTACCAGCTCCCCGGCCTCGCGGCTCCAACGCGCCTCAGCGAGCACACCGACAGCTACGGCCGGCCGTTCGCACTGCTCTACACGCCGGCCACCTCGACGTTCTCCGTCGTAATCGGCACCGAGCCCGACGGTGCCGCACTCGTCGATCAGGAACAGATCGACGTGTGGGTGGCCGACTGGGGCCACTGGCTGGCCAATCTCGGAGACGAGCCGGGCATCGAGGCCGCGTCGGTCACGATCGAGACCGCGCCTGACTCGGGCACGCGGCTGCGCCGCGAGGTCGAGATGAACACCGACCACAACGCCCCGGAGTTCGCTCAGGAGATGTTGCGCGAGGTTGTCACCCGGTATCCGTCGGGTTCGTCGACGGTGAAGGCATACGTGGCGATCAGCTTCAACGCCTCGCACCGATCCGGCAGTAAGAAGCGCAAGGCCGAGGAGATGGCCCGCGAGCTGGCGGCACGCCTACCCGGGCTCACGGCCGGCTTGCAGGCAACCGGCGCGGGTGCAGCGCACCCGCTGTCCGCCCAGGAACTCTGCGAGGCGATCCGCATCGCCTACGATCCGGCCGCCGCGGTGCTGATCGACGAGGCACACGCCTCCGGCGAGACGCCCGAGCTGAGCTGGCCCGACGTCGGCCCCTCGGCCGCGCAAGCGTCCTGGGACGGATACCGCCACGATTCGGCGTACTCCTGCACGTGGGCGATGACGTCAGCTCCGCGCGGCAACGTCCAGTCGGGCGTACTCGCGCGGCTGCTCGCCCCGCACCGCGATATAGCGCGCAAGCGCGTGACGCTGCTGTACCGGCCGATCGACGCGGCCAAGGCGGCCGCGATCGTCGAGGCGGACCTGCGCGCCGCGGAGTTCCGCATGACGTCGACGAGCAAGCCGGCCGCCCGCGACAGCCTGGCGGTGCGCGCCGCGGCGGCCACCGCCAGCGAGGAAGCCTCCGGGGCCGGCCTGGTCCAGTTCGGGATGCTGGTCACCGCCACGGTGGCCGACCTGGACAAGGAGGCCGACGCTCGCGCGGCGATCGACAACCTGGGAGCGACAGCGCGACTGAGGCTGCGGCCCGTGTACGGGTCGCAGGATTCGGCGTTCGCTGCCGCCCTTCCCCTGGGCCTGGTGCTGCCCAAGCACATTCAGGTCCCGGCCGAGCTGAGGGAGAAGCTGTGAGCGCGAAGAAGGCGAAGAAGCAGAAGATCAGCCGCAAAGAGCGCAAGGAGAAGAAGGCTGCCGAGCGCGAGCTGCGCCCTATCCGCCCACCGATGCGGGGGTGGATCGGCCGCGGCCGCGGCCAGTCGGTCTACGTGCAACAGGCCGACGAGTGGCGCGGCACCACCGTGCAGGTCTGCGGCATGTGGCCCTATGCGATCGGGACTGGCACGCCGATGGTCGGCGTGCCGCTGGGCCGTCATATCCACACCGGCGCGACGCTGTGCTGCGATCCGATTAGCTGGTTCCAGCGCGCGAAGCTCATTAGCAACCCGTCGACGTTCGTCCTCGGGAAGCCCGGCCTCGGCAAGTCCACGATCGTTCGCCGGATGGCGACCGGCCTCGCCGGCTACGGCGTGATGCCGCTGGTCCTGGGCGACTTGAAGCCCGATTACGTCGACCTGATCGAGGCGATGGGCGGTCAGATCATCACTCTGGGCCGCGGCCGCGGCTACCTGAACGTGCTCGACCCCGGCGAGGCCACGGAAGCGGCCGCCCAGCTCCGCGCTGCCGGCCATGAGAAGGAGGCCATGCAGGTCATGGCCGACGCTCACGGTCGCCGGCAGACGATGGTCTCGGCACTGCTGACGATCCTGCGCGCCGCGCCTCCGACGGACCGCGAGGAGACGATCATCGACCGCTCCTTGAAGTGGCTCGACGAGCACCACGACGGCGTTCCGGTCCTGGGCGACCTGCTGAGGGTCATCCAGGAGGGTCCCGAGGAGGTGCGCGCCGTGGCCCTGGACCGTGGCAGCGACGAGCGCTACAAGGCGATCACGGAGAGCCTGGAAGCCTCCCTGATCGGCCTCACTGGCGGCGGCCGCCTCGGTGAGACGTTCTCGCGCCAGACGACCAACCCGATGCGACGCGACGCCCCCGTGGTCTATGACGTCTCCGCGATCGACGACTCGGAGATGGACCTACAGGCCGCGACGCTGCTGGCGTGCTGGTCGGCCGGCTTCGGCACGGTGAACGTGGCCAACGCCCTGGCCGATGCTGGCCTCGAACCGCGACGCCACTACTTCGTCGTCCTCGACGAGCTGTGGCGGGCGCTGCGCGCCGGCCGCGGCATGGTCGATCGTGTCGACGCCCTGACGCGCCTCAACCGGCAGCGCGGCGTCGGGATGGCGATGATTTCGCACACCATGAGCGACCTGCTGGCGCTTCCGACGGAGGAGGACCGCATGAAGGCTCGCGGTTTCGTCGAGCGCTCGGGAATGGTGATCTGCGGCGGTCTGCCGGCCGCCGAGATGCCTCAGCTCACGGCCGCGGTGCCGTTCTCTGAGGCCGAGCAAGAGCTGCTGATCGGCTGGCAGGACCCGCCGGCGTGGGACCCGTCGACGGGCCGCGAGGCGGAGCCTCCCGGCCGTGGCAAGTTCCTCGTGAAGGTGGGCGGCCGTCCGGGTATCCCCGTCGATGTGCAGCTGACGAGCATCGAGAAGTCGATCAACGACACCAACCGGCTCTGGCATGAGCAGTCGCGCGTCGGCCGGCGTGCGGCCCATAGCGCCCAGGAGGTCGACGCATGAGCACCCCGAACAACCGTCGCCGCGATCCGGGCGGGATCGGAGCTGAGGCGATCCTGCTGTGGGTCGGCATCCTGGCCGTCGTCGTCATCGTCGGCTCGGTCTACGTGGCGATGCAGCTCGGCCATCGCATCGCCGGCTCGGGAGCGGAGCTGCCGGGCGATCCGTTCTCGCTGCTGTTCGGTCTGCTGGGCGGCAAGCTGGACTGGCCAGGGGCGGCCGGCTGGTGGGTGCTCGGCGGCATGCTCGCCGTGTTCCTGGCCCTCGGTGTCCTGCTCGCCCTGGTGGTGCATCGCATCCGCCGGGGCCGTAGCCGCGTCGACCGCGCGGCAACCTACATGGGCCGCGGCCGCGACGTCGAGGCACTGAGCCGCAAGTCAGCCCAGGCGACCGCGAAGCGCCTGGGCGTGGCCGATTCTCCCGGTGTGCCGATCGGTCGCACCGTGACCGGTGCGCACCCGCTCTACGGCTCCTGGGAGGACATGCACATCGACATTTGGGGGCCTCGAACCGGTAAGACCACCTCGCGGGCGGTCCCGGCGATCCTGGACGCTCCTGGGGCAGTTCTCGTGACCTCGAACAAGCGCGACGTCGTAGACGCCACGCGCGACGTGCGGGCCAAGGCCGGCCCGGTCTGGGTGTTCGATCCCCAGGCGATCGCGCTGGAAGAACCGAGCTGGTGGTGGAACCCGCTCAGCTACGTCACCGACGAGGTGAAGGCGGCCAAGCTGGCCGAGCACTTCGCCGCCGGCAGCCGCGACCCTGGGGCCAAGACCGATGCGTACTTCGACCCGGCCGGCCAAGACCTCCTGGCGGGGCTCTTGCTCGCGGCCGCCCTGGACAACCGGGCGATCACTGACGTGTACACGTGGCTGACGCGCCCGATGGACGATACGGCGGTCGACATTCTGCGCGCGCACGACTTCACGCTGACCGCCGATCAGGTGGCCGGCGTCGTCGACGCACCGGAGAAGCAGCGCGGCGGCGTGTTCGGCACCGCGCAGCAGATGGCCTCCTGCCTCACGAATCGCCAGGTCGCGGCGTGGGTCACCCCACGCGGTGCAGCCGACACTCGGCCGCACTTCGACCCGGCGGGTTTCGTGCGCGATGGTGGCACGCTCTACAGCCTCTCCAAGGAGGGTCGGGGAACGGCCGGCCCTCTCGTGACGGCACTCACCGTCGCCGTCGTCGAGGCGGCCGAGGAGCTAGCCGCTCACTCGGCCGGCGGCCGCCTGAGCACACCTCTGGTCGGTGTGCTCGACGAGGCCGCGAACGTCTGCCGCTGGCGCGAGCTGCCGAACCTCTACAGCCACTACGGCTCGCGCGGGATCGTCCTCATGACGATCTTGCAGTCGTGGTCCCAGGGCGTCGAGGTCTGGGGCGAGTCCGGCATGAAGAAGCTCTGGTCGGCCTCGAACGTGAAGGTCTACGGCGGCGGTGTCAGCGAGGCCGCGTTCTTGGAGGACCTGTCTCGCACGATCGGGGATTACGACCGGCTCGCCACGTCGTCGTCCTACGGCCGCGGTCAGCGCACGGTCTCGCAGCAGCTCCACCGTGAACGCATCCTCGACGTCGCGGACCTCGCGGCCATGCCGAAGGGGCGCGCCGTCGTGGTCGCATCGGGATCTCGCCCGACGCTCATTCGCACTCAGCCCTGGATGACCGGCCCGCACGCCGACGAGGTGCGGGCGTCGATCGCCGCGCACGACCCCCAGGCCGAGCGCACGATCCGAGAAGCCGAGACGGAGGTGGCCACCGTGGAGGCCACCGTAGAAGCGGAGGGAGCATCATGAGCGACTGGGGAGATGACGAGCTGGACGAGGGCGGTATCGAGGCGCAGCCCGTCGACGTCGACGGCGACGCCACCGACGATCAGCCGGCCCCCGAGCCCACGCTCTACTACGGCTCCGTCGACGAGTTCCTGCGCGAGTACCTGCGCAACGTCTACCGCCGCAAGATCGACGGCAAGACGCGCGTGTGGGCGGCCCGCTGGTGGGAGTACGACGAGGCGGTGATCCGCATCGAGGCGCTGTGGCGGTCCTGGGAGCATCTGCGCCAGGACCCGAGCACCGGCATGAGCGTGTGGTGGCGCGACCACGCCGACCACCACATGTCGGTGCTGATGGACCCGCAAGGCCCGTTCGCGGCCGCCGACGCCACCGCCTCGGAGAACCAATGCAGCAAGGGCCAACCGCTGCCCTACACGCCGCCGCCGGCCGGTCTGTTCCCGGACGTGCGGGAGTCGGCCGACGACTGACCACACGACACGCAAGGAGGGACCGCACCTGGTGGGTGCGGTCCCTCTCTCGTTGCGGTCGAGGCCGGCGCGCTCACCGGCTCAGGCCGGTGCGCTGAATCTGCGCCCCTCGTGAGCCGCGCGTCTTGCGCGCCTTCGGGGACTTGCCGCGATCGGCCTTGACGGCTTCCGTCGCCGGCTTGGCCTGGCTGACGTCCGCTCGCATCCTCGTGGCCACGGTCTCCTCGCTGATGCCGCGCGATTCCAGGTCCCGCGCTGTGCCCTCGCGACGCTCGGAACTGTCGTACATCGTGCGACCGTCCTCTCGTGCCCGGTCAGCGATGGCCTCGCGCTGCTCGGCCTCGGCCAGCGCGCGTGCGCGCTCGTCGGGATCGGGCTCGTACTCTGCCGCTGCCCGCGCCTCCGCCGCTCGCTGATCCTCCTGGTTGGCCTGAGCCACGAGACGCTGTGCCTCCGCGTTCTCCGACGCCGCACGGGTGCGCTCGGCATCAGCCTGGGCGCGCTCCTGCTCGGCACTCTCTACCGCTGCTCGCACCGCCGCCGGATCGGCGTTCGTGCTGTTGACGTCGACGCCGTAGCGCGTGCGCAGCTCGTCGTTCATCCGCTGCTCGGCTCGCACCGCCTCGGGGTCCTCCTGGGACCACGCGCGAGCGACCTGGTAGGTGCGTCCGATCACCTCGGGCGTCGCTCGATCCCACCAGTCGGAGCGGTGCACGTTGGCCAGCTCGGCGCGTGCGGCGCGCTGCTCGGCGGCCAGTCGTGATTGCAGCTCGCGCGCCTCCTGCTCGCTCTGTGCCTGGGCGCGCCGTAGGGCCTCCTCGCGGCCGCGGGCGATCCTCTCGCCCACCTGTCCGGCGGCCGTCACGAGGACCCGTAGCTGGCCCTCGAACGCCTCCTCGATTCCATCGGTTTCCTCAGCCATGACGGCCTCCTTCCTATCGTTCCGGTCCGCGGGCTGCGCCCGGTGTGCTGTGCTGTCGCGTCCGTGCCGGCTCGATCTTGTTCGGCACGGGCGACGCTGCTTCCGTGGCCGACTTCGCTTGCCCGGCTTGCAGCCGGTCGAGCATGGCCTGGGCCTCGGGATCGAGGTCCGCCGGTCGTGTCATCGTGGCCGTCGCGGTGCCGCTCGGTGCGGTCGCCGGCGCCGGGCTCGGCATCGCGTCACGGACGCGCACCAAGCGTGCTCGTGTGTCCTCTGCGAGGAGCTGAGCCTGGCGTGCCTGACCGGCCGCCACGGAGGCGTCGTAGACCGCCTGAGTCAGACGGAGCAACTGCCGGATCATGGCCGCCTGCGCCACAGCACCCTGCCCGCCGCGCGCTGCGCTGGCGAGCAGCATCGCGGCGCCAGAGATGGCAACCGTGCCGGCCTTCTGCGGCTTCACGGTGCGCCGGTACGTCTGTGCCGAGCGCGACAGTGCATCCGCTGCCGCGGCCAGGTCTCCCGGCGTCTCCTCAGTCGCGTTGGACCACGCGGCGAGGGCTCCCGCCGTCTGGCGTGCAACGGTCGCCCAGGTGTCCCGATCGTCGACGGGGATCGAGCGCAGCCGGTCCACGAGCTGGCTCAGTTCGGCGTTGCGCTTATCCCACAGCTCCGGGTCTGGTTCGCTCGCTTCGCGTCCGGGTGCGACCACGCGCCGGCCCCGCTTGGCGGCGTTCCATTCGTCCGCCGCTTCGCTCGCGCCGGTGACCGTGTCGGGCCAGCCATCGCGCAGCCTGGGCAGCGTGAGGTCGCGGCCCAGGTGGCCGCCGCCGTACCAGATCGGCCGCTCGCCGGCCTGCGGCCGCTCGGCCACTGAGTAGCCGGTAATGACGTCAGTTCGGCCGTCCGCATAGCGGGGTCGGACCAGCAGCCCAGACCGCCGCATGCGACGCACGAACTCGGCTTCACTGTCGCTCGCTGTCGAGGCCGCACGCACCTTCAATGCCAGGAGGTAGCGCGGCTGATCGGTGCGCAACTCCGACGCAATGAGTGCCTGCCGGTCGTCGCCGGCCAACGCCTCCCAGGTCGGTGCGTCCGCGCCCAGCTTCGACCGGCTTCGCTCGTGCTTGGCACGCGCGCGGGCACGTGCCTGAGCCTCGCGCTCGGCGGGGTTGTAGCCGCGCGTCGAGCGCTCCGCGCGCACCGACTCCAACTCCTCCAACCCGTACTTCGCTTCGAGTGCACGGGCGGCAGTCTGCGCGCGTCGGAAGTCGTGGTGCGTCGACGCCTTGGTGCCGTCCTCGCGCACCAGGTTCACGGCGATGTGGATGTGGTCGTTGCCGTTCGTCGACACACCGTGGCGCACGGCAACCCACCGGCACGGAGCCTTCGTGCCCTCGTTGTCGTCGAACTCCATCGCGGTGATGAAGTCGCGGGCGATCGCTCCCCACTGCTCATCGGTCAGGGCGCCCTCGTCGGCTCGTAGAGACAGCGAGCAGTGCCACACGTGGCCGCCCTTGACCTCCACGTCGTACGCGGTGCGCGGGCGGTCGAGGTGACGCGCGATCGCCAGCGCCGAATCGCGTCCCAGCTCGTCGTCGTCGTGCCACGCCATCATCGCCTCGTCACCGGCAACGAGGTGAGGTTCGGTGTGCTCGTTCGCGCGCCCCGGTCCCACCAGGTACGTCAGCAGTCCGGCCATCCTGTCGCCGCGGACAACGTTCGGCATCATGGCAGGCTCAGCCCGTCGATCGCGTCGTCGATGCGCTGCGCGGTGCGGCGCACGGCGTCGAGCGTCGCGCTCATCCCCGCCTGCACCTCACCGGTCGCGTTGGTCGCACGAGCCATCTGGTTGACGTTGGTCGAGATGGCCGCGAGCAGCCGGTGCAGCGCGAACAGCTCGGCCATCGCGTTGCGCCGCTCGGTGGGAGTCTCCGACGTCGCGGACGCTAGCGCGCACTCGACGAGCAGCCGCGGGATGGTCACGTGCTGCGCCTCCGCGAGACGCAGCAGCATGCCCTCCTCCTCGGGCGACACCTTCACCTCGTGACGGTGCTGCCGCCCACCGTCGACGTTCGCCCGGCGACGTCGCGCGAACAGGCGACCCTTGGGAGCCTCGTCGCCCATCAGATCACCTGCCCTTCCAGCCCAGCGCAGCGACCCCGCCTCGTGCGGGGACCACACTCCTAGTGTGCCCGATCCGCGACGCCAAGTCGAGGATCCAAGCCACTTAGCCGTGCTAAGTGTTTAGCTTGCTCCGTCCGGGACTCCTATCGCTGTTGACTCACGTCGGTAGACGGGAGCGGTCGCGGCTCCGCCGCGCCATGCTGTTTCGACGTCGACAAACGTCGACGTAAAGCGGGTGAATTCGTACGATAGAGACATGAGCAAAGAACCGAGCATCGAAGAAGCGATCGAGCGCGCCAAGCGCGCACAAGAGGACCGGATCAACGCCATCCGCGGTGTCGGTGAGGCGCGCCAGAACCTCGCGGACGTCCGCGAGGTCACCGAGCGCGAGCTGGCCGAGCTACAGGCCAAGATCACCGAGCGCGTGCGCGAGGCTGAGCGGGCTGACGTAAAGGCGTACAACGCGGCGCTGAGCGCCGGTTGGTCGATCGAGGAACTGCGCAAGATCGGCTACGCGGAACCTGAGAAGAAGAAGCGCACGCGCCGGCGCTCCTCGGGTCGGTCGTCCCTGTCGACGACCTCGGCCAGGCCGGCGTCTGCGCCCTCCGAAAGTGGTCCAGTCGACGCCACCGTGAACGGTGGCGAGGGTCCGTCTGTAGGTGCGTAGCGTCACCCCCTGACCACCTGTGGACGGCTCCGGCTATCGCCGGGGCCGGACCCGCCCACAGGTGGACAGCGGGACCCCTGGTGACCGCCCGCACACCGGCCGCACCGTCACGTCATCGGGACACGTTGCAGTCACGCTAGTGCGGCCCGTGCACGGCCTAGTTGGGTACAGAGTTCCCCCTCCCCCTGACGCCGTGATTCTCACACAGCTCAGACCCCCGTCAAGGGCGCTTCGCGTCACTACGTGATGCGGCTCCGCCGCACCCTTGACGGGGGTCTGTTCTGTGCAGGGCGGCATTTATCAGGGGAAGGGGGAAGAACGGTTAGGGCTTCGCAGCTCCGACCCGCTCCGGCGTCTCCTCGTCGTGCTTGGCCAGCGCGCGAGCCACCGTCGACTTGCCGACTCCGAGCACTGCCGCGATGTGCGCGAGGGTCTTTCCCTCGCCGCGCATCTGCGCAGCAGCGGCGACGCGCCTCGGCGTCATCACCGATGGCCGTCCGCCGACGCGCCCCTGGGCGCGAGCGTGTGCCAGACCCCGCTTGGTGTTCTCTCTGATCGTGTCGACCCTGAGCTGAGCGAACACGGCGACGATGCCGAACAGGGCTCGGCCCATCGGCGTTGTCGTGTCGATGTCCGGCTCGGTCAGACTCCGAATGTTCACACCACGCTCGGCCAGGTCGTTGATCGTCTCGATGGCCATCTTCTCGCTGCCGGCGATGCGATCCAGCCGGCGCACCAAGAGCGTGTCACCGTCGCGCAGATAGTCCAGGCACGCGATCCACTGCGGCCGGTCCTTGACGCGGCTCGACTCGCCACGATCGACGAACACTCGCGTCGCTCCTGCGGCGCGCAGCTCGGCCTCCTGGGCCTCGGGATTCTGCTCGCGCGTGCTCACCCGCGCGTAGCCGACGACACTCGTCATCGCCCCACCTCCGGGCCGATCCTGTTAGCTCGCGTCATGGCCTGTGTGTGGACCTCGGCGGTCCGTGTTGAAGCGACCGCCGCTCGCGCGCTCTGAGGAAAGCTGGCACGGCTCAGCGGCCGCTCGGCGGCCGCTGGCTCGGCGCGTAGCGGTGCCGTGCCCTGGTACCCCCATTCCTCTAGCAGACCTTCCGACCACAGCTCCGATGCGGTGGCCTCAGCGGTGATGACCTGGGCGTGCTCGATCTGGCTCTCAGCTCGGGCGTACTTCTCGGACAGTGCCACCCAATCGCCGGGACTGATCTCGGTCACGCCTTCGGGGACAGCGCGCCAGACCCGCACGCGGGCATCCGGCCGGCCGGATGCCCGACGCACCTGGTCGACTGTCGTCGAGTGCAGCGCACCGTAGCGCTCTGGGTGCTGTCCCACGTCGGCCGGAAACACCTCGTCGTGCTCTCCCCCAACCTGGTCGAGTCGAACCGTCGTGCCGTCCCCCTCGGGTCCTGGCGCGCGGTGTGACAGTCGGTAGTCATCGTTCATCGGCTCGCTCCTGGTCCGTCATTGCCAGGCCCTCGGTGACTCTGCCCTGGCATGTGCATAGTGGTGCGCGCCTGCGGTGCGCTCGACGGGCCGCTCTGGGGTCGGCGCACGGCCTCGGTGGCACTCGTGGGGAACGACAGACGGGCGCGCTCTGCGACGCGCCAGGCGGCGTCTCGTTCACCCTGCGGGGTCGCCTTGCTGACGATCTGATCGAACATCTCGCGCAGCGGCCCGAAGTCTTGCTGCTCGGATGCCGCTCGGCTCGCTTGGTCGTTGGTCGCGCCGTGCACCGCGCGCCAGTCGAGCTGCCAGCCGGCGTCGCGGGCGACGCGGTTCCAGAACACTCGTTGCGTCCTGCCGTTGCCCTCTCGGAACGGGTGCACGTAGTTGAGCTGGTCGTAGTGGTACGCCAGGCGGTCGATGAACTGCTCGCGGCTCATGCCGCGCAGCTCGTGGTCGGCGCGCAGCTCGCCCTCGGCGTAGCCGGCGGCGCGACCGATCATCGACACCGGAAGGAAGAACTGGGCTCCCTCCACGTTCTTGCGAATGTCGACCGTGCGCAGCTCCCCCGCCCAGTCGTAGACGTCCTGGAACAGATGGCGGTGGATCGCGCGCAGCTCGTCGAGGTCGCCGGTCGGCTTCACCGGGTGATCCATGAGCTGCACCAAACGGGCAAACGAAAGGTCGCCCTCGGCTTCATCGAGGGCGACCTTCGTCTGTGCGCCGACCTTGTTCCTCAGCAGACCCGTCTCGGGATCGAGATACGGGTCGACGAACTCAGTCGAGGCCATAGCGTGCGCGCGCGCGGGCCACCAGCTCGTCAGAGTCGATGCGGCCGGCGACGTACTCGGCGGCGTCCTGGCGGCCGGCAGCCGTCACCGGCAGGCCCTCCATCTCGCCGCTGTGGATCGCCTCTGCCACGCGCAGCTCGCGCTCAGCCGCGGTCGTCGCGGTGGTTGCTGTCTTGGTGGCCACGGGGTGCTCCTCTCGCTCGGTGCTAAGTCCATTCTAGCTGATTTCCCGAAAACGGTCTAGGGGTAGTTTTGGGCCGTATGGGTTTCGGTCCTGGGTTTCGGTCCGGCGTGTCGGTCTCCGTCGACCCTCGTCGACCATCGGCCCATAAACGATCGTTTTCGGCCTACTCGGCTCGCGGTGATGAACCTATGCGCCGGCAATCTGCTGGATGGCCTGGTTACCTTCCGAATGGTAACCTACACTCATGCGCACCGATCCTCGCCCCGCGATCCTGGCGGCCGCCTTCTCTCAGCTCGACGAGGGGCGGGCGGTGTCTCTGGATTCCGTGGCCCGAAGTGTGGGGCTGACCAAGCCGGGGGTGATGTATCACTTCCCCACGAAGGAAGCCCTCATGCTCGCCCTGGTGGACTCCGTTTTGGACCGCTGGGAAGAGGCGCTGGTCGCACGCCTCGGGTCGTCGCCGGAGGGCGCGGCGCCGGCCGCGCGCATCGGCGCGTATGTCGACTGGTCACTGTCCGGGGGTTTCGATGAAACCGACCTGGTGGCGATGAGTGATCCGAAGCTGCGCCGCTCGCTCACGCAGCGCTGGGCCGAACGTCTCGCGCCCTGGCTCGTCGTGCCCGATGACGTCGCCCCGGACGAACGCACCCGGTTGCTCGCCGCCCGCCTCCTGGCCGACGGCGGGTGGCTTGCCGAAGCCGCCAACGTCTCCCCTCCTACCCCCGGCGACCTGGCGCAGCTCCGCGCCTTCGCCCACAACCTCGTGAAGGACTGACTATGAAGAAATGGCTCCTGCTTGCCGGCGCGATCATCAGTGAAGTCGCCGGCTCCCTCGCCCTCCAAGCCGGCCAGGACCACCCCGCCTGGTACATCCTCGTCGCGATCGGCTACGTCGGCGCGTTCACGCTTCTCGCGCTCGTTCTACGCGAGGGGATGGCCCTCGGGGTTGCGTACGGGATCTGGGGCGCGATGGGCGTCGCCCTGACGGCGGTGCTGGCGGCACTTCTGTTCGGACAGCCCTTGACCGGCGTGATGATCCTCGGCCTGGCGTTGATCATCGGCGGTGTTCTCACCGTCGAACTCGGATCGCAAGCGGCGCAGCGCAAGAGGGAGGCGAGCATCTGATGGTCTGGCTCTTCCTCATCCTCGCGATCGTCCTCGAAGTCGGCGCGGCGCTCTCCCTGCGCCTGGCAACCGGCGGACGGAAACTGTTCTACATCGCCGTCGTCGTGGGCTACCTCGGCGCGTTCTTCTTCCTCACCCAAGTCCTTGCCCTCGGGCTCGGCATCGGTGTTGCCTACGGCATCTGGGCCGCCTCCGGCGTCGCCCTCACCGCAGTGGCCAGCAAGTTCCTGTTCAAAGAGCCCTTCACCTGGGTCATGGCGCTCGGCATCGCCCTCATCATCGGCGGCGTCCTCCTCGTCGAACTCGGCGCGGCCCACTAGCCTGCCGACACGGCCATGACCGTCGCTCGCACCCTCGCGGCAATTCGCCGCGCCCTCCTGGAAGATCCTGCCGTCGACATCCGATTCGTGGACGCAATCACCGTCGACAGTCATCTTCTGAGCACGCACGGCCAGGCCCTCATCCTGTTCGTACACCCACAGCATCGCGAAGTCGTCGACGAGCTGCGCAACGCCTCCCGCCCATTGGACTAGTGCGGTCGGCCGGGGTCATCACCGCGGCCGCGCAGCTCGTCAACGAGCTGGCGGTGCGCCGTGTGCAGGAACAGCACTGGGCGGCCGCGGTCAAGTCCAGTGGAGTGGTGTAGCGGTTCCTTCGTCTAGGCGGTGAGGGCGAGGGGTTCGGTCACCTCCTCAACGGCGTTGGTGATGGTGCTGAGTCGGCATCGTGCGAGGACGTCGAGGCCGAGGTAGCGGCGCCCTTCTGCCCACTCATCGGTCTGCTCGGCCAAGACAGCGCCGACGAGGCGGATGATCGCTTCCCGGTTGGGGAAGATCCCGACCGCGTCGGTGCGGCGGCGGATCTCACGGTTCAGGCGTTCGGCGGGGTTGTTCGACCAGATCTGGGTCCACACGTCCTTGGGGAAGCCGGTGAACGCGAGCACGTCTGCCCGGGCGGCTTCGAGGTGCTCTGCAACCTCGGGTAGCTTCTCGGCGGTGTAGTCGAGCAGACGGTCGAACTGCGCCTGGACCGACTTTTTGTCGGGTTGGTCATAGACCGAATGGAGCATCGCTTTGACCGCGGGCCACATGCTCTTCGGGGTCACGGACATCAGGTTCGCGGCGTAGTGGGTTCGGCAGCGCTGCCAGGACGCGCCAGGCAGGTTCGCCGCGATCGCCTCCACCAGCCCGGCGTGGGCATCGCTGGTGACCAGTCGGACCCCCGCAAGGCCGCGGGCCACCAGATCGGCGAAGAACGTGTTCCACGCCGGTTTGGTCTCGGAGGTGACGACCTGCAGGCCCAGGACCTCGCGGTGTCCGTCGCCGTTGACGCCGGTGGCGACGAGGACCACGGCGTTGATCACGCGTCCGCCTTCGCGGACCTTCATCGTCAACGCGTCAGCTGCAACAAACGTGAACGGCCCGGCCTCGCCCAGGGGGCGGTGCCGGAACTGCGCTACGTGTTCGTCGAGGTCGGCGGCCATGCGTGAGACCTGTGACTTCGACAGGCCGTCGATGCCCAGGGTCTTGACGAGTTTGTCCATCCGACGAGTACTGACGCCGGCGAGGTAGCAGTCAGCGATCACCGTGATCAGGGCCGCTTCGGCTCGTTTGCGGCGCTCCAGCAGCCACTCGGGAAAGTAGCTGCCGGAGCGCAGCTTCGGGACGGCCACGTCGATGGTGCCGACGCGGGTGTCCAGCGGGCGGTGGCGGTAGCCGTTGCGCTGCGCGACCCGCTCGGTTGAGGGCTGTCCCCATTCGGCGCCGCACACGGCGTCGGCATCGGCCGAGAGGAGGGCGTTGATCATGTTCTGCAGCAGCTGGCGCATCATGTCCGGAGAGGCTTCGGTCAGCAGGTTGCCCAGCACGCGGGCGGGGTCGACAATGTGAGGAGCGGTCATCGTGGTTGATTTCCTTTGAGAGAGCTTTGGTAGGTGAACTCGAAGGATCCCACGGTGACCGCCCTGCCGTCATCGACGGCCACGGCCACTGTGGGGGCTACACCACTCTAGGGGGCTCTACTGCGTCTCCACCAACGAACAGGACCTCACGGCGCAGCGCACCGGCCTGGACGCCCTCGGCGTGCCGACCGATCGCACCTACGTCGACCATGGCCTGACCGGCACCACGCGAGCGAGGCCCGGCCTGCGCGAGGCGCTAGCCGCGTGCCGGTCTGGCGACACCCTTGTCGTGACCAAGCTCGACCGGCTTGCCCGCTCGGTGCCTGACGCGCGAGACATCGTTGCCGAACTGATCGCCAGCGGTGTTTGCCTCCAGCTCGGCGCCTCCGTTCACGACCCGACCGATCCCGTCGGCCGGCTGCTTTTCAATGTTCTGGCGATGGTGGCCGAGTTCGAGGCCGACCTGATCCGTGCTCGGACCCGCGAAGGCATGGCCGTCGCGAAGGCCAAGGGCCGGCTCCGAGGCAAGCAGCCCAAGCTCACGCCCCGCCAGGAAGCACACCTGGTCTCCCTGGCACGCGTCGGCGAGCACCACGCTCGAACTGGCCGAGCTCTTCAACGTTGGCCGCTCCACCATCTACCGGGCTATCCAGCGCGCCGGCGGTCTCGGTTCCACTGCGGTCACCGAGCGCTGAGCCCAGCGCGCGGGAATCCGCTCGGTCCCCCGAGGGCTGCCCGTCCAGCCCCGCCACCGAGCGTGGACAGAACCCCGCCACATAGCGACCGAAGCCACACCGTTAGCCGCTCCCGGAGCGTCCACAACGCGTCTCAAAACCGGTCGTGTCGCACCCTGGTTTTACGCCCGGGAAGTCCGCGCAGTGCATTCCCGACCACGTCCGGCACGGCACCTCGACCGTCTGCGCCGCGCTGAACATTGCGACCCGCTTCGACAAACTCGCCATCACGTACCGCGCCGGCGTCACCCTCTGCGCCATCCTCACCTGGGTCCGACTATTGGGAGACACGACCTAGGAGAAGACCGGCCCCCACATCCGCTACCGCTTCGTGGGAGGCCGTGGCCCGGCTCCCGCCGGGCATGAAGAAGGGTCCGCTGAAGGTTTGGTTGACCTCCTACGGCAGCAGCTCAGCCAGTTCTCGCAGCTGCTCAAGGATCCGCTCGGCCTGGTCGGGAGCGACATTCTTGTCCAGCTGCTTGAGCTGACGCTGCATCTTCTCGATGACTGCGTCGGAACCAGCGGACTCGCTGTGGAGCTTCAGGAAGTGTACCCAAGCACGCGTCTCGATACCGAGGATGGGCACACGCATCGTCGACTCAACGAACGAATCCATGAGGGGGCGACACCGAGGCAGTCGTCCGAAGTTGCCACCGCCATCGTTCACCGGATGCACCGTCACGCGGTCAGCCTTCGACGGGTACGGCGTCGCGTCGGCCGGGTACTCCAGCTCCGCACTGCCATCGGTCTCCTTGATGTTGGTCCACCAGTAGTCGCGCCACTCGGCGGCGTACTTGGCGGACTCGACCCACGGCTCGGCCACCACCGGCACGCCGCTGACGGCGCTGTCGAGGTGCCACGGCACGCAGCACACCAGGTCCCAGTCGGTGCAGGCATCGGGGGAGACCTGGTACCGCAGCGAAGGGACCTTCTCCTTGGCCAGCATCCACCAGCCCTTGAGCTCGATGCCGATCGCGAGGGGCTCACCCTCGGTTCCACGATTCACCAGACGCACGTCGGGGAAGGCCTGCGCCGACCGCTCGAACCGGTAGGTCGACCACTCGGAGTCCGGGTCCCAGATCTGCCGAAGGCTGTTCAGCGTGCGCACGACCTCCAGCTCGATGCCCGAGCCCAAGAAGCTGTTGAGGCTGAACAGGTCGGTGGCGTTGACCCCGCTGATCTCGTTCTTCGACTCGAACTCGCCCGGAAGGGCTTGGAGGGCCGCGGAGACCCCCTTCTGGAGCTTGGTATGCGGATCGTTGGGATCCAGCACCGGGCGGGCAGGACCCGCACCCACCTGGGCGCTCGTCGCCACTGCATCAACCGACATTGCTCTCCTCCTCGGGGTTGGCGTCGAAGAGGGCCACGAGCTCGTCGTTGGTCTCGGCCTCCTCGGCGGCGACGTCAAGCCGCTCGTGCGCAAGCTCCGCGAAGTAGGGGTCACGCTCGGCAAGGAAAGCCTGCCGACGCAGGGCCACCGCAGCCACGGAGCCCGTGCCAAGCCCGCCGAAGGGCTCCCATACGACGTCGCCCTCCTTCGTGACGGCGTGCACCAGGCGCTCCATGAGCTCCAGTGGCTTCTGGTTCAGATGGGTCGTGCTGGCCTTCGTGGGCTTGTACACGCGCGGCGCCGACCGACGCATCGAGCCCTTCATACGCTCGCCGTCGTGCAGCGGGGGGCGGCTCCACACGTTGGTCAGGCCATGGACGTGGTGCCACTGGTGCCGCATCCGGTCCCACTGCTTCGCGGTGACCGACGTCACACCGTCGAGCGAGAAGTACGGGCGGCCGCTCTCCAGGCCGTGCTGATTGCAGTACGCGGCCATGGCGGCCACGGCGACTCCCGGCGGCCAGTACCAGAGCCAGTCGTTCGTCAGGTACTTGCGCGTGGCGGCGTTCTTCACGCCGCAGGCCTCATTGGCCAGGTACATCGGCAGACCAGAGCGGCGCCACTCGTGCCGCAGCCACTGCTGGGCATCGAGAATGCCCGCGTCGGTCGCCGCCTCGAAGCGGCGCTGGTAGAGGACGCAGACCTCCGTGACGACGGGGAAGCGGCGGATGGTGTTGCCGTTGACGTTGCCCGCGATGTGGCTCAGACCCTTGTCCCAGACCACGGTCTGGACGTAGTCCCAGCCCTGACGCTTCAACTCAGGATGCACCGTGGCCCAGCCCACCTCCGTACCCCAGAACCACAGCGCCGTGCCCGGGGCGGCAGCCTTCGTCCACTGCTCGATGTGCGGGGCGTACCAGTCAACGAGCCCTTCCTCGTCGGTGGTGTCCCCGTGAAAACCGCGGACGCCGTAGGCGCCGTCGCTGATGATGCACGTCGGCGACGGCCAGGACGCGTAGGCGTCCGCCACATCCCCCACGTGCAGGTCGTAGGGCCTCTTCTTCTCGGCCATGCTCCCAGCCTCTCATAATCGATCGTTACCGGTCCTCGCCGTCCTCGTCCGGCGACGCCGCGCGCAGCGGTCGGAGCGCGTCGGCCATCGGGCCGTCGCTCTTGGCGTCCAGCCAGGCCGGCCGCTCGGTCACGGCCTCGTACAACTCCGGGAACAGCGCCGCGATCGCCGCGCCGGCGGCGCGGCCCTCGACGTAGGCTCCGCATGCGTAGCAGTAGCCGTTGACGTCGACGTCTGAGTGTGGGCACTTCGTGGCCATTGCCGCATCTCCTCGGGTAGTGCGCTATCGGGTCTCTGGCCAGGGATACAGCGTGGGCACCCGCGAGAAGCCTCGCGGTGTGCCGTCCTCGTTGAACTGAATCTCTGAGTGCTCGTGCGAGCCGTTGGCGTGTGCGATGGCAGCGAGCACCAGGGCGGCCGCCTGACGGTCGAGGCCGGGCACGTCCTCGGACAGGTCGACGGCGGGGCCGCCCAGCAGCGACGCGGCAATGCGCACCAGGCGTCGCTCTCCTCCCGACCAGGCTCCGGTCTCGCGCAGCAGCTCGTCGACGTCGATCCATGCCATGTCGCCGTCTCGGGTGATCCAGGGTGCGCCGTCGGAGACGGCTCGGCCGGATCGGATCAGCAGCTCGACGCCGGCCTCGGTCGGGTAGATGCCTTTCGCCCAGGCGCGCAGTGCGTCGGCGGTTGTCGTGGTCATGATGGTGTGTCCTCTCGGGTGGTGACGGTCTCTCCTACCTGCACACCTTCGAGTGCGCCGGCGGGGACTTCCAGCAGTGCGTCGACGTCGCCAGGCGACGTCCAGCGCGGGCACTTGCTCTGGTCGGTCATCGTGCACGGGTCAAGGGTCTCGATGACGAGCACCTGGTCATCGACGATCCATGCCGCGTCGATCCGGGTCTGCATGCCGGCCATCCACACCTGCCGCTCCTGGCGGCCGGCGAACGTGAACAGCATGCCGGTGCCCTTGGGCACCTCGGGTCGTCCGCTGAGGCCGGCTCGTTGCTCGTCCGCGGTGTCTGCGACCTGCACCTGGAACTGGTGGGTGCCGACGGTGACGGTCGCCGTCGAGGCGGCCGGCGTGCTCGGTGCGCACCCGGCCAGCAGGCCCAGCAGGGCCACTGTGGCGATGGCGCGCGCCTTCATGGGTTCTTACTCGCCAGCGGCGGCCGCGCCGCCCTGGGGCAGCTCTCGGGCTCCCACGGCGGGGAAGGGCTCGCCGTGGTTGTACTTGGCTTCCAGCTCCTCAACCTTGGCCATCACGGCGTCGTTGACGAACTGGCTCAGGTTCCGGTTGCCCTCTTGCACCATCGTGTGCAGGATCGCTCCTCGCACCCGGTCGGTGTCGGCCGGGTCCTGGTAGAACGACACCTTGTGCCGCCACTTCTTCTTGCCGCTCGTCGACGGTTCCTCGGCCTTGCGCGTGACGGGCGCGGCCGCCGGCTTGGCGGCCGCCGCCCGCGCGGCGGCCGGTGTCGGCTTCGCCTCGGGCGTCTCTGCCGGCGGCGGGGCGACCGGGCTCGATCCGCTCAGTGAGGACTTCCGGGGGGATGGACGGCTGCTCATGACAGGGCTCCTTCGATGCTGGTCAGGTGGTCGGCGTACAACTGGCCGAGCGCGGTTGCCTCGGCACTCCCCCACTCGTCGAGGCCGCGCGCGGCCTCGGTGGCGTCTGCGATGACGACGCGCTTCGGGATCGGCGGGCTGAGCACGCTCAGCCCTCGGGACTCGGCGGCCTGGTGCAGCTCGTCGAGCCAGGTCTTTCCGCTGACGGTGTTCTCCTCGTGCTGGTTGACGATGATGCCCGCCACGCCCAGCTCGGGGTTGTAGTAGCCGCGCACGCTCTCGATGGTGTCGAGCAACTGGGCGAGGCCGTTGGCGCTCCACAGCTTCGAGTGGGTCACGACGACGACGCCCTGCGCGGCCGTTAGGCCGTTGATCGTGAGCTGGTCGAGCGATGGGGCGCAGTCGATCAGGATCACGTCGTAGTCGCCGGCGACGGCGGCCAGGGCCTCGCGCAGCCGGCCCTCTCGGCCGGCCCCGGCGATCACGAGCTCGTCGCGCACGTAGCCGAGTGTGACTCCCGACGTCGGCACGACGTCGAGGCCGGGCCAGACTCCCGGCACGATCACGTCCCGGATGGTCTCAGGCGCGCGCGCACTGAGCGCGTCGGCCAGCCCTGCCTGGTCCTCCCCCACGGGTTCGGCAGCCGCGACGGACGTCAGGTTTCCCTGGGGATCGTTGTCGACCACAAGCACGCGCTGGCCGCGCAGCACCGCGGCGCGCGCCAGGTGAAATGTCGTCGTCGACTTGCCGACGCCGCCCTTCTGGTTGCAGAGGGCGAAGATTTGAGCGGTCACGGTGATACCTCCAATAGTGTCAATAGTACTGTCAGGGGCGCGGTGCCGACGAATCGGCGGCCGCGCCCCTGGGCTCGATCAGAACGGCGAGTTTTCGTCGAGCGGCGTTGCGTCGCCTCGGGAGCGCTCAACGGTCACCTTCTGACCGATCAGACTCACGCTCACCTCGTCGGCTCGGACCTCGTGCTGCACGCGAGTGCCTTGCTCGCCCTGCCACTCCGTGACGCGGTAGCGGCCCGCGAACGTGATGCGGATGTTGCCGCTCGCCTCGGCGGCGGCGACCAGGTTCACGGCCTGGTTGCCACTCACCAGGACGTCGTAGGCGATCGCCGGTCCGTCGGTGTAGCTGCCGTCCTCCTGACGGATGCAGTCGGACACGATGACGCGGGCGTAGGTGTACGGGCCGCGCTCTCCCTCGCGCAGCTCGGGGGTTCCGGCCAAGTTTCCGGTGCGGGTGATGTAGCTCATGGGTTCCTCCTTGGGTTAGTAATACTGACTCTGACAGTACTAACAGGGTTGATAGGGGTCAATGGTTCCGAGCGGAGCATTTCGGCGGTGACCTGCGCTCGTTGCCAGCTCACCTCTGCGGCCTGCATGTCGTCCTCTGTGTAGTCACCGAAGCTCGCCTGATACTCGAAGCCCTCGCGGCCGCGCTCGGCCAGGTCGATCAGCTCGGCCAGCCCTCGGGCCTGCTCCTCGGTGAACGTGATGGTCAGCATGTCGATTCCCTTCTGTCCTCTGTTACCTCTAATAGTACTATGGGGGGCCGGTCTTTCGCATCATGTGGTGGCTTTCCGTGCGGCGGCCACACGCTCGATTTCGTCGGGCCAGAAGCCTGACCAGTGATCCTCGCCGGTGCCGTCCTCGACGACACACACGGGGGCCTCGGAGTATCCCAGCTCCTCGGTGACGTACTCGCGCGCTGCCGGGTTCTCTCGGATGTTCACCTCGCGGTAGGTGATGCCCTCCTTGTCCAGTGCTCGCTTCGTCAGCAGGCAACGGCCGCAGCCGGGGCCGGTGGTGTAGACGGTGATGGTCAGCATGTCGGTCTCCTCCCTCGATCATCTTTTTCCTTCGTTCCTGATAGCGGAGCAATGGCCGCCGGCTGAGCCCGGAGTGCAAGTGACCGTGGAATACCGGAGCGGCCGAGCGCAGCGAGAGACGCGAGGATATGCCGCGAAAGCACTTGCGCGCAGGGCGTGGCGGCCATGATGGAGCGCCAGGAACGAATGAAAAACACTCGGTTGCCGTCGCCAGCCTGTGGCCGGCGTCCGCTTCTGGCCTGGGGAGCTCCGTCGCCCCAGGCGGTGGGGGAGCGCGAGGGGCGCAGCCCCTCGCGTCGGCCCTGGGGGGACGAGCCTCGACGAGGGACTAACACGACGAGCCTAATCATCGGCCGGTGCCGGACCGAACATTTCGGCTCAGCAGCTCGGGTGCGTGCCGCTGATGATGACCTCGCGCTCGGCGCGCGGCGCGTCGGGGAACACGTCTTGAACGGGCGGGTCTCGATGATGACGGTTCCGGCACTCATGGCGTTACCTCCTCTAGTAGTACTATCAGGGTCGGGGTGTGTTGCGGTAGACGTAGTGGCCTTCGTTCTTTACCTCTAATAGTACTATCACCGCCACGGGTTCGCAGCGGTGATAGTACTATCCGGGGTGTTTTATGCGGCGGTCCGGGTCTCCTCCTCGGTGATGGCGTCGGCCAGGGTGTGCGCAGCGCGCAGCACGTTGGCAGCGGTGGCCTTGATCGTCTCGGCCTCGCAGCCGCTCCATCCGGCGACGTAGCCGATGCTGTAGGCGGCCGTGTCCAGGCCGAGCGTCCCGGCCACGATGTAGGCGACGGACTCGGCTTCGGTCTCCTTGACGCCACGGTGCGCGACGTACTCGGCGGCGTCCTCCTCGGCGTGCAGGATCACGTGCGCGGCCTCGTGCAGCGCCGTCTTGGCGGCCTGAGCGGGGGACAGGTCCGCGTCGATGACGACGCGGCGGCTGCCGTCGGTGGTGGTGTAGCCGTTGGTCTCGCCGGGGATCGTCTCGCGCTCGACGGTCCAGCCCTGGCCGGTGAGCCAGTCGGTCACGGCCTCGGCAATGCCGGCGGGGTCGTCGCCGGTGAGCTGGTGGGCGATCTCGCCGGGGTCGTCGGCCTCGGGGTCGATGGGGTCGGTCTGGGCCTTGTCGAACACGCTGACGGGGAAGAATCGCATGCCGCGCTCCTCCTTTTCCTCGCCGGTCTTTTCGTCCTCGACGGTGCGGCGCACCTCGCGGCCGCCGAAGATGCGGATGCCGCGCTCTCCCTTGCGCACCTGGCGGCCGATGCTCTGCCACGTGCGGTAGCCGGCGACGTGGGTCGCCTCGGGGTTCTGGGCGAGGATCAGCAGAAGGTTGTTCAGGCTGTAGCGGTGGAAGGTCTGCGCGAACGCGAGGAACCGGGTCCACTGCTCGGACTGGCGCAGCTGCTCGACCTGCTCCGCGATCGACTGTTGCAGGGCCTCGACCTCGGCGCGGCGCTGCTCGGGGCTCTTGGTGTGCTTGATCTTGCGGGCCATCGTGTCCTCCTGGTGACGGTGATAGTACTAACGGGGTGTGTGTGGTTCTTCCCCCTCGTTTTTTTGCCATTGAAGGCACGCATGTGCCGCTAGGGAGGGAGGTCGGAGTGCAAGTGACCGTGGAATACCGGACTGAGGGAGCGCAGCGAGTGAGGGAGGATATGCCGCGAAAGCACTTGCGCGGAGGCCGGACGACCGTATGCTGCCGAAGGCTTCAATGGTAAAAAATGAGCGCCGTGGCGCGTTCGCTGCCGGCCGCGCAAGCGGCCGTCGAAAACGGCCCGGAGGGCCGCGTGGTTACGCGATCCGCACGGCTCCCAGGACGTGCACCAGGTCGCGCTCTGCGGTCCACGGCTCGTCGGTGTCTGCCGACGGGCCGGAGAGCATCGCTCGGGCCGCTCGATAGTCGGCTCGGCCGTCTGCTCGGCGGGGGTGTGCTCCGTACGCATTGGTCCCCAGCTCGGGCAGGAGTGCGAGCTGGCCGGGGCCAGGTCGTCGGCTCGGAGCTGTGCGCCGCGGTGCCCGCATCCATGCCTCCTCGGCCTGCCACCATGCCCACAGCTCGCGCTCGATGCGGTAGCGGCGTGCTCGGTCGTCGAGGCGTCCTGCGACGTCGAGGTGAGCAGCGGCCGCTCGACGGTAGTCGGTGGCGCGTCTGCGCCAGCCGTCGCGGGTCTGGATCAGCACGCCGGCCGATGTGAGTCGGTTGAGGGTGCGCCTGGTGGTGCCCGCGTCAGCACCGGTGGCCTGACTCAGCTCGTCGAGGTCCTGGGGATCGGTCGAGGTGCGGGCATAGACGTTTCCTGCGTGATGGCCGAGCCCTGGTCCGGGGGTGAACAGATCGTGCCGGGCATCGGTCATGCGAGCGGTGAGAGCTTCGAGGAGGGTAGTTCTCTCTGCGGCCCCGGCCCCTGCGGGGCGCGGGTCCGCTTGTGACCGACTCGTACCTGCATCCCTGTGGAAAGCGCCGGTGGGGTCGATCGACCAGGCCGCCCCGTGGGGTCCGTCGGCTGCCTGGGCCTGGGCGATCCAGCCGTCCTCCGCGAGGCGCAGCAGCGCCGTGCGGGCCGTCTCGCGGCCGATGCCTGCCAGGAGGGCCAGGCGGCGGGTGTCGGCCTCCACGGAGGCTCTGAGGGCCTGTAGGGCGAGCACGCACAGCACGTCGAGCACGCGGCGGTCGGCGGGGCCGCCGCCGCGGGTCCAGCGGCCGGCGGCCGCGTCGGCGCGGGACTGCACCTGGCGGACGTGAGCGGCGATCGCGTCGGCGCGTGCGTCGAACGTGGGATCGTCGCCCACCTGGCGGCCGCTGGTGGCCACGTAGCGCACGGCCTTGTCCCACTGCCGGCGCAGCACGCGCTCGGCGCCGATACGGCCGCGCGGCGTGCGGTGGGATCGGTCGCGGTAGGTGCGGACATGCTCTAGGCCGGGCTCGGTGTCCACGAGGGCGGCGACGTCGACGTAGTGCCACCTGGCGGCGGCCGCGCCGATCAGGACCCGCCATAGGACCGCTGAGGCGTCGCCTGCGGCGGCGTCCTCGCGCAGCGCCGCGGCGCTGACTGCCGGCAGGGGCCGGCGGGGGCCTGGCAGGTAGAGCCGGCCGTGGTCGTCGAGGGGGAGCGGCCGGCGGGGGTCTGGCGTCTGGGAGGGCTCGGCGTCGTCGACGAGCTGGGCCAGGCGCTCAATCAGGGCGCGGACCTGCGCCCTGGTGCCCGTGGGTGCTGTGAGAGCCGTTGTGTCGCCGCGCAGCACGACTGAGCGGCCGCCGGATCGGTGTGGGGCACCTGGTGGCCGCACACAGCCGGTCACGGGGTTGCTCAGCGGTGCGAGGTCGAGTGTGGGGCACAGGTGGCGCGCCAGGCGCGCCAGCGTGGCCACGCTCTCCGGGTCGGCGGGCTCGGCCAGGGCCGTCCAGACGTGGCGGCCGCCGCCGGGACCGGACTCGCACACGACGGCGGTCAGTCCGGCGTCGTCGAGGAGTCCGGCGATCGTGTCAGCGTCGCGCTCGGCCGCGGCGGCGCTGCCGGCGGTCTTGGCGTCGAGGTCGAAGGCGAGGAGGTGGAAGCGACGCTCGGTGTCGGCCAGGTAGACGGCCCAGGGGCGGTCGGGTTCGGGACCGTCGATGCGGTGCTGGCTCGTGTACTGGTTGAGCACGGTGCCGTGGGCGTCTCTGGTGGCCACGCGCACGCTCGGCCGCGGGCTGAGCGCAGCGGTCAGCGCCCAGGGCGCGTCAGAGTACACTCTCGCAGTGGTTGGCTGTATGATGGCAGCAACCTCCTAGTTCTAGGACGTTAGAGGTCCGCCCGACCTAGCCAGTCGGGCTTTCTCTAGCCGCTTGATCTGTGTCTGTCGCCAAACTTCGACAGATCAGGCGTTCAGCTTCCGAACCCCCGCCCCGCCAAGGGCGGGGGTTCGCTGGTTTTAGCGGGTGTCTATGGGTAGCTCCTCCTCGCGGGGATGGTCGCTGGTCCATCCGACTGGCACCCCGTTGGCGTCCACGTCGATACGCTCGATAAGCCATTGCGTGAGCGCGGAACGGGTGGTGTCTGCGGCGTCAGCCAGAGCAGTGAGGCGTGCGTCGGCCGGCCCCTCGATCCAGAGGCCCACCTTCCTCGCGTCTACGAGGGAGCCGCGGTCGCGGCGACGAACGTTACTCATAAAAGCCACTATATCGGTGACGGAACCTATATCTGCAACTGCATGCACGGCGTGTCATGCCAGATTCACCGTGCAGTAAACGTCTCCCAGCAGCAGGGTCGTGCCGGCGGCGATCACGCTGGGGACTCCGGGCGTGAGCTGCACGGCTGGCGTCGTGGCCAGCTCGACGCCATTCGCGCTGTCAGCGTCCGTGACGATGATGCGGCCGTGCTCGTCGACGTCGACGAGCACGTGCGTGCGCGACAGGAGACGCCCAGGGCTGGCGATCGCCACGGGGGTGCGCCCGCCAACGCTGGCGGGGTTGCGGCCGATGGCCGCCCCGCCCGTCACGGTGACGCTCGGCTGAGCGTCGAACGTGAGGGTGAGCGTGGGGCGACGTCGCCGCGGCGGAAGTGGTGGCAGGGGAGTGGTGGCGGCCTTGGCCGCCCTCCGTGGCCTGGGAGGCAGGGGGACGTGCTCGGTCGGCGTCGACCCACGTCGACGCTGGTAGGTCTCTCGGGGGCCGGCCTCCACGCTGTGCGGCCGCTCGATGCCGCACTGCGAGCATGACGTGGCGGTGACGGGCTGGACGTGCCGGCAGGATCGGCACGGCCCCTCGTGGACGCTCAGGCCCGTTGCTGGCGGGATTGTGCCGTCATCGTCGACGAGCTGCACGATTCCCTCGGGGCGGACGGCGAGAGCCCAGGTGTCCGTGTCCTCCGTGACGACCAGGCGCACGGGCCGGCGCAGCCGGGCCGCGATCAGGGCGACGTGGGCGATCATGCCCGTGCGCAGCGCGGTCACGTTGTCGGCCACGCACGGGCGCTCGGTGCCGTTGACGGTGATGCTGCCCGTGCCGTCAGCACGCAGGGTTGCCGAGATACGGGGCCAGTCTGCGACCCTCTCGGACTCCGGGAGGGTCAGCGGGGCGGTCACAGTCCCCGTGCGACGGCAGCGCCGGCGGCGAGCCAGGCGCGCTGTGTCGCGGGTCGGAGCAATCCGTAGCGCAGGATGCCGTCGACCATTGCGGGGTCGAACGGGATCGTGATGGCGTCGCGGGCAAGGTCCTTGTAGCCGGCAGCCACGCGCTGGACGTCGGCGCTGTGGGCCTTGGGGTCTGCCTGGGTCACAACGACGATGGCCTGCTCGGCCAGCGCCGCGGCGCGTTCGTCGCGGTCGGCCAGGGCTTCGAGGAGGAGCGCGCCGGCCTCGGCGTGATCGTCGCGGGTCGTCGTGGCCACGACGAGCTGGTCGGTGTGGTCGATCATGCGCCGCCACATCGGGTCGGACTCGTCGTTGCCGGAGTCGATGAAGATCAGGCGGTAGTACTTGGCCGCGACCTGGTGGATCGCGTCGACGTCGCTGGCGTCGATGCGCTGCTCGGCTGCCAGCTCCATCGGCTTCGAGCGCAGCACGTCGAATCGGTCGCGCGGCTGGTGGTGCACGTAGTGCGCCAGATCGGCGGACTGCGCACCCGTGCTCAGGAGACGATCGACCTGGGGGAGGAGTTCGAGCAGGGTCGCTTCGTGCGGCCCCTGGTCGGTGCGCCATCCCAGGGTGCCGCGGGTCTGGTTGTTGTCCCAGGCGAGCACGCCGGCCCCGCCGAAGCGGGCGAACACGGCCGAGAGCAGAACGGTGGTCGGGGTCTTGCCCGCGCCGCCCTTGCCGTTGACGATGGCGATCGTGCGGGGGCCAGGCCAGTGCTGACTCACGGCCTGGACGTCGGCGCGCTCTGCGCGCTCGGCCTCGCTGGGGCTCAGGCGCAGCCCGAGATGGGTCATGAGGCCGCGCCAGCCCTGGGTGGCGGGTTCCTCGGACTGCTGCTGGGTGAGGAACGACTGCCGCCGCTCGCGCCTGGTGGGGAACGGCGCTGCCGTCGCCGGCGCGGAACCGTCGGCGGCCCGCACCCATCCGTGAGCGGGTTCCGGCTCGGCCTCCTCGGCCGGTGCCGGCGCAGCGGCCGGCTCCTCGGCCGCCTCGGTCACGGGCTCCACGGGAGCGGCCGGCGGTTCGTCGGCCACGTCGGGGACGGTGCGGGGCTTCGCCTCCGCCGTAGCATCCGACTCCACGGTGCCGTCACCGTGGATCACGAGTGGCCACTGCCCGTCGGGGTCGGTCATCGTCGCTCGCACGTCTCGGCCGAGCTTGCGGGCGGTCTCAGCCACCAGGCCGACGATCGCGGTCCGCGCGTCGTCGAGGGAATCGGTGCTGACAGGGTGAACGCTGCCACTGATCGTGACCTCGCCGGTCCCGTCCTCGTTGATCGTGCCCTGGACCCGTGGCCAGGTGGCTGGTGTCTCGACGCTCATAACGTTCTCCATTTCTCTCGTAGATTCGGGCGTCACCCGAGCTTGATTCCAACCTTCTGCATGTACGGGACCGGATCGGTGGGGGAGCCGTCGATGCGGACCTCGAAGTGCAGATGACATCCGGTGGAGTTTCCGGTGTTGCCAACCTTGCCGATTTGCTGACCGGCGGTGACTTTGTCTCCTTCGCGCACGAGAATGCCGCTCTGGTACTCGTGCAGGTACGCGGTTTCGACGCCTCCTCCGTGGTCGATAATGATCGTTCCGGTTCCGTACGAGTCCATGCCGGCCTTGGTGACGGTGCCTGCCTGCGCAGCCCAGATAGGACCGTCACAGCCGCCTCCGTTGAGGTCGACACCCGCGTGGAGGCGGTAGACGCCCGTCACGGGGTTGGTTCGCATGCCATAGACACTGGTGATGGGTCCGGCTGCGGGTGTGGCCCATCCCTCTGAGCTCACCTCACCGGGTGTGGCATCGTCCCCGGCACACACTTGATCGCCGTTGCCGGCGTTCAGCCCTGTGTCGACGCCGGAGAGAGCTTCGACGACGGCCACGGCCGAGTCCCAGAACTTCGTGTAGTGGTATGGGTCGGCGTTGCCCTGGGTGCGGTGCGCAACGATGGTCGGTTCGAGGGAGTCTCGGGCGTCGACCTTCATCATGGCTTTGAAGAAGTTGGTGGCCGAGATGTACGGGTCCATGCGATCTTCGTAGGACCCCCATGCGCCGTTGTCGCGCTGCTGGAACAGGCCGCGGCTATCGGGGCCTGCGGCGTCGCCGTAGTCGACGACGGTGAGGCTCGACTCACCCATTGCGGTCATGACGCCGATGGTCTGGTCTCTGACACCGAGGTCCAGGTCCTTGCCGGCCTGCACGATGTAGGCCGCGTTCACAAGCTGCTCGTGCCCGTAACCGGAGATGGTGGTGTCGGGGACGGTATCGGGGTCAATGCTGATGCTCGATGCCGAGCCCGATTCTGGGTTGCACGCTGAGGCTTCGTCTGATCCGCCCAGGAGCAGGATGCTGAACATGGTGCCGAGCACAAGTGCTGGCACCAGTGCGATCGCTCCGATGGCTCCTGTTTTGCGGTCAGACATGGTTAGTGCACTCCCTCCGGCGGCGTGAACCGGCTGACTAGCCAGGGCGAGGCTCCGTCAGCACGGATGACGATCACGGTGTAGGTGCCGACGTCGGTCTGGACCTCGACGTGTCCGACGAATGCGCTTTCTTTGTCGACGAGTTCCCCGTTGCCAGTGACCTCACGAACGGGAATGTTCGCGGGAACGACGTAGGCATAATCCTGTTGGGCCTGCTGTGTCAGCAGAGGAGAGAGCTTGCTCCACCACGTGTCATAGTCGAGGTCTGGCTGAGCGAATGCACGCATCGCAGCAGTCGCAGCGTCGAGCGCCGCGCGTTGCGACGCATCATCCCACTCAGGCACGGGGCCAGGACTGATCGTGTACTCGCTGCCGTCATCATCTTCTGCGACGACACCGCTCGATGGCGTGCTGAACTGGCTGGGGTCAGGAAATGCGGGACTGCTGCTGGACGTGGCTGGACTGGGCGTTCCAGGGGCGTCGTCCTGGCTCGCACAACCAGCCAAGACGACGGCCATCGCCACAGCGGCGACCCCTGCTATCGGCGTGCGTCGCATGTCACCCCTCCTCGTTCTTCGGTTGGTTCTTCGGCGGGCGCACCCGTGGGGCGTTCTCGCCCTCGCGCAGCGTCTCTTTCAGCTCCTTCGTGACGATGAACCAGGTCGTGCCGACCTTGTAGCCGGGGATCACTCCATCCCGTAGCCAGTTGTGCACCGTCTGCTTGGTGATCCCAAGCAACTCCGTGACGTCGCGCGCGGTCATGGTGGGCCCTTGGCCCTCGAAGAGTTCGTCGAGGCCATCGGTCACTTGAAACACCTCGGCCGCGGTCCGCATGCGTCGATCCTAACCGATTTCACTCGATATCGCCATAGACATGTCGCTTTCATTGGGTCTCACTCTCTCTTGTCGTTTTCACTTGCTACCGCTAGACTCGTGATGTAGGAAACTACGTAGACCATTATCAAGGGAGGGTGACGTCGTGACAGAAGCCAAGAACCCGTGGCTGTCTCATCCGTCCACGCCGGACCCCGACACCCCCGTGGCGATCGAGGAGCGTGTGAGGCCCGCGACGGGGCCTGTAGCCCCTCAGCGCGGCGTCCCTGCACCTGACCGCGCAGACCAGCTTCCGCTGTTCGATAGGCGTCAGAACGCCGATGTGTGGTGGCTGGGAGTTCACGGAGGCGCGGGCGAGTCGAGCTTGTCGGGGGTGCTCCCCGGCAGCGCGGCGGCAGACCACGGGTGGCCCCAGACACCGGGCGAGCAGCCCGCGCGCGTCGTCCTGGTGGCTCGCTCCAACATGCGGGGCCTGCGGGCCGCTCAAGCGGCCGCAACGCAATGGGCGGCGGGTCTGGTGCCCGGCGTCGATGTTCTCGGCCTGGTGATCGTCGCTGACGCACCTGGCCGCCTCCCTCGACCGCTGCGCGACTTCGCGCACCTGGTC
>NZ_CCXH01000301.1 GCF_000820725.1 Actinomyces polynesiensis | reverse complement strand
CTCCCCCTAGAGTGGGGGCATGACCAGGATCGTGGCGGGAGAGGCGGGGGGTCGGACCCTGAGGGTCCCGCCCCGGGGGACACGACCCACCTCGGAGAGGGTCCGCGAGGCACTCTTCTCACGCCTCGACCACATGGATGTCGTCGCGGGCTCGCGGGTCCTCGACCTCTACGCGGGTTCCGGTGCGCTCGGGCTGGAGGCCGCCTCCCGGGGCGCCGCACAGGTCGACCTCGTCGAGCGCTCGCGGCCCGCCTCCCAGGTGGTGGCGGCCAACATCCGCACCCTGGGCCTCGGGTCCCGCGCCCGGGTGCACACGGTGGACGCGCGTTCCTTCCTGCTCTCGCGTCGTGGGGAGCCACTCACGGGCGACGTCGACCTCGTCCTCGTCGATCCCCCCTACGACGTGCCCGAGGACGACCTCACCGAGGTCCTGGACCTGCTCGGCCCGTGGATCGGCCCGGACTCCCTGGTGGTGGTGGAACGCTCCACCCGCAGCCCCGAGCCCGGCTGGCCCCTCCACCTCCACCGAGAGGAGCATCGCGCCTACGGCGAAACCTCAGTGTGGTTCGCGGGTCCGCCCCTGCCGCCCTCGTAGACTGCACCCATGACCACAGCCGTGCTGCCCGGGTCCTTCGACCCGGTGACCCTGGGCCACATCGACCTCATCCGGCGCGCGACACGGGTGGCCGACCTGGTGGTCGTGGCCGTGGGGGTCAACGTCTCCAAGACACCGGTGCTCACGGTCCGCCAGCGCGTCGACCTCCTCCGGGAGGCACTGGAGGGCGTGCCGCGCGTCGAGGTGGCGCGCATGGACGGGCTGCTCGTCGACTTCTGCCGGGACCGCGGCGCGGACCTCGTCATCAAGGGCATCAGGGACTCCGCGGACGTCTCCTCGGAGATCATCCAGGCCAGCGTCAACCGTGAGATCGGTGACGTGGAGACCGTCTTCCTGCCCACGAGCCCCGAGATGGTCCACGTGTCCTCCACGATCGTGCGCGAGCTGGCCGCGTGGGGAATGGACGTGTCGCGGTATGTTCCCCCGGGCGTCGCGCGGGTGATGGCGGACAATGGAGCGGTGGGCACCCACCGGGGAGCCCGGCGAGAGGGAGGCAGTGATGTCTGAGCAGGAGGGCACGGACCGGGCCGTGCACGAGGACGACGCCGCCCGCGCGGCGGAGTCCCCGCAGCCGGACGGACACGACGAGCACCCCCAGGACCGGAGCGGGGACACCCCCGAGGAGTGGGGGAGCGAGGCCGTCTACGGTCCCTCCACCGTCATCGCCGCACTCGACCAGCTCGAGGACCTCATCGAGCAGGCCCGCTCCGTGCCGCTGTCCGCCAACGCCATGGTCAACCGGGCGGAGCTGCTGGACCTCATCGACCAGGCCCGCGAGGCACTGCCCGACGACCTCGTCGCCGCCGATGCGGTGGTCGCCGACGCGGACGCGGTGCTCGGACGCGCCGACTCCGCCGCCGAGGTGACCATCGCCGAGGCCAATGCCCGCGCCCGCTCCACCCTCGACGACGCACGCGAACAGGCGGACCAGATGGTCCAGGAGGCCCGCGACCAGGCCTCCCACCTCGTCTCGCGTGCCACCGAGGAGGCGGAGGCGACCCGCTCCCAGGCACGCTCGGACGCGGAGTCCACCATCGCCGACGCCAAGGCCCAGGCCGAACGGCTCGTGTCCACCGAGAACATCACCCACCTGGCGGAGGACCGCGCCCGCCAGATCGTGGCCGAGGCGAAGTCGACCGACGCCCAGCTGCGCCGCGGCGCGGACGACTACGCCGCCAAGACCCTCACGGAGGTGGCCCACCTCCTCACCGACCTCCAGCGACGCACGGATGCCGGCAGGCGGGCCATCGCCGACCGCAACGGAATCGACCAGACGGACATCGACATTGACCACCACTGACTCACCCCTGCGCATCCAGCTGCGCGACCTGCCCCGACACCTGGGGGCCACCCTGCACCGCAAGGTCTCCTGGACTGTCCCCGACGACCTCGGCACCTCCGCGATGTGGGTGGAACCGGGCTCGACCCAGGACCTGGACGTCGAGCTCACCACCGTCGACGAGGGCGTCCTCGCCCAGGTCGACGGGGAGGTGGAGCTGCGTGGCGAGTGCGTGCGCTGCCTCGAACCCGTCGTGAAGGACGAGGAGTTCCACGGCGCCGAGGTCTACTTCGAGCAGCCGAAGGGTCGCGCCGCCGCCACCGCGGAGGACGAGGTCCCCGAGGACCTGCTCCTCGTCGAGCCCGGTGACGTCGTCGACCTGGAACCCCTCGTTCGCGACGAGGTCCTCGACCTCGTCGACCCGCTGCCCCTGTGCCGCCCGGACTGTCCCGGGCTGTGCCCGCAGTGCGGGATCCGCCTGGCGGACGCCCCGGCGGACCACCACCACGACGTCATCGACCCGCGCCTGGCAGGGCTGGCGGCGCTCCTGGACACCACCACCGAGGAGGCCGAGGACTGATGGCGCGCAGGCCCCGTCTCCCCCTCCCCCCCAACGACGACCCCTCGCAGCTGCTGCCCAGGTGGGGTGCGGACATCGACCCGGAGCTTCTGGGCCTCGCCCTCACCCACCGCTCCTACGCCTACGAGGCCGGGGGGATCCCCCACAACGAGCGCCTCGAGTTCCTCGGTGACGCCGTCCTCTCGATCGTCGTGGCTGACCGGCTCTACCACGACCACCCGGACCTGCCCGAGTCTGACCTCTCCCGCATGCGCGCGGCCACCGTCTCCCAGGAGCCCCTCGCGCTCGTGGCCCGCGAGATCGGACTGGGGGACTTCATCCGCCTGGGACGCGGGGAGGACCTGACCGGGGGGCGCGACAAGGACTCGATCCTCTCCGACACCGTGGAGGCGCTCATCGGCGCCACGTACCTCTCCCTCGGCCTGGAGGAGACGCGCCGGGTGGTCCTCCAGCTGGTCTCCAACCTGCTCGACCACGCCGTGGAGCGTGGCCAGACCCAGGACTGGAAGACGATCATCGCGGAGTACGCCCAGCGCGAGCACCTGGGGGAGCCCGTCTTCACGGTGCACGGCCAGGGTCCCGATCACCACCGGCTCTTCACGGCGGAGGTGGCCTTCGGCGACGGGGACGTCCAGGGCGTGTCCACGGCCAGCTCGAAGAAGCACGCGGAGAACATGGCCGCACGCGACGCCATGCAGCGCATCGACCCCGGTTTCCTCGGCACAGGGTCCTGAGGTCCTCCCGTCCGGTGTGACATGGGGAGGACCCTGGTCCCGGTACGATGGTCCCGTGAACGCGAACGAGAACAAGCCCACCAACATCCGAGTGATGATCGTCGACGACCACGAGATCGTGCGTCGAGGCATCGCCGAGATCGTGGACCGCGCCGACGGCCTGGAGGTCGTCGCGGAGGCGGGCACCGTGGCTGACGCCCTGCGCCGCGCGGAGCTGGTGCGCCCCGACGTCATCCTCGTCGACCTGCAGCTGCCCGACGGCACCGGCATCGACATCATGGAGCAGTTGGGACGCACGCGCCCCGAGATCCGCCCGATCGTGCTGACCTCCTTCGACGACGACGAGGCACTGGCCGAGGCCCTGGAGAAGGGCGCCCGTGCCTACGTGCTCAAGACCGTGCGCGGGGCGGAGATCACCGACATCATCAAGGCCGTGTCCGAGGGGCGCGTCCTCCTCGACGAGCGCACGGTGACGCGTCGGCGCGCCGACCACGAGGACCCGACCTCGGACCTCACCCCCTCCGAGCGCAAGGTGCTCGAGCTCATCGGCGACGGCCTGTCGAACCGGGAGATCGGGGAGAAGCTCGGCGTCGCGGAGAAGACGGTCAAGAACCACATCACCTCGCTGCTGTCGAAGATGGGCCTGCAGCGCCGCACGCAGGTCGCGGCGTGGGTGGCCGGGCAGCGCGCCGCCGCCTGGAGGAACTGAACCCGCAGCACCGGACCGCACCCAGCGCCCGGGGGCGTCGCCCTCGTCGGAGTCCGCGGTGCCTGCGATGCACCCCGCCCGGGCGCGGGCAGCGGTACACGCGGGCGGCCGCACCCACGGGGTCGGT
>NZ_CCXH01000300.1 GCF_000820725.1 Actinomyces polynesiensis | reverse complement strand
GAACTCGCTGAGCTGGGGGACGCGCATGGTCTGTGCGCGGGCCATCGAGTCCACGATCATGCCGGTGCCCTCCGCGAGCACCGACATGGCCCGTCCCTCCGGTGGGAAGACGACGCCGAGCAGGCGGTCGGCGTGGTAGCCGTCGGTGATCTCCCCGGCCCAGGAGTCACCCACCGAGGGCAGGACGATGACCGCGGTGTCCGCATCCGACACCTCGCGCACGGTCTGGGCGATGAGGACGAGCGCCTCCTCCTCGTCGGCGCCCTCCAGCATGGTGTCGTCAGCTTCTGGGAGGCAGCGATCCAGCGTTCCCTTTTGCGTGCCTGGGCGAAGAGCTCGGCGTTCTCCACGGCCACACCGGCGGCCGCCGCCAGGGAGGTGACGACCTCGGCATCGGTGCGCCCGAAGCCCCCGAACTTGTCCGTCAGGTAGAGGCGACCGTAGACCTGCTCGTGCACGGTGACGGGGGCACCGAGGAAGTTCTCGATCTCCTGGTGCCCCTGGGGGAGGGTGACCGCCGCGTCCTCGTCGTGGTGGACGTCGTTGATGATGAGGGGTCCGTCGGTGGGGATCTCCGCGATGAGGCCGTGGCCCAGGGGCGGGTTGCCCATGCGCGCGATCTGCTCCTCGGAGAAACCGTGCTGGATGAACATCGTCGTGTCCCCCCAGTTGTCCAGCACGCTGAGCGCGCCGTAGTGCGCGCCGGTCAGGCGGCAGGCCTGGTCGACGAAGCGCTGGAGGGCGGGACGCAGGTGGAGGTTGGAGGTGAGGTCCAGGGCCGCCTCGAGCAGCCGGAGGTCGGGTCGGGCCTGGGTCATGGGGTCTCCTGTTCGACGGCCCAGCGGTAGGCACCGCGCTGGGCGCTGAGTTCTGCATGTGTCCCGCGGGCGACGACGGTCGCGGGGGAGTCCGTGTCGAGGGCCCCTGCACCCGCAGCGGTCGTGTCGCTGCCCGGCCGGTCCAGGACGATCACCGTGTCCGCGCCCGTCAGGGCGGAGAGCCGGTGGGTCACGACGAGCACGCCCCTCGAGGGGTCCTCGGGTCCCAGCAGGGACTCCATGAGGGAGTCCGCGGTGGCCGGGTCGAGGTGCTCGCCCGGCTCGTCCAGGAGCAGGAGCGGTGCGGGGGAGGCGAGTGCCCGTGCCAGGAGGAGCCGACGACGTTCCCCACCCGAGACCGTCGTGCCCCCGGAGCCGATGATCGTGTCGAGACCCGCGGGCAGGTCGCGGAGCCACGCGCCCAGACCGGCTCGCCCCAGCAGGGCGACCGCCTGGTCGCCGGTGAGGTCGGGCCGGGCGACGCGCAGGTTCTCCAGGACCGACGTCGCGAAGACGTGGGCGTCCTCGGCCGTCATCGTCACCTGGGCCGTGACGTCGTGCCGGTCGCCGCCCCACACGTCGACGCCGTCCAGGGTGACCGTGCCGGAGACGGGCGGGAGCATGCCCGCCAGCGTGTAGAGCAGCGTCGACTTGCCGATCCCGGAGGGGCCGACGACCGCCAGGTGGCGACCGATCCCGAGGTCCAGGTCGATGCCCGTGGCGACCACCGGACCTCCGGGCCACCCGATGGCCAGGTCGCGGGCGACCAAGCGGGGACCGGAACCCGTGGCGGGGGCGGGCACGGGGTGGGTGGGCACGGGAGCGTCGTGCCCGAGGAGCTCGTCGATGCGCAGGGCCGCCCGGGCTGAGCGGACCAACTGGACGGCGGCCGGCGCCATCTCGCCGGTGCCCTCGAAGGAGGCGAGCGGGGTGAGGACCAGCACCGCCAGTGCCACTGCCGCCACACGACCACCCGTGGTCTCGGGGATGCCCACGAGCAGGGCTCCCACCACGGCGAGCCCCATGGAGAGGCGGTCGATGCCGGCCGCGACACCGGAGGTGCGTGCCGCGTGCCCCGCGGCACGCGCCAGGGAGGAGCTGACGGAGTCGAGGTGGTCGCGCACCCCGGTGATGCGCCCGGAGACCTGCAGCTCCGCAGCGCCGTCCATGAGCGTCATGGCGGTCTCGGAGAGGTCCGTGCGTGCTGCGCCCGACTCGAGCTCCGCGCGACGGGCGGAGCCCATGGTCATCAGGGGGGCGACGACACCCGAGACGAGCAGGCATGCAGCGAGGATGGCCGCGGCGGCGGGGGAGAGCATCCCGATGCCGACGACCGTCCCGACTCCGACCACCGCGGTCACGCAGGTGGGCAGGAGGGACTTGACGACGAGGTCACCGACGTCGTCGACGTCGGCACCCGTGCGGGCCAGGAGGTCCCCCCGACGCAGGCCCGCCACGCGGTCCACGCGGGAGGTGGACAGGGAGTCGTAGAGGTTCTGGCGCAGGGAGTCCATGCCCGCCAGCGCCACGTGGTGGCTGGCGAGACGCTGGAGGTAGCGCATGAGGGCACGCATGATGCCGAAGAGCCGCACCGAGGTGGCGGCGACGGTGAGGTAGAGGACGGGTGGCTGCTGGGCGGCGCGGGCGATGAGCCATGCGGCGGTGGCCGCCAGGGCGATGGCAGAGCCGAGCCCGAGGGTGCCGAGAAGGACGGAGAGCGCGAAGCCGCGGCGGTCGACGTCGAGGAGACGCAGGACCCGTCTGAGGGCGCGCCTCTCGGGCGCGGTGAGGAGCACGGTCACTGTCGGTCCCTCCCACCGGTCGTGGTGGCCTCCCCACCCGGGCGGGTGTCAGCTGCCGGGTCCGCCGGGGCCGGTTCGACCGGGGCTTGTCCGACCGGGGCTTGTCCGACCAGCGACGGGTCGAGCAGGCCGGGCAGGTCCACGTGCAGGTCCTCCGTGCCCTCGACCTCCACGAGGGCGGGCCACTGCTCGGTCTCCTCGGTGGTGGCGCGACGGGTGGGGACCTCGATCACCTGGTCGGCGGCGGCGACCACGGCCTCGCGGTGGGCGATGACGACGACTGTGCGCCCCGCGCGACGCATGGACAGGATCGTGTCGACGACGACGCCCTCGCTGACCGCGTCGAGGTGTGCAGTGGGCTCGTCGAGCACGACCAACGGTGAGTCGTCCAGGAGGGCACGGGTGAGTGCCAGACGTTGGCGCTGGCCGACGGACAGCCCGGTGCCCCCCTGTCCGACGCGGGTGTCCCACCCCTCCTCCAGGGATCCGACGACCTGGTCGAATCCGGTGGCGCGGGCGGCCGCGTCCAGGTCGGCGGCGGATCCGGGTCCGTCCCCCTCGCCGAGCACGTTCTCCCGGAGGGTGCCCGGCAGGATCGTGGGGGCCTGGGGGACCCAGGTGGCGTGGGACCACCACGACGGCAGGGCGACCTCGGCGAGGTCCACTTCCCGCCCGCTCCCGGATGGCGTGCCGGTGGGGAGACCTGCGGTGTCCTCGTCGCCTCCCTGGCCCTGACGGGAGAGCGGGCGCAGGAGGACGCGACCGCGGGTGGCCGGCTCCAGGCCGAGGAGGACCATGACGGTCGTCGTCTTGCCCGACCCGGACGGCCCGGTCAGTGCGACGACGGTGCCCGGGTGGATGACGGCGCTGAGGTCGGCGGGCGCCCACACCCCGCGGGCGGCGACGGAGAGACCCTCCAGCACGATGTCGGTGGTGGCGGGGTCAGGGGCGGGGGTGTCGCCGTGAGGGGGGACCGGCGTCTCGATGACCTCGAAGGCCGCCTGCGCTGCTGCGACCCCGTTGGCGGAGGCGTGGAACTGGGCGCCGACCTGGCGCAGGGGCTCGAAGACCTCGGGGGCGAGCATGATGACCACCAGTCCGGTGGTCAGGGGGATGGAGCCGTGGACCAGTCGCATCCCGACCTCCACGGCGACCAGCGCCACCGACAGGGTCGTGAGGAACTCGAGCACGCCCCCGGACAGGAAGGCGACGCGCAGGGTGGACATCGTGGCGCGGGTGTTCTCCCGGCCGAGCCTGCGGAGGTGCTCGCGGGGACCGTCCTCGCGGCCAAGTCCCCGCAGGGTCGGCAGGCCCGCCATGAGGTCCAGGAGCTGGGAGCCGAGGCGCTCCATGGAGGAGAGCTTGCGGGCGGAGGACTCCTGGGTGAAACGTCCGATCAGGACCATGAACAGGGGGATCAGGGGGATCACGGCGGCGGCGATGAACGCCGACCAGAAGTCGAGGACGAGGATCGTCCCCAGCGCCAGGGGGGTGACGGTGACGACCAGGAGCAGCTGGGGGAGGAACTTGACGAAGTAGGGGACCAGGTCGTCCAGGCCACGTGTGACGAGGGTGGCGGTGTCGGCGCCGTGGCGTGCGCGCCAGCGGGGGCCGAGTTCCTCGGCGCGTGTGAGGACTGCCGCGCGCAGCTCGCGGATCGCGCCCTCCGCCGCGCGGTGGGACAGTGCCTCGCGGAGAGCCACGACCCCCGCCCGTGCGGCGACGACACAGACGAGGGCGGCCACGAGTGGCAGGACCCCGGACAACGTGTCCGTGCCGAGGACCACCGGGGAGACGGCGTGGGAGATCAGGAGCGCCTGGACGATGACGAGGGCGGCGGTCGCGAGCCCCAGCGCAGCCGAGACGATGATGTGGACCCGCGCCGATCGGGCGTGGCGCAGCAGGCGGGGGTCGAGTGGTCTCACCCTGCCCATTGTGCCAGCTTGTGGGACGGAGGTCCGTGGTCGACGAGGGCGTGCGGCGTGGGACGTGGGTCCGTGCCCGGGTCCCGGTCGGTGGCACGACTGTCCCGTCTGTGGGCGATTCGGCGTCACGACTGCCCATCTGGTCGGTTCTGATGGCACGACTCCCGACTTGGTGGCTGGTCCTGCCACGACTGTCTGCTTGGTGGGTACTTCGGTGGCACCACTACCCATTTGGTCGGAGGCACCCGGGCGGGCCAACGGGCATCGCGTGTTCGAAGTGGTCGTGACCTGCGGATACGCAAAGCGTCCGAGTGGGTGCCCGTGAGTGGCCTTCACGTGATGGGTAGTTGTGGCACGTCTCTGCCACAACTACCCATTCGGTGGCCGGTCCTGTCACGACTGTCTACTCGGTCGGCGCTTCGGTGGCACGACCACCTACTTGGCCGGTCGTCGATCGGCACGGCTGCCTACCGGGCCGGTCGTCGACCGGCACCACTGCCCCCTCAGGAGGTGCGCCCGGCGCGATCGCCCACTTGTCGGCGCGTCGACGGACCGAGGCAGATGTCTTCTGTCCTGACAGCGGAGGGCCCCACCCCCGGGAACGGGGGAGGGGCCCTCGGTGGAGCGGTGCGGGCTCAGCCCGCCAGGAAGTTCGAGCCGAGACGGATCCGCTTGGGGAGCAGACCGGCATTGGCATCGACATCCGCGGTGGAGACCCGCTTGCGGAAGACCCAGTAGGACCAGGCGGTGTAGACGAGGACCACCGGGACCAGGCACAGGGCCACGACCGACATGATCACGAGGGTCGGGTGGGTCGAGGACGCCTGCGCGATCGTCAGCGAGTACGCCCCGTCGATGCTCGACTTCATGACGTCGGGGGCCATGGAGGCGAACACCCAGGCGACGGCGCCGGCGATGCCGACAGCGGAGGCGGTGAAGGACAGCTTCTCGTTGCGGGTCGCGTGCTGCGACCACGCCGCCGAGGCGATCAGGGCCAGGGCCGCCACGACCAGCGGGATCCAGGACCAGACGTTGTTCGAGAACTTGAACTGCCCCCAGATGAGCCACACCGCACCGAGCACCACGGCCGCGACAGTGGCAGGAGCGGCCACGCCGTTGGCCCGGTCGTGGACGTCACCCTTGGTCTTCAGTGCCAGGAACTGCGCGCCGTGGGCGAAACAGATCGCCACGACGGCCAGGCCACCGAGGATCGTGTACGGCGTCAGCAGGCTGAGGAAGCCACCCGTCAGCTGGTGGGCCGCACCGGCGAGGACCTCGGGGGTCACGTCGGTGGCGGGGACGACCTGCTGGGTGGCCCGGTCCACGACCTCGATCTTCATGCCCTGCACGAGGTTCGCGAAGGCGACGCCCAGCAGCAGGGGAACGGTGAAGGCGGCCACGGTGTGGAAGCGGTCCCACACGGAGCGCCACTTCTCCGAGGCGATCTTCGAGCGCCACTCGATGGCCGAGATGCGCAGGATGAGCATGACGAGTATCAGGAAGAGGGCCAGGTACATGCCGGAGAACATCGTGGCGTACCACTCCGGGAAGGCGGCGAACATCGCGCCGCCGGCCGTCAGGAGCCACACCTCGTTGCCGTCCCAGTGGGGACCGATGGTGCGGATGGCCGTGGTGCGTTCCCGGTCGTTGCGGGCCACGACGGGCAGGAGCATGCCCACGCCGAAGTCGAAGCCCTCCAGGACGAGGTAGCCGGTCCACAGGACCGCGATGAGGATGAACCAGAGAATGCTGAGATCCATGGGAGTGTCCCCGTCCGATCAGTAGCCGAAGGACAGGGAACCGACGGTCTCGTCGTCCTCGTCCGGCTCGGCGGAGTGGGTGTGGATGCCCTCCAGGGCGTAGCGCCTCATCAGCAGGAACCACACGACGCCGAGCGCCGCGTAGAGGAGCGTGAAGATCACCATCGTCGTGAGGACCTGGGCGGCCGGGACGGCGGTGGAGATGCCGGCCTGCGTCATCATCATGACGGAGGCGACCGGGTCACCGTTGTCCAGTGCCGAGAGGTTGGGTGCCACCACCCAGGGCTGTCGGCCCATCTCGGTGAAGATCCACCCGAAGGAGGCCGCGATGAAGGGGGTCGGGATCGTGAGGATCGCGAAGCGCCCCAGCCACTTGTTCTCGGGGACCGCTCCCTTGCGCATGGCCCACAGGCCCCACAGCGCCAGGACCGCCGCGAAACCGGCGAGGCCGATCATCATGCGGAAGGACCAGAAGATGACGTTGCCCGGCGGACGGAAGTCGTACTGGGAGGCGTCGCCGTACTTCTCGGTGAAGGCCGGTGTCGCGTTGAGCCTCTCGACGAGCTCCTGCTGGGCCTGCGCCACACCCGTGATCTCACCGTTGGGGCTGTTGGTGAAGAGGATGGAGGAGACGTAGGGGATCTCGATGAACTTCGTCGGCTGGTCGGAGTCGTCGAGGGGGCAGGTGCCGAACTGGGCGATCGTCATGGCGACCTGGGTGTCGGAGACACAGACCCCGTCGGCGGCGGCCATCTTCATGGGCTGGACGCGTGCGAGTTCCTGGCCCTGGATGTGACCGGTGCCCGCGGTGCCGAGCCCGCCGATGATGACGACCAGCAGCCCGAAGCGGGCCAGCGGACGCCAGATGTCCCGTGCCTCACGCCTGCCGACCTCACCGCCCTCGCGTGCGGCCCGCGTCATCCACCAGATGGCCAGGCCCGCCACGAAGGTGCCGGCGACCAGCCAGGAGGAGGTGATGACGTGGGAGAACTCCCAGACGAGGACCGGGTTGGTGACGACCTTGAGGAATCCGCCGGCCCCGTCGAGCTCCGCGCGCCCGGTCTCGGCGTTGAAGACCGCGCCCACGGGGTGCTGCATCCAGGAGTTCGCCGCGAGGATCCACAGGGCGGACAGGGTGGTGCCCACTGCGACGCACCAGATCGTCGCCAGGTGCCAGCCCTTGGAGAGGCGGCCCCACCCGAAGATCCAGAGCCCCAGGAAGGTGGACTCGAGGAAGAACGCCGCCAGGGCCTCGATGGCGAGGGGGGCGCCGAAGATGTCCCCGACGTAGCGGGAGTACTCCGACCAGTTCATGCCGAACTGGAACTCCTGGACGATGCCGGTGGCGACGCCCAGGGCGAAGTTGATGAGGAGGAGCTTTCCGAAGAACCGGGTGGCCTGGAGCCATGTGTCGTTGCCGGTGCGGTGCCAGATCGTCTGCATGATCGCGACGAGGAGGGACAGACCGATGGTCAACGGGACCAGGATGAAGTGGTAGACGGTCGTGATGCCGAACTGCCACCGACCCAGTGTCAGCGCGTCGAGCGCTGCCGGAACGAGTGTCATGGTGCTCGCCTTTCCGGTGATGGGATGGATGCAGCGTGGGGACGAAGTCATCGTCCTGACGCCATGTCAAGAAGATATCTCATTGACCAACTGGTCAACACGACGTTGCCGTGTGTCGTGGCCGATCCGTGACACGTCGCACGGCGCACCTGTGGTGCAAGTCTAGGTGAAATCCTGCCGTCTGAGCAGGGGATCGGCCCGGTCCCGGCGACCCCGGGCCCGGGTCCCGCCGCACTCCCGTGCCGGTCCCGCCCCGCGCCCGCCCGGTGCCCCCGCCGTGCCCGCCACGCCGGGCGCGATCGATCGCCTCCGGCGGACATCCCCGAGTGGGGGCGGGTCCTGTGAGACAATGGCACCGAAGATGGACGTCGTGGACGCACCTCCGCGACGTGAGTACCGGAAGAGCAAGCCGGCCGGAGACGGTCGCGGCCACCGGGCACCGCCACGCGAGAACGTGGTCCTGTCAGGATTTCCGCCCCTCGCGGGCGAGCAAGAGGGGACCCACCCGGTGCGGGGCGGGCCCCACAAATTGGAGAACCGTGACCAACCCCGAAGACTCATCCGCACCTGCATCACCCATGGCGTCGCTGCTGTTCCAGGCGCCAGCCTTCCAGGCACCGACCTTCCGCGAGCCGGAGCCGCCCTCGCACGACGAGGAGGAGCCCGCCGAGCGGACCCCACGCCGCAGGCGCGGCGGACGCGCCGCCGCCGAGCGTGACGACGAGGACCGCGCGGGTTCGGACCGCGACACCCAGGACCGCACCGACTCCGAGGACAGCCCCGAGGGCGATGCCGAGTCCGCCAAGCCCGCCCGCAAGCGCCGCTCGCGTCGCAAGAAGGACGTCGAGGCCGAGGCGCCCGCCACCGAGACCTCCGGCGAGGAGGGGAAGGACACCGCCTCCCCCGACGCCGCCGAGGAGGAGCCGAAGAAGCGCTCCCGCCGTTCCTCCCGCTCGAAGCAGTCCAAGGAGGACAAGAAGGAGGACCGGGCCCAGGAGGGTTCCGCCGCGGACTCCTCCGCGTCCGACTCCGACCGGGGCGGGTCCCCCGAGGGCTCCGGGCACGGGGACGAGGGCGACCACGCCTCCTCCGACTCCCACGCCGACGAGGACGAGGACCAGGAGGGTGGCACCTCGCGTCGTCGCCGTCGTCGCCGTTCCCGTTCCTCCGAGTCCCGCGGCTCCGAGGACCCCTCGGACCAGGTGACCGCCCTGAAGGGCTCCACCCGCCTGGAGGCCAAGAAGCAGCGCCGGCGTGAGGGACGCAAGGAGGGCCGTCGTCGCCACCTCATCACCGAGTCGGAGTTCCTGGCCCGCCGTGAGGCCGTCGACCGCCAGATGGTCATCCGCCACCACAACGGGCTCGACCAGATCGCCCTCATCGAGGACGGGCTCCTCGTCGAGCACTACGTCACGCGCCACACCCAGCAGTCCATGGTCGGCAACATCTACCTGGGTCGCGTCCAGAACGTCCTGCCCTCCATGGAGGCGGCCTTCATCGACATCGGTCGCGGCCGCAACGCGGTGCTCTACGCGGGCGAGGTCAACTGGGACGCCGTCGGCCTGGAGGGCCGCCCGCGCCGCATCGAGGCCGCCCTCAAGTCCGGCGACCCCGTCCTGGTGCAGGTCACCAAGGACCCCATCGGCCACAAGGGCGCGCGCCTGACCAGCCAGATCACCCTGGCGGGGCGCTACCTCGTGCTCATCCCCAACGGCTCGATGATGGGCATCTCCCGGAAGCTGCCGGAGAAGGAACGCCAGCGGCTGAAGAAGATCCTCAAGAAGGCCGTCCCCGGGGGCTCCGGCGTCATCGTGCGCACCGCTGCGGAGGGTGCCTCCGAGCAGCAGCTGGCCGACGACATCGCGCGCCTGACCAAGCAGTGGGCGGACATCGAGGCCAAGCAGAAGAAGACGAAGTCCGCCCCCGTCCTGCTGCGCGGTGAGCCGGAGCTCGCCGTGCGCGTCGTGCGCGACATCTTCAACGAGGACTTCAACAAGCTCGTCATCCAGGGCCGCGAGACCTTCGACACCGTCTCGGAGTACGTCCACGACCTCTCCCCGGAGCTGTCCGACCGCGTCGAGCAGTGGGTGGGCACCGAGGACGTCTTCCACGGGTTCCGCATCGACGAGCAGCTCGCCAAGGGCATGGACCGCAAGGTCTGGCTGCCCAGCGGCGGCACCCTGATCATCGACCGCACCGAGGCGATGACCGTCATCGACGTCAACACCGGCAAGTACATCGGAGCCGGCGGCACGCTGGAGGAGACGGTCACCCGCAACAACCTCGAGGCCGCCGAGGAGATCGTCCGCCAGCTGCGCCTGCGCGACATCGGCGGCATCATCATCGTCGACTTCGTGGACATGGTGCTGGAGTCCAACCGCGACCTCGTGCTGCGCCGCCTGGTGGAGTGCCTGGGTCGGGACCGCACCCGCCACCAGGTCACCGAGATCACCTCCCTCGGACTCGTGCAGATGACCCGCAAGCGCGTGGGCGAGGGCCTCGTCGAGGCCTTCTCCACCCCCTGCGAGGTCTGCGAGGGCCGTGGGTTCATCGTCCACATGGAGCCGGTGGAACACACCGGGTCCGCCGACCACACCGGTGGCGGCCACTCCTCCGGACGCGGCAAGGGCCGCAAGACGGTCGAGGAGCCGCGCCGCCTGGACGAGGACGTGGACCGCGACAGGACGCGTGAGGCGCTCAGTGCCATCGCCGCCGCCTCCGGCCGCTCCTCCAGGTCCACCGACGAGGGCGGCCCCGCCGTCGTCCCGGTCGCCGAGTCCCACCCCGAGGTGGTGGCCAACACGGCCGCCGCCGAGGCGGAGGAGACCCCCGCTGCCAGCGAGGCCCCGCGCACCCGCGGGACCCGTCGTCGCCGCGCCGTCAAGGCGCCTGCGGCCGAGCCCGGAGCGTCGCTGTCCCACGAGGTTCCCGAGGTCGAGGCCGAGGTGGCTGCGGCCCCCGTGGAGTCGCTGCTCGTCTCCGCCGAGGAGCCTGAGGACGTGGAGGAGACGGGGCTGGTGCCCGTGGAGGAGTCGGCCGGCGAGGCCACGGCCCCTGCGACCTCTGCCCCCGCGAAGGGTCGGCGCACCCGCGCCGCCTCGTCGACGATGGCGGGGACGACCACCCCGCGCAAGCGGACCGGACGCCGTCGCGCCGCCACCTCGGGTGCGGTCGAGCCCGGTGCGGAGACGGGTGCGGGCGCGGAGCAGGTCGCCGCGGTGCCTGCCATCGAGCTGCCCGAGCCCGTGCACGCCCCCGAGCCG
>NZ_CCXH01000299.1 GCF_000820725.1 Actinomyces polynesiensis | reverse complement strand
CGTCCCAAGGGATCAGCCCCGCGTGTCGCGAACTCGCGACCCGTGTGGAATCACACAGGCCCACCGCGCCCTCCGGGGTGGGCCGCGGGTTGCCCGGTCCCGCGCGGATCGGCTAGATTGGACCGTCGGCGCACACAGGCGCCAGCGGGATCCGTCCCTCCGTTTCCGGCCCCCCGGGGTCGACGTCGAGGAGTGGGTCCTGTCCCGAACGAGACAGAGATGAGCTCCAACGTGGTCTACGCGATCGTCAAGGCCGGCGGCCGACAGGAAAAGGTGTCCGTCGGTGACGTCGTGGTCGTCGACAAGCTGGCCGATGAAATCGGCTCCAGCATCGAACTCCAGCCGCTGATGCTGGTGGACGGCGACGCCGTCACCACTGACAAGGCCGGCCTGGAGAAGGTCAGCGTCAAGGCTGAGGTCGTGAAGGCCGCGAAGGGCCCCAAGATCTCGATCATCAAGTACAAGAGCAAGAGCGGCTACCGCAAGCGCCAGGGACACCGTCAGAAGCTGTCGGTCGTCAAGATCACCGAGATCGCCTGACCGTCCCCCGCATCGAGTAGAAAGCACCCACTGAGATGGCACACAAGAAGGGCCTCGGGTCCTCCCGCAACGGTCGCGATTCGAACGCGCAGCGACTCGGCGTCAAGCGCTTCGGTGGTCAGACGGTCAATGCCGGCGAGATCATCATCCGTCAGCGTGGCACCCACTTCCACCCCGGCGCCAACGTCGGCCGTGGCAAGGACGACACGCTCTTCGCGCTGAAGGCCGGCGCGGTGGAGTTCTCGACGAAGCGTGACCGCAGGGTCATCAACGTCGTCGAGCCGGTCGAGGCCTGAGCCAGACCGCACGAGCACTTCAAGGGGCGTCCGGCGTCAGCCGGGCGCCCCTCGTGCACAATTGGCACCAATCACCGTGAACACCGAGCCCATCCAGGAGGACGCGTGCCGAGCTTCGTCGACCGAGTGACCATCCACGCCGCAGGCGGTGACGGGGGCAATGGCGTCGCATCGGTGCACCGCGAGAAGTTCAAGCCACTGGGTGGACCCGACGGCGGCGACGGCGGCAACGGCGGCTCCGTCGTCCTCGTGGTGGACCCCCAGGTGACCACACTGCTCACCTACCACCGCAGCCCCCACCAGCGCGCCGGAAACGGCACCCAGGGCATGGGCGACTACCGCCAGGGCCGCAACGGCGACGACGTCATCGTCCCCGTGCCCGACGGCACCGTCGTGAAGTCCACCGACGGGGAGCTGCTCGCCGACCTCACGGGGGCCGGCGCCGGTTTCGTGGTCGCGGAGGGCGGACGAGGGGGACTGGGCAACTCGGCCCTGGCCTCGAAGAAGCGCAAGGCCCCCGGCTTCGCCCTGCTGGGTGAGCCCGGTGAGGAACGCGACGTCGTCCTGGAGCTGAAGTCCGTGGCGGACGTGGCCCTGGTCGGCTTCCCCTCCTCGGGGAAGTCCTCCATGATCGCCGCCATGTCCCAGGCGCGCCCCAAGATCGCCGACTACCCCTTCACCACCCTGGTGCCGAACCTCGGTGTCGTGCAGGCGGGCGACTCGCGCTTCACCATGGCCGACGTTCCCGGTCTGATCCCCGGCGCTTCCCAGGGCAAGGGACTGGGCCTGGAGTTCCTGCGCCACATCGAGCGCTGCGCCGTCATCGTGCACGTCCTGGACACCGCGACCTTCGAGTACGACCGGGAACCGCTGGCGGACCTGCGCACCATCGAGGCGGAACTGGGGGCCTACGAGGGCGACCTCGGCGAGGTCGAAGGGTACGTGCCCCTCATGGAACGCCCCCGTGTGGTGGTGCTCAACAAGATCGACATCCCCGACGGGCGCGAGCTCGCCGAGGTCTGCCGCCCGGAGCTGGAGGAACTCGGCTGGCCCGTCTTCGAGGTCTCGGCGGTGACTCACGAGGGGCTCAAGCCCCTCTCCTTCGCCCTGGCGGAGCTGGTGGAGAAGCAGCGCGCCCTGCTGCCCACGCTGGAGGCTGCCCGTCCCGTGATCCGCCCTCGTGCCGTCGGCTCCCGCGACGAGGTCACCGTCAAGCGGCAGGAGCACGCGGGGGAGGTCGTCTACCAGGTGCGTGGCGAGAAGCCGGAGCGTTGGGTGCGCCAGACCGACTTCGCCAATGACGAGGCCGTGGGCTACCTGGCCGACCGTCTGGCCGCTGCCGGTGTCGAGGACAAGCTCATGAAGGCCGGAGCCGTGCCCGGGGACACCGTGGTCATCGGCGAACTGGTGGGCGGCGTGATCTTCGACTGGGAGCCGACGCTGTCCACGGGTCCGGAGCTGCTCGGTCAGCGCGGCACCGACCTGCGCATCGACGAGAACAAGCGACTCACGCGCAAGGAACGCCGGGAGCGCTACTACGACTCCATGGACGCCAAGGCCGAGGCCCGCCAGGAGCTGTGGACCGAGCGTGAGGCAGGCGTGTGGACCGACGCGGGTGAGGACTCCAAGTGAGCGCCACCGGCGCCGGGCACGCGGGACCGGGGGGATCGGGCACCGGGTCCGGCGTCGCCGCGAGCTCTGGCAGCCCGGCTGCTGACGCCGGGTTGACCGGTCTCGCCGGCGCCCGCCGCGTGGTCGTCAAGATCGGTTCCTCCTCGCTCACCCGTGAGGACGGGGGACTGGACCTCAACCGCATCGACGTCGTGGCGAGGCTCGCCTCGCAGTGGTGCGAGGGCGGCCGCGAGATCCTCATCGTCTCCTCAGGTGCCATCGCTGCGGGTCTGGAGCCGCTGGGGCTGGGGGTTCGCCCTCGTGACCTGCCCACTGCCCAGGCCACTGCCGCCATGGGGCAGGGCCTCCTGGTGGCACGCTGGTCGGCGGCCTTCCAGTCCCACCACCGCCACGTCGCCCAGGTCCTGCTGACCACGGACGACGTCATGCGCCGGGACCACTACACGAATGCCCGCCAGGCGCTGGAGAAGCTCCTGGGGTTCGGGGTGGTGCCCATCATCAACGAGAACGACACCGTGGCCACCCGTGAGGTCCGCTTCGGTGACAACGACCGCCTCGCCTCCTATGTGGCCCAGATGGTGGCCGCCGATGCGTTGGTGCTGCTCACCGATGTCGACGGGCTCTACACCGCACCGCCGGGAACGCCCGGTGCGCACCTGGTGCCGACGGTGGGCTCGCACGACGAGCTGCGCTCGGTGCTGGTCACGGGAGCGGGCTCCAAGGTGGGCTCGGGCGGCATGGTCACCAAGGTGCAGGCCGCGACCATGGCCACCTCCTCCGGCATCGGTGTGCTGCTCACGCATGCCGACCGGCTGGGGGAGGCCCTGCGTGGTGAGCGCGTGGGTACCTGGTTCGAGCCGACCGGGCAGAGGCCGGCCTCGCGGACCCTGTGGATCGCGCATGCCGCGCCCTCGCGGGGGGAGCTGCTGTTGGACCAGGGCGCGGTCGAGGCGATCACGGCTCGCAAAAAGTCGCTGCTGGCGGCGGGCGTGCGCCAGGTGATCAGCCATTTCGACTCCGGTGACGTCGTGGACATCGCGGGGCCCAGTGGCCTGGTGGCGCGCGGCATCGTGTCCTACGATTCCGACACCGTGGCCGCCATGGCCGGGCTGAGTGCCCGCGACCTGCTGCGCTCCGGCTGGGAGAACCCGCGCCCCATCGTCCACCGCGACGACCTCGCCGTCCTCCTCTGAGCCCTCATTCCCCGACGAGGTCCGCTCTGTTCGGGCACTGAGGTCCGCTCAGTTCAGGCACTGAGGTCCGTCCCTTCCTGCGCCGAGATCCGTCCAGTTCCGCCCCGCGGTACGTCCTCCGCGCGCGAGATTGAGAGCACTCAACGAGTGCGTTGGAGTCGGCCTGGCCTGGCCCGGCCTGATGACACGAAGGAACGTCACGATGATCGTGCTTCCTCGCTCCGTCATGCACTCCACGGGATCCACCCCGATGACGACGAAGTGGGGTCTGGACGCCCAGAATCGGCTCTGAGGGTCGCGAAACCTCGTCGAGACCCCACTTCGTCAACACCCGCTGGGTGAGACTCTGCCATGGTGCTCCCCACGGCGACTCCGAACCCGTGGACGGAGGCCCAGAAGGGCACCTACCCACCCCCTGGCCCACCCGCCGACCGGAACATCGCATGTGATTAGTTTCAAAGGGACGCGCGCGAATCGTCGTGACATCGTGACCACTTCCGGATATGGTTGCGGAGTCAACAAATCAGACGGACCGGTCGAGTCCGTTCCACACCACTTCGGAGGCACTCATGACGACCTACACCATCGATCCCACCCACTCCACCCTCGGCTTCACCGTCCGCCATGCCGGCATCGGCAAGACCCGCGGCGCGTTCGACGACTTCCAGGGCACCATCAACGTGGCCGACGAGACCACCCCCGAGGGCTCCTCCGCCACGGCCACCATCAACGCCGCCTCGGTGAACACCAACAACACCGACCGCGACAACCACCTCCGTTCCGCCGACTTCTTCGAGGTCGACAAGTTTCCGGAGTGGACCTTCACCTCCACCGGCGTCTCCGGCACGCGCGACGAGTTCGTCCTCTCGGGCGACCTCACCATCCACGGCGTCACCCAGCCCGTCGACATCGACGTGACCTTCGAGGGCACGGCCACCGACCCCTTCGGCTTCGACCGCGCCGCCTTCGAGGGCACCACCACCATCTCGCGGAAGGACTTCGGCCTGACCTGGAACAAGGCACAGGCCGCCGGCGGCATGCTGGTCGGCGACAAGATCGCCATCACCCTGGAGATCGAGGCCACCAAGCAGGCCTGAGCCACTCGCCGCGCGCAGAGGTGATCGCCGGGACGTCGGCTCCGTGAGTGGGGCAGTGCCCGGGGTTGCCTCTCGCGCAGGCGGCAGTCGCTGAACTCGCTGGTCCTCGCCCGTGTGGGTGGGGACCAGCGAGCTGCTTCGGGGGACGCTCGCGATGTCGGAATGTTGGGGCGTCGGGAGACCAGGGATCGGCGCTCTCGCAGGCCGCAGGTCTGCGTTGCTCCGCGCGGGACACGACCCGCGTACGAGGGCGACCTTGGTGGCCTTGCGTTTCCACTCCCGAGTACGAGGGCGACCCCGGAGGCCTTGCGCTTCCGCTCCCGCCCACGAGGGCGACCCCGCCGCCCTCACGCTCCAGACCCAGCCCTGCACCGCCAGCCACCGCCCATCCCGCCCCACCTGCTGTGGAATCATTGCGACATGACCGAGACCCCTGATATCTCCGCCCTCACCGACGCCGCCCGCGTCGCCTCCCGTGTGCTCGCCACTGCCACCTCCCGGGTGAAGGACCGCGCCCTGGAGGCCATGGCGACCGCCCTGGAGGACCGGTCCACCGAGGTCCGGGCCGCCAATGCTGAGGACGTGGCCCGCGCACGCGCCGAGCACATGGACGAGGGCCTCGTCGACCGACTTGCACTCGACGCCGCCCGCCTCAGCGGGATCGCCGCAGCCGTGCGTGAGGTCGCCGCCCTGCCCGACCCCGTCGGTCGCGTCGTGCGCGGCAACGTCACCGAGGACGGCCTGCGTGTCACGCAGGTCGCCGTGCCGCTGGGTGTCATCGGCATGATCTACGAGGCCCGCCCCAATGTCACCGTCGACGCCGCCAGTCTCGCCATCAAGGCTGGCAACGCCGTCATCCTGCGCGGCGGCACCGCGGCGGAGG
>NZ_CCXH01000298.1 GCF_000820725.1 Actinomyces polynesiensis | reverse complement strand
GTGCTGCGCGACGCGCTGGTCTCCGCCGACCTGCCCGCGGACCTCGTCCAGACGGTCGACCCGTGGGGTCGCGCGGGAGCCACGGCGTTGATGGAGGCCCGCGGCGGCATCGACGTCCTCATCCCGCGCGGCGGTGCCGGGCTGATCCGCTCCGTCGTCGACCACGCCCGGGTCCCCGTCATCGAGACCGGCACCGGCAACTGCCACGTCTACGTCGACGCCGGCGCGGACCTGGCGCAGGCGGAGAACATCGTCATGAACTCCAAGACCCAGCGCGTGGGCGTGTGCAACGCCGCCGAGACCCTCCTGGTCCACCAGGATGTCGCCGAGGAGTTCCTGGTACAGGCCCTCACCCGCCTCACCACGGCCGGGGTCCGTATCCACGGGGACCAGGCGACGGTGGGGATCGCCCGCGAGGTGCCGGGTATCGACCAGCAGCTGGTCGTCGACGCCACCGAGGAGGACTGGGGGCGGGAGTACCTCTCCATGGACCTGGCCGTGCGGGTGGTGGCCGACCTGGACGAGGCGATCGAGCACATCCGCCGCCACTCCACCGGCCACACGGAGGCGATCTGCACGCGCAGCATCGACTCCGCCCACCGCTTCCGCACGGAACTGGACTCCGCGGCCATCGCCATCAACGCCTCCACGCGCTTCACCGACGGCGGCCAGCTGGGCCTCGGAGCCGAGATCGGGATCTCCACCCAGAAGCTTCACGCGCGCGGTCCCATGGGCCTGGAGGAGCTGACCACGACGACCTGGGTCATCGAGGGGGACGGCGCGATCCGGAGATGACGTCCACCGCGGCGCGCGGAGTGGCAGGACAGGGGCGCGCTGCGGGCTGAGTTCCGGCGGCCGCGTCCAGCGCGTGCGGGCATCGGCATCGACGAGGGCGGGGCTGCTCCTCGGGACCGGATGACCGCGGTACCGAGGAGTCTCCGTGGATGGGACCGTCTTGCCGTGATGCTGTGGTCCTCGACTCAGAGCGCGTTGTTCGGCCAGTGAGGTTCAGACGCGCTGGAGTTCTACGATCCACGCGTTGACCTGAGCGACGGCATCATCCAGGGGGAGTTCGACTCCGGCCGACTCTGCAGCACGTTCGTAGTCCGTCTCCCAGTGCGGATAGCTGATGATGACTGCTGGCCACTGACGTGGTGTGAGTCCGAGTCGGATCGCCTCCTCGGCACGGCTTCGGAACACTGCTCGGGCGGCCGTGGCGATCTCTGTGTTGGTGGGAAGACCGATGACGGTTGTGAGGTTGCGGATCAGGAGCAGATCAACGACGTCCCGAGCTCGATCATTCACGGTGTTCGGTGGGTCGTGTGGATCTGAGACAGCGTGCAGTTTCTGTGCGATCTGGTACCTCAGGGTGATGCTCACCAGTGAGTCCGGGTCCGGAAGTCCGAATGCTCCGAGAGGAGCTGGTTCTATTGACTCGGACTCGTCGCCGATACCGGCTTCGTCGGGAGCGATCTCGAACTGGATGCGTCGCCAGGTGACGCCACGCAGTTCAATGTAGATGTCGAAGCGGCGAGGCTTCTGGACACGTGTTGGTACATCGATGACCGTGACCGGTCCGTGGCGAAGGGTTAATGGCCCCCATGGCTCTGCGAGCACCTCTTCCAAGGTCTGCATGAACTCGCCGAGATCCCCTCGAACGAGGCCGTCAATGTCCTTCGTCGCTCTGCTTGGGCGATCCATGAGTTCAGGATGCTGGCCGAGTTCGGCTGCTTCGGCTTCGGGACCATGGTGTGGAGTAGCCCTGCCAGATGTGATGAGATCCGTTCAGCCACGTCGGTGCTCCAGTGCTCTCGTGAGACGTTCCTGTTCGGCAGTTGTCAGACGCCCCGAGGTGCTTCCCTGATCGATGGCCTGCCGCAGCAGGTATGTGGGCGTCCCGTATACGAGGCACTGTTCAATCGCAGTGGCCGCAGTTACGGTGGGGATTTCCTGCCACCATCCGATCTGTGCTGCGTCCAGGTCCTCGTAGTGAACGGCGTAGTGCTCATCATTCTTTCGACGCAATTGCCGCTGGGAACTCACTGTCACATGGATCTGATTCGGGTTGACGTCGCTGAGGTCGTAGACGGCCAGCGCAGTCTCATGACTGAGAGCGGCTTCAGGTACTCGCGTCCAGAGCACGGCGAGCATGTAGGGGTCGGCCTCAGAGACGGAATACTTGGGAAAGCGGTAGACGCCGAACGCTTCTCTGACCAACGTCCCGCGCTGGACGAGTTTCTTGATCGCTTCCCGACCCCACGTCGAGATCCACTGCCTGTTGGGCAGTGACGTATCCGTGCTGAACGGCAGCAGTCTCCCAGAGCTCGTCCCGCGCCATGACTCTGTGAGTCGCATCGCTTGGTGGCGTGCTTCTGGTAGCGGTCAGTGGCCGATGAGGAGGGCTTCTCTAGCGGCGTCGACGAGCTCTGGGGTGAGGGTGTGGAGGTCGTTGATGGTCTGGATGCGTTCGATCTGGGTGGCCAGGCGGTCCAGGAGTCGGAAGTTGCCTGCGGTGATGCGAGCGATGGTGGCCAGGGCGGTGGCGTGCGCGATGGGGTCGTGGTCGGTGTGCTGGGCGGGTAGGCGCGTGGTGAGGACAGCGGTGAGCTCGTCGGGGCCGAGGGGTCTGTACTCGTGGGCGAAGCCGATGCGGCTGTAGAGCTGGGGATAGCGCGCGAGGCGCTTTTCGATGCCTGGCATGCCGATGAGGATGACGCCCATGTGGTGGCGGTCGTAGTAGTCGCGGACTTGCTCAAGACCGGTGCTCTTGAGCCTGTCGGCTTCGTCGATGATGAGCAGCTCGGTGCGCCCGGGGGAGCGTGAGGCGTCGTGAACGTAGGGGTCGACGAGTCCGAGCTCGTCGTAGTCGATCGCGTAGGAGATCGCTTGGCAGGCTCGGGGTAGGCCTTGGTCGATCTGCTTGATGGTGGCGGCCACCGTGGGGGTGTAGAACGCGGTGCGCACTTCCAGGACCCGTGGCGGCACGGGTCCGACCGTGTCGGCGATGTCGTATTGCCATTGCTCCCAGGTGTCGACGCCGGCGTAGTGGCGGGCTGAGAGTGTCTTGCCTATCCCGGGTGGGCCCCAGCACAGTCCGATGTAGCGGTGGGTGCGCACGGTGTCGGCGAACTCGGCGAACCGCCGGTGCTCGCGGGTGCTGTAGAAGGACGGGACGGGGTGAGGGTGCGGGGCGGCGGAGTTGACCTCGTCGAAGGTGCCGGTGAGGAACCGCCGGCCGTCGTCGTCTTTGCCGAGCACGGAGAGCTTCTTAGTCGGTGGCATACAGACGCAGTCCATGTCGTGGTCGGGGCTCAGGAGCCGGTGGCGGTGCTGTGTCGTCGGTGCTGACTGCTGGTGGGGCGTAACGGGTATCGCTGGGCAGGGCGCTGGCGAGGGTGCGGTGTTGGCGGAGCTGGTCCTTGAGGTCGCGGCGGCGTTGACGGCGGGCGGCTTGGAGCTGGTCGAGGGAGATCGACTCGGCGGATAGCTCAGGGGCGATCGCCCGGCACAAGAACTCGTCGTTGAAGTACACGCGGATCTCCCCGACGTCGCGGGGGTTGAAGCGAACAGTGACCTGCTCCCCGACGTAGGCGGCCAGGACCGTGGAGAGGTAGCGGGTCGAGGCGAACTGGATGCCGTCGCGCTGGACCTTGCGGGTGGTGGCCGCGGTGAGCAGGAGCAGGTCGAGATCCTCGGGGTGGGCGGGGCTGCGGGGGATGAAGCCGCTCGCGCTCCACCGGACGGTCGGCCCCTGGTGTGTCTGGGAGTGGGGGCGGGCGTTGTACTCGGCAACGACGTACTGCTCGAGGATGGCGTCGAGGTCTTCGAGCGAGAGCGACGGGGAGGTGACCGGTGCGCCGTTCGTGCCGTGCGGGATGTACCCGGGCAGGTGCGGCAGGAGCTCGGTGGTGACGGTCCGGTAGAACCGCTCGATCTTCCCCCGCCCTTGGGGGATCCCGACCCGGGAGTGGATCAGCCGGATGTGGGCGTCTAGGCAGACCTGCTCGAGGCGAGCGGAGGTGAAGTCCGAACCGTGGTCGCTGTAGAGGACCTCGGGCAGCCCACAGACCGGCCAGCCCGGGTTCGTCTTGGCGTTGACGGCCTGGTGCAGGGCGAGCGCCGTCTGCTCGGCCGAAGGTGCGCCGAGGAAGAGGGTGTAGCCGGCCACGGCGCGGGAGTAGTCGTCCAGGACCACCGTCAGCCAGGGGCGCACCTGGGTGCCCTTGGCGTCGAGGATCGCCACGTCCAGGAGAGTGTGGTCGACCTGCCACTGCTCGTTGGGTCGCTCGGCCGAGCGCCGCAGCACCAGCTCGAACCTGTCCCGGTATCCCGCGTCCCCGTGCTCGGCCAGAGCGCGCAGGCCGGGACCGATCCCGGCGACCAGGCTCCGGACGCTGGAGTAGCTGGGGGCAGACAGGCCGCGATCGTGTGCGATGCCGGCCACGCGGCGGTGGATGAACGCCACTGTCGGAGCCGGCTTTGCCAGGGCGAGAGCTTCGACTATCTCGATCAGCTCTGCCGGGATTCGACGCCGGCCATGATCGCTGCGTTGGCGCCGAGCGAGGCTGTGTGAGGTGGGGTCAGACCGGTAGGCGTGCGCCCAGCGCGAGAGGGTGCGCAGCGGGACCCCCGACTCGGCTGCCAGCCGCGTCCATGGGACACCGTCGTCGTGGCGGCGCAGGAGAGCGATCTTGTCTGAGACCTCCCACCGCGCCGGCACGTCCCCTCACATCGGCCGTGCGTCTTGGGCGAGGTGGCGGTAGATCGTGCCGCGCGAGACCCCGAACGTCTCAGCGATCTGCTGGACCGTGTAGGACTTCTCGTCATACATCGCCCTGGCCTGACGCGCCTTCGTCGCCGTCATCTTGAACCGGCCCCCACCCTTGCGACCTCTCGCGCGGGCGGCGGCAAGACCGTCCTGGGTGCGCTCGACGATCAGGTCATGCTCGAACTCGGCGATGGCAGCGAGCATGTGGAAGAACAGGCGGCCACCCGGTGTCGTGGTGTCGATGCCCTGGGACAGTGCCTTCAGACCGATGCCCCGCTGCTGAAGGCTCTCGACGACCTCCTTGAGGTTCCGCACCGATCGACCAAGCCTGTCGAGCTTAGTCACCACCAACGTGTCACCGGAACGCAGGTACTCGAGCGCGTCGTCGAGTGCCGGCCGCTTGGCGAGCACACCTGAGGCGTGCTCGACGAACACCTTCTCGCACCCGGCGGCGGCGAGCAGGTCCGTCTGACCGTCCGGGTTCTGCTCCCGGGTCGAAACGCGCGCGTATCCGATCGAAGCCACGAGCCGAATGTACCGCCAACGTGCCTCGCGGTACATAGGTCTCGGACACGGCCCATGAAACACGACGCGCCGTGCAGCACCGTGATGGGGGCGACGGTCTCATGGACGGTCATCCATGAGACACCCCAGGCCTGGTGGCTGTCGCCGGCCTCGAGGGAGGAACTAGACACTGTCTGGGAGTAGCGAGCGTCGGCCGTCCGTCTGAGGCGTGTGGGTTCGGGCGGCGCGCAGTCCGTTCAGGATCACGATGACCTCGGCGACCTCGTGGACCAGGACCACGGCAGCGAGCCCCAGGACACCGAAGAGGGCGAGCGGGAGCAGCGCGGTGATGATCAACAGGGACAGGATGATGTTCTGGTTGATGATGCGGCGGCCCCGACGGGCGTGGTCGAACGCTCTGGGGATGAGACGCAGGTCATGGCCGGTGAACGCGATGTCGGCGGACTCGATCGCGCCGTCCGATCCGGTCGCGCCCATCGCGATGCCGATGTCGGCTGCCGCGAGAGCGGGCGCGTCGTTGATGCCATCGCCGATCATCGCGACTGGTCCCGCCTCGGAGAACGCTCCGATCGCGGCGGCCTTGTCCTCAGGGCGCAGTTCCGCGCGCACGTCGACGATCCCCGCCTGGGCGGCAAGGGCCTGGGCTGTGCGGGTGTTGTCGCCGGTGAGCATCGTCATGCCGACCCCCTGGCTTGCGAGGGTACGGACGACCTCGGGGACTTCGGGGCGTAGTTCGTCTCGGACGCCGATCGCGCCGACTGGCGCTCCGTCGCGGTGCACGATCACGACGGTCATGCCTTGCTCTTCCAGTCCCTCGACCCGGTCGCCGAGCTCACCGGCGTCGAGCCAGCGCGGGCTGCCGACGGTGATCGTCGAACCATCGGCGGTGCCTTCGATGCCGTGCCCCGCCTGCTCGGTCACATCCGCCGCTGCGGTGACGCCCGGGGCGGCGGCGGTGATCGCCGCGGCGAGAGGATGAGTGCTGTGGTGCTCCAGTGCAGCGGCCCATGCGAGCACCTGTGCCTCGGTGAGGCCGTCGACGGTGAGGACTGCGGCGACGGCAGGCTGGTTGCGGGTGAGCGTGCCGGTCTTGTCAACGGCCACGTGCCGGACGGTGCCGAAGCGCTCGAAGACCGCTCCAGACTTGATGATCACTCCGAACTCGCTCGCCGCGCCGATGCCGGCGACGACTGTCAGCGGGACGGAGATCGCTAGCGCGCAGGGCGAGGCTGCCACCAGCACCACGAGGGCGCGCGTTGCCCACAGCTCTGGATCGCCCAGCAGCGAGCCGATGATTGCGACCAGCGCAGCAAGAATCAGGACACCAGGGACGAGCGGACGGGCGATCTTGTCGGCTAGGCGGGCACGTTCGCCCTTCTCGGTCTGCGCCTTCTCGACCAGCTCCACGATCGTGGTGAGCGAGTTGTCGGTGCCCGCCGCGGTCGCCTCGACCTCCAGTGCGCCGGCGCTGTTGATCGCGCCAGCCGAGACCGCGTGACCGGGCTCGACCTCCACCGGGATCGACTCGCCCGTGATCGCCGAGGTGTCCAGGCTGGAGCGTCCCGCCCGGACGATGCCATCGGTCGCGATCCGCTCTCCCGGACGAACCACCATGAGCTGGCCGACAGTCAGCTCCTTCGCCGCGACCTCGATGGAGGCCCCGTCGCGCAGCACGGTCGCGGTGTCCGGCACGAGCTTCAACAGCGCCCGCAGACCACCGCGGGCGCGATCCATCGCCTTGTCTTCCAGCGCCTCGGCGATGGAGTACAGGAACGCCAGAGCGGCTGCTTCCTCGACGTAACCGAGAAGGACCGCGCCGATCGCACTGATCGTCATCAGCAAGCCGATACCGATCTTGCCCTTGAAGAGCCTCCGGACCGCGCCAGGTGTGAAGGTCGACGCGCCCAGCAGCAGGCCGATCCAGAACAGGACCAGAGCCACGGTCTCAGCCCCGGACCGCTCAGAGATCAGACCACTGAGAAATGCGACACCGGAGAAGATCGGGACCAGAACACTGCGGTCCTTCCACCACGGCCGCTCCGCGCCCTCGAGCTCCTCACCTGTCGGCGTCGCACTCTCGTGCTCGCACCCACACGCCGCGCTCATGCACCCGCTCCAGTCCCGCAGCAGCCCGGCACCGTGCACGTCGAGTCCACGCAGGGAGCCTGCTCGTCCACGGCGAGTGTCACGTCCACCAGAGCGACGAGGGCCGCAGCGAGATGCGGGTCGGCGATCTCGTAACGAGTCTGCCGTCCTTCGGGCTCTGCGACGACGATCCCGCAGTCTCGCAAGCACGTCAGATGGTTCGACACGTTCGAGCGAGTCAGCTCCAGCTCGCGCGACAGCACAGCCGGGTAGCTCGGGCTATCAAGAAGGGTCATCAGGATCCGGGAGCGCGTCGGGTCCGCCATGGCCCGGCCCAGCCGGTTCATGACGTCGAGACGCGAAGCAATAGTCAGCATGGACTGAACTATACAGCCCTCGCTGACGCGTTGTTGGATCTGCGCCTCGCTCTGACGCCCGTCGCTGGCCACAAGTCAGTCGCGGTCAACCGAACGGCTTACCCGGGCCCGACAGTGGCAGCGCCGCACACGGCGGCACACCGAGCCGCCACCGAAACGTGCTGGAACCGCGCCATCAATCGATGCGACTCACACCATGACTCGTGGTCCCATGGCAAAAGGGTACCGAAAACGTCCCCATTTTGACAGCGTGCGTCGATCTTTGCTGTGGAAGAATGCACCCGTCTCAATGACGTCGGCGTCGACGTCGACGCGGCACGCGGCGAACGCCATGTGTCACTCCCGCCCGCGGGCGGCCGTGAGAGCGGCTCAGTAGTGGTACCTCGCCTGGAGAATGACCAGGTCATCGCCGTCCACCAGGTACACCAGGCGGTGTTCGTCACTGATCCTTCTGGACCACGCACCCTGGGCGCCGTACTTGAGCTGCTCAGGCTTCCCGATACCGTCGAATGGATCGCGCAGGCATGCGTCAATGAGAGCGTTGAGTCGCTTGAGAGTCCTCCGGTCCGCGGTCTGCCAGTGCTTGTAGTCCTCCCACGCATACGAGGCCCAGACCAAGCGCATCAGTCCTCCCGGTCGAGCTCGTGCGGCTCCGAGTCTCCCGATCGAGCGCTCTCGTAGGCATCGAGCAGCCTGCGAGCATTGGCGGGCGAGCGGAACAGATAGGCAGTCTCCTGCCAGGCCGCGTACTCGTCGGCAGCCATGAGAACGGCATTGCCCTTCCGGGAAACGATCTCAACTGCGTCGCGATCCTCGTTCACACGTTCAATGAGGGGAAACAGGGTCTTGCGCGCTTCGCTGGCGCTGATGGACATCCTCAGACCTCTCCTTGTGTCGATGGAACCGTACCTATTTACGGTACCACTCGGATGTCGAAAGAGCCATGGTGTGCGTTGTGCATCCCTCCCTGTAGCGCCTACTCGTCGCTCGAGGGGCCGACGCCGCTCCATCCATCAACACGGGCGCGAGGGCGGCCGCTGTTGTCCTCGCCCCTTGTGACCCGCGTCGCACTACGATCAGGTATGGGCACTCTCAGCTTCACCGCAACTGTCTCTGTCGATGGGTACGCCGCCGACGCCGATGGCGACTTCCAGTGGTCGGCGCCCAATGAGGAGGTCTTCGACTTCCACGTGGAGCGCATGGGGGCGGTCTCCACCGAGGTGCTCGGGCGTAGGACCTACCAGTTGATGAGGTACTGGGAGGCCGAGCCGGAGGGGGAGGAGTGGGGCGACGCCGAGAAGGAGTTCGCCCGCCGCTGGCTGGCCCTGGATTTGGTGGTCGCGTCCTCGACCCTTGGTGAGTCCGATCTGGGGGAGGGGAGCGTGACCTTGACGCCCCACCTCGACCTCGAGGGGCTCGAGCGCATCGTCGACGATGCGGCGGGGGAGGTGGAGATCTTCGGACCGACAACGGCGGCGGAGGCGATCCGTGCTGGTCTGGTGCGGGACTTCAGGTTCTTCATCGTCCCGAAGACCGTGGGCGGTGGGCTGCGTGCGCTGCCTGACGACTGCAGGCTCGCCCTCGACCTCGTGGAGCAGCGGACCTTCGAGAACGGGGTCGTGCTCCTGCACTACCGGGGACGTTGAGATCGGGCCGTCCGTCGGGCGCGCGGGACACTCGCCGCCGTCGCACCCGACCGCATTGACGAGGGCGGCACTGGGGTCGACCGAGGCATGGATGATCCTGTGGTGCTGGTTCGTGTTGGCCGCGGGTGACCCTGCTCTCAGGCGATGGAGATGCGCGGCGCAAGGTCGTGGACGCGCGCCGCCAGATCCTCAAATGTCGCATCGAAGGCGGCATCCGAGCCGTCGCGCACGGGGTCGGGCACCGACCAGTGCATCCGTCCCCGACCGCCGAGCTCCTCGTGGGCGGAGTCGCAGACGGTGATCACGCAGTCATCTGCCACCAGTACCTGGTCGACTGCCCGTGGACTGCGTGCCCGCAGGGCGACGCCGTGGCGTGCGGCAGTGGCGATTGCCCCCGGCTCGATGGCTGCGGCAGGGTGCGTGCCCGCAGATGCGACCGGTACGGCGCTGCACCGGTGCCAGAGGGCGGTGGCCAATTGGGAGCGTGCAGAGTTGCCCGTGCACACGAAGACCACGCGCCGTACGCCCATGGTCGGGGATGGCAGCAGGTCGGCGAATGCGGTCGGGGTCAGGTGGAGGTACGTGCGACGACGGTCCGCCTCGGAGCGGGTGCGTGCCAGCATGCCCGCGTCCTCGAGCGAGTTCAAGTGATGTGCGAGCAGGCTGGAGGAGATGCCGAGCTGGTCCTGGAGTTCGACGGGCGCGAGGTCGCCCAGGGTGAGCAGGTCGACGATCCGCAGGCGCACGGGGTCGGCCAGTGCCGCGAACCTCGCGACCCGGCCCGACAGATCCAATTGCTCAGTGCTCATTACCTCAATGATGATTGAGTGATACTCTCGCGTCAAGAGGAGTCCCACCCAGTGACTCCTGGGGCGCCCCAGGACAGGGGCAACCCCGTCCACCGGTTCCCCCGCTGGTGGCGAACGACCCACCCGTCGAAAGGCCCACCCGTGACCCATCTGATCGTGGTCGGCGGCAGTGATGCCGGCATTTCCGCAGCACTGCGCGCCCGGGAGCTCGCCCCTGACACGGATGTGAGTGTCGTCGTGGCGGACGAGTACCCCAACTACTCCATCTGTGGCATCCCGTACTACTTCACCGGAGAAGTGGCCCCGTGGCAGTCCCTCGCACACCGCACCGTGGCTGACCTCGAGGCAGCAGGTCTGACCCTGCGACCTGACACGCTGGCCACCGCGATCGACGTCGCCGACCAACGCCTGGAGGTCCGCACTCCCGAGGGATGCAGGGAGTGGATGCCGTACGACGAACTGGTCGTCGGCACGGGCGCACTGCCCTCCCGCGTCGGGATTGCCGGGCTCGACCTCCTCGGTCCGGGTGACGGGGTCCACGTCATCCATTCGATGGGGGACACCTTCGCCCTCGAGCGCTCCCTCCAGGAGCGTCACCCCGCCTCGGTGATCATCGTCGGCGCCGGGTACGTCGGCCTGGAGATGGCGGAGGCCTTCACTGCCCGCGGACTGCAGGTGACCCAGCTCCAGCGCGGCGGGGAGGTGCTCTCCACCCTCGACCCCGAACTCGGCACCCTCGTCCACGAGGAGCTCACTGCCCACGGCGTCAGGGTACGGGTGGGCACCACTGTCACCGGTGTCGAGAAGACCCCGGGGGGCTTGACGGTCCGCGGCGCCGACGAGGGCGGGGCCTTCGAGCAGACCGCGGACCTCGTGCTCGTCGTCGTCGGTGTGCGCCCCAACACGGAGCTCCTCCAGCGTGCGGGAGCGGGTCTCGGTGCGGGGCGCGCCGTGGTGGTGGATGAGCACATGCGCACCGGGCTCCCTCGCATCTGGGCCGCCGGTGACGGCGTGATCACCCACCACCGCCTCCTGGGTGAGACCTACCTACCGCTGGGCACCACCAGCCACAAGCAGGGCCGCACCGCGGGGGAGAACGCCGTGGGTGGGAACCGGTCCTTCGCCGGTTCCGTCGGTACCCAGGTGGTCAAGGTCTTCGACCTGGTGGCGGCGCGCACCGGCGTGCGCGACCATGAAGCAGTTGGCGTCGGTCGCACTCCTGTGACGGTCGCCTCGGTCGCCGATGACCACAAGGCCTACTATCCGGGGGCGAACGAGATCCACTTCCGCATCACCGGGGACCCCACAGACGGGCGTCTCCTCGGTGCCCAGCTCGTGGGCCGACGCGGCAGCGAGGTCGCCAAGCGGGTCGACACCTTCGCCACTGCCCTCCACTGCGGACTCACGATCGACCAGATCAGCGACCTCGACCTCGCCTACACCCCACCCCTGGGCTCACCGTGGGACGCCGTCCAGGTCGCGGCCCAGACCTGGTCAGCTCGGCTGGGACAGACGCGGGCCCGCAGCTGATCCGGTCACTGCACCGACCGGTGTGGCGACCGCCCTGGTGTCCGGGGACACGGTCATGGCGAGCAGAGCGGGGGCTGTGGTCGGCGGATCCGCGAGCAGGGGGACCACGGCCAGGCGCTCGGCCGCTGACCGGACCCGTTCCAGTGGTTCTGCCTCGTTGGCGGCGATGGCACGCAGGAAGGGTGACGTCGGGTCGGCTGCGGTGACCGAGTCGTTGACGATCCACGCCCACGGGGTGATGTCGGCCCTGGCGAGGTCGTCCTGGAGCTGTACGGCCTCCAGAACGGGTGTCGTCTCCGGGGTCGTGACGATCAGGAGCCTCGTGCGGTGGGGGTCCTGGAGGCGCATCAGGGGGGTGACGCACCCGGTGCCCGCGCCCATCTGCTGGATGACCTCGCGGTGGTAGGAGCCCGTGGCGTCCAGCAACAGGAGGGTGTGCCCGGTGGGGGCGGTGTCCATGACGACGAACTTGCGGTCCGCCTGTGCGATGGCCGCGGAGAACTGGCGGAACACTGCGACCTCCTGGGTGCAGGGGGAGCGCAGGTCCTCGGCCAGCTGTCGTCGACCGGCCTCGTCGAGGTGGGCGCCCTTGGTGGCGAGCACCTCGCGCGAGTACTCGGTGAGGGCCTCGTCCGGATCGATGCGTTCCACCGTGAGGTCGTCCAGGTCGTGACCCAGTGCCTCGGCCACGATCCCAGCCGGATCCGTCGTGGTCAGCAGGACCTCGTGGCCGCGGGAAGCCAGGGTCGCGGCGATCGACTGGGCGATGGTCGTCTTGCCGACACCTCCCTTGCCCATGCACAGGATGAGACCGTTGCCCTCCGACTCCAGGGAGTCGATGAGTGCGCCCAGCGGGGGGAGACCGGGACCGGGCCGGGTGGAGGAGGGGGTCTCCTCTTCGGTGGTGGATCCGGCTCCGGGAGCGCCCTCGTCCGGGTAGGGGGTGAAGAGGTCGCGCAGTCGTCTGACTCCCATGATGTTCCAGGGGCGCAGCTCGAGGACGTCGCGTGGCAGGGACGCGATCCCGGGGGGCATCGTGTCGATCGCACGCTGCTCCCGGGTGCGGATCGCGGTCCGGAGGGGGTCCGTGTCGCCGGCGGCGGGCATGACCGCGTTGATGACGAGGTACTGGTTGACGAGCCCGATGTCAGCCAGTTCCCTGTGCGTGCGCTCGGCCTCCCGGAGGGTGGGGTCCTGCGGTCGGGCGACCAGCACCAGCCGGGACCGTTGTGGGTCTGCGAGGGCGAGGACGGCCGCCGCATAGACCTCGCGGTGCCTGTCCAGGCCGGACATGGGCCCGAGGCAGGACGCGTCACCCTGTCCGTCGTCGATGAAGCGGCTCCAGTCCCCGGGGAGTTGGAGGAGGCGGATCGTGTGACCGGTCGGTGCGGTGTCGAAGATGACGTGGTCGTAGCCACGCGTGCGCCCCGGGTCGGCCAGGAGGTCGGTGAACTCGTTGAAGGAGGCGATCTCCGTGGTGCAGGATCCCGAGAGTTGTTCGGTCATGGTGGCGATCTCCGCAGCGGGCAGGAAGGCCCGAACCGGTCCGATGACCGTCTCACGGTAGGCGGCCGCAGCTGCCTCAGGATCAATCTCCAGGGCGTCGATGCCGGGCACGGCCTCCAGGGGGACGATGCTGTTGCCGATGTGCTGGGCGAAGACCTGCCCGACGTTGGAGGCCGGGTCAGTGCTGACCAACAGCACCCTGCTGCCTCGTTCGGCCAGTGTCACGGCGGTGGCGCAGGCCACCGAGGTCTTGCCGACACCACCCTTGCCGGTGAAGAACACGAACTTGGGCAGTGAGGTGAGGAACGTGGTGTCGGGGTGCGGCTGCCCTGCCCCGGACCGCGCGTGGTCCCCGGTCCTCACATCGCTCAACAGCATGATCCGCCCTCACAGCAGCTCTCGGCGGGGCCTGCAGCGGTGAGTCCCAGGTCATTGTGGACCGGCTCGTCAGGGTGGGGGAGCGCCAGTTGCTCCAGGTGGGCGCGGTCCGGGTAGGAACCGGTGGCCACGGTGACTCCGTCCACGAGGACCAGTGGCAGCCCGGCTGATCCGACCACGTCGAGGAAGGCCCTGACGGTCCCGTTGTCGACGAAGGCCTGGGGATCGTTGGCCAGGTTGTGGCGAAGTACCCTCACGCCGCGGGACGCGAGGTACGAGCAGTCCGCGGTGAAGGAGATCAGTGCCTGGCTGGGGTCCGTCCCACACACGCCCGTGTTGCAGCACAGGGCTGGTTCGAACACCTCGATCAACCGTGAGGTGATGCGGGTGGGCTGGGCCGGGTCGGCGGTGTGCGTCTGTGTCATGGGTGACTCTCCTGAGTTGTGGTGGCTGGTGGCTGGTGGCTGGTGTCGGGCTTCGCGGTGTGGCGGGTGGGGCGTGGCGGGTGGGGCCGTACCGGCCCGCAGTGACCGGCCCGGCTGGTTGTGCGCTGCGACCTGGCCGCGGCGGGTGGGGCCGTACCTGCCCAGGGCCTCGCCGGTCTTGGCCTCAGTGTGGTTTTGTGGCGCGGATGACGGCTCCGTGCATGCCGGGTGCGACCTGGTGGGTGAACTCCACCGAGGCGTCCGCGAAGCCGACGGCCGCGAGGCCATCGAGGTACTCCGACCGGGAGAGGGCTCCTGCCACGCATCCGACGCGGGAACCCCGCTCGGCCCGCTCTGCGGCGCTCACCTCGTCCTCGGCGACGACGTCGGAGACCCCGATCCGGCCGCCGTCGGCCAGGACGCGGAACATCTCGGCGAGCACCGCCGACTTGTCGGTGGAAAGGTTGATGACGCAGTTGGAGATCACGACGTCGACCGAAGCGTCGGGCAGCGGTACCGCCTCGATCGTCCCCTTGAGGAACTCGACGTTGTCGGCCCCGGCCTCGGCGGCGTTCGCCCGCGCCAGTTCCAGCATCTCATCGGTCATGTCCACGCCGTAGGCGAATCCGCTCGGTCCGACCCGGCGGGCCGAGAGCAGCACGTCGATGCCACCCCCGGACCCGAGGTCGAGCACGCACTCGCCCTCGTGCAGATCAGCGACTGCCGTCGGGTTGCCGCAGCCCAGGCTCGCCAGGACGGCGTGGGTGGGCAGACCACTGGTCTGGGCCGCGTCGTAGAGCACCGACCCGAAGACTGTCCCGACCCCAGTCGACACGGCTCCGGTCGCCGGGGAGGGCTCGCAGCAGGAGCTGGTCGCGGTGCCACAGCGACCTTCGGCGACAGACCGAGCGGCGTCCGCGTATCGCTGACGCACCGCATCCCTGGCAACTTCGCCCATGTCGGTCATACCCACTTCCCATCGACGTACGTCTATGCGATCCATCCTGTCGCAATGCATCGACGGCTGTCAATACGAGAGGTAGGCTGTACCCCATGAGCACGGTCGCGAACACGAGTCCTGACCCCGCCGACGCCAGCTGCTGTGGATCGTCCTCGTCGACGTCCATCGCGCTCGCCGCCCCGGTGGACGCCGACCGGGTCGCCCAGGTGTTCAAGGCGCTGGGCGACCCCACCCGGGTGAGGCTGCTGTCCCTGATCGCCACCAGCCCGGAGGGTGAGGCCTGCATCTGCGAGCTGACCGGACCCGTCGGTCTCTCGCAACCCACCGTCTCCCACCACATGAGGCAGCTGGGCGACGCCGGGCTGGTGACGCGCGAGCAACGGGGGAAGTGGGCCTACTTCCGCGTGGTCCCCGCAGCGCTGGAGGACCTCACCAGCGCACTCGGCCCCATCCTGTGGACGCCACGGAGCTGAGCTCTCCGCCGGTGTGACCCGGGGCGCTGAGCGTGCTCGCGCGGGAGGACTTGACCTTGATCCCACATCAACCCTGCATCCTGTTCGCACGCGCAGTTCGCACGGGACGGCCGTCGTACGTGGTCGGCCCCGGGACGAGGAGGGGACACATGTCGGGAGTCGGTGCATGGCTCGGGGTGACCACCGCATGAACGAGCCGGTGATCCAGGTGTCGGGCCTCGAGAAGGCATACGGTGACCTCGCCGTGCTCAGGGGCGTGGACCTCAGTGTCGAACACGGGTCGATCTTCGCCCTGCTCGGCTCCAACGGTGCGGGCAAGACCACGCTGGTGCGCATCCTCGCCACCCTGCTGAAGGCCGACGCGGGGACCGCGACCGTCGCCGGCTTCGACGTGGCACGCGAGCCCGCCCGGGTGCGTGAGTCCATCAGCCTCACCGGTCAGTTCGCCGCCGTGGACGAGATGCTGACGGGCCGGGAGAACCTGGTGCTGGTGGCAAGGCTCCGCCACGTCACGGACCCCGGCCGGGTCGCCGAGAACCTGCTGGCGCGGTTCGCCCTCGTCGACGCGGCCGATCGACGGGCCTCCGAATACTCCGGGGGGATGCGCCGCCGCCTCGACATCGCCATGAGCCTCATCGGGGACCCTCCCGTCGTGTTCCTCGACGAGCCAACCACCGGCCTCGATCCCGAACGGCGCATCGAGGTGTGGAAGGTCGTCGAACAGCTCGCCTCCGACGGCACGACCGTCCTGCTCACGACGCAGTACCTCGACGAGGCCGAGGAACTGGCCGACCGCATCGCGATCCTGCACCGGGGACGGATCCTCACCGAGGGCACCCTCGAGGAGCTCACACACCTCCTGCCACCCGCGAAGGTCGAGTACGTGGTGAAGCAACCCTCCCTCGAGGACGTGTTCCTCGCCCTCGTCGGCAGCAGCGACACCGGGGCACCCGGCACGGACGAGGGGGAGTGACCCCGATGGCCGACACCTTCCTCTCCGACACCGCCGTCCTCACCGGCCGCTCGATGAAGCACGTCACGCGCAGCCCCGACACCATCATCACCACCGCGGTCATGCCGATCGCGATCATGCTGCTCTTCGTCTACGTGCTCGGCGGAGCCGTGGACACCGGACGGGGTGGGGGCGCGGGCGGGTACATCGACTACGTCCTGCCGGGCATCCTGCTCATCACCGTCGGCATGGGGATCTCCTACACCGCCTACCGGTTGTTCATCGACCTGCAGGGCGGCATCTTCGACCGCTTCCACTCGATGCCGATCGCACGGAGCTCGGCGCTGTGGGCCCACGTCGTCACCTCCGTCGTCGCGAACTTCGTGTCGGTGGCACTGGTGGTCGCAGTCGCGCTGGCGCTGGGCTTCCGCACGGGTGCGGGTGTGCTCGCCTGGCTCGCGGTCGTGGGCATCCTGTTCCTGTTCATCCTGGCGCTCACCTGGGTCGCGGTACTGGCGGGCCTGTCGGCGAAGTCGGTGGACGGGGCCAGCGCCGTCCTGCAGCCGCTGATCTTCCTACCCTTCATCAGCTCCGCGTTCGTGCCGACCGACTCGATGCCCGGCCCGGTGCGCTGGTTCGCGGAGCACCAGCCGGTGACCTCGATCGTCAACACGATCCGTCAGCTGTTCGCCCGGCAGCCCGTCAGCAGCGACATCTGGGTCGCGCTGGCCTGGTGCGTGGGGATCTTCGTGGTCGCGTACATCGCCGCCATGGCCGTGTACCGCAGAAGAATCTCGTAGGGGAGACTGGTCGTCATGCTCACCATCGGTCAGCTCGCCTCCTACACGGGGGTGACGGTGGCTGCCGTCCGGCACTACCACCGGATCGGTCTGCTGCCCGAGCCTGAGCGCGACCGTTCCGGCTACCGCAGCTACGACGCCGGGGCGGTGGTCCGGCTCATCCGCATCCACGCCCTCGCCAGTGCGGGCGTACCACTGGCGCAGGTCGAGGGGCTGCTCGACGCCGGGCCGGAGGAGTTCGCCGCCGAGGTGCGGGGGATCGACGCCCGGCTGCGCGCCGAGGTGCGTCGCATCCAGGACACCCGCAGGCGCCTGGCGCAGCTCGCGGCCGGCGAGCACCTCGCCCTGCCCCAGAGCGTCGTCGGCTACCTCGACCGGCTGCGGGGTCTGGGGGTGAGTGAGCACTACATCGAGCGTGAGCGTGACGCCTGGATCATGGTGGCCGCGCAGTTGCCCGACCGGATCGACGCGATGATGGAGGCCAAGCACCGCGACCTGGACGACCCGGACATCGTGAGGCTCTACGAGTTGTTCAGCCAGGCGCTCGGGTTCACCGCCGACGATCCCCGCGTGGTTGAGGCCGCCGACATCCTCGACCGTGTGCTCACCCGCGCCGCCGAGCGTGGCGAACTCAATGTCGAGGGGTTCGACGACCCGTTCATCGACCTCATGGACACGACGATGGCCGAGTCGGGCCCGGCTGCCACGCGCCTGTTGGAACTGCTGGCCGAGCGCGGCTGGAAGGGCTGGACACGCTTCGAGCGCACCGACGACGGGCGGTGACCGCGGGGCGGACCAAGTCCCCGGGGACCGTGCGCGTCCGGCGGGGCTCGGTCCGTCCCCATTGACGAGGGCGGCCCCTGTTCCCCCCGCGCCATGTGACCCACGTCGCACTACGATCAGGTATGGGCACTCTCAGCTTCACCGCGACGATCTCGGTCGATGGGTACGCCGCCGACGCCGACGGCGACTTCCAGTGGTCGGCGCCCAATGAGGAGGTCTTCGACTTCCACGTGGAACGCATGGGGGCTGTCTCCACCGAGGTGCTCGGGCGCAGGACCTACCAGTTGATGAGGTACTGGGAGGCCGAGCCGGAGGGGGAGGAGTGGGGCGAGGCCGAGCGGGAGTTCGCCCGCCGCTGGCTGGCCCTGGACCTAGTGGTCGCGTCCTCGACCCTCGGTGAGTCCGACCTGGGGGAGGGGAGCGTGACCCTCGTGCCCCACCTCGACCTGGAGGAGCTCCAGCGCATCGTCGACGATGCCGAGGGGGAGGTCGAGATCTTCGGACCGACAACGGCGGCGGAGGCCATCCGCGCGGGCCTGGTGCGGGACTTCAGGTTCTTCATCGTCCCGAAGACCGTGGGCGGCGGTCTGCGTGCACTGCCCGACGGCTGCAGGCTCGCGCTCGACCTCGTGGAGCAGCGGACCTTCGAGAACGGGGTCGTGCTGCTGCACTATCGCGCTCGGTGAGTAGGCCAAGGTGATCACACTCTGCAAAGTGCAATTTCCTGTGCCGTCGCGCTCGCCGATCCTGGCGAGGATGGTGCTGCTCGGCTGAGTAATGGAGCACCTGACGCGTATCCCGAGGCGAATCTTTTGGCACGGAGGTTCGGAATGTCGCTGACGGAACAGAGGTGATGTTGAACGAGGACCAATGACAAGAGGTGCAACCGTCCTGCAAACAGAGCAATTCAATCATGTCGGCCTCCGCCGTTGGTGCAATTACCTGATCGAGGTCAGGCTCAACGGCCCCTCCGTGCCCTGTAACCAGTTCGGTCGTTCAAGGGCGTCTGCCCCCTCATGTGACTGCTCAGCGAGTCCATGTCCGTCGCGCGGCAACGGCATTGAAGAACTCATCGCGAACGGATAGATCGATGGAACACATACAGCTGTGTCTTCGCCGCGTGTTACAGTTTCTTCGACGCAGGCGTCATTGCATCGGGCTTCGACACCAACTCGGTCCGGTCGAGTTCGGCCAAGCCTGAGCTTTGACGAACTCGAGATCCGATTTGGATGGAGACGAATGAATACTGATGATGATCTGAACTTCGGTAGCCTGCTGAGGCGATTTGACCTAAGTCCCGTTCAGTCCACTCGTTTGGATCCGAACATCTTTCAGATCTCAGGATTTCCTCGACGCGAAACGGTTGCGTCAAATGTGTGGGCATACTTTCTGGACCCGTCTGAGTCACACAACATGGGTACATTATTCCTCGAAGCGTTTGAAGCCTGTCTAGATCGAAAGTCTGCGGCGGCGGGGAAGGGGAGGATCTCTCTCGAACGGACGGAAGCAACAGTGTTCTCGGTCGCCCAAGAATACTCGGAAGGAAGCCCGACGCGAAATCGATTGGACATCCTTGTTCGATCGGCGAATACCGTGATCGGTATAGAGAACAAGGTCGACGCGGAACTGTACAATCCTCTCGATGATTATCGGGAGAAAATTCGCAATGCCCCTATTTGGTCTGACGAGATGCAATCGGACAGTGAGGGTGACATTCGAACTGAACGGCTTGTCATTCTACACCAGAAAAGTCTCGATCGCTCGGACCTTGAGCTGATCAACGAGGATCCTGACCTCCTTGAGATCTCTTACGACGAGTTCTTCGAAGAGATTCTGAGGAGGATTGGTACACATCTGATGGATGCTCATCCTCGAGCAACTGAACTTTTTCACCAATTTGTCGAGAACTTCTCTGAGGAGAGAAACATGAGGAACCTTGAGGAACTGGACGCTGCAATAGGACAGTTCCTTCGGCAGGTTGCAGGAAGTGAGCAGCAGTTCTTCGCGCTTCGCAGATCTCTTCGATCTTACCTCGACGGTTGCAATCAGAAGCTTTCTGATGTGGATACCATCGTTGAGCAGCGATTCGATGCTGCTCCGGTCACGGGGTACACCTACGGGCTCAAGCATCCAAAGCTGCACGGTGAAGAGAGACGTATTCGTGCCGTGGACGGTGAGATTCGATTTGCCCAGTGGCATGAGCACATGCTGACATCCATCGATTCAAGTGAACGAGATATCTACTTCTCGGTGTTCATGCCGATCGATGCAGGATTCGATCGTGTGACGGATCTGGATCTGAGCGAGATCATCTGCTGTGCTGGACGTGATTGGAACAACGCCGACCCCACTAGGACAAACGTTAGACTTGGCGTGAGAATCACAGATCCGCCTGAGGAGATTGCCGAGGTCATTTTCTCGAGGATCAATGGCATTGTCGCGGAGCAGGAACAGAGTATTGGTTCCTTCTTCTACCTCGGCTAGAAGGATCCTGATCGCAAGATTCTTGTCTCCTGCACTCGTGGCCGAGTGAAGACAGGGCTTCGTTGGTGAGCTAGAACTCCGGATTCCTCACGCCAACACCACCTTCACCCCCGCCTCCCGGAACTTCTCCACCGCCACCGGGTCCGCCTCGTCGTCGGTCACCAGTACACCGATGTCGGCGGAGTCCAGGATCCTCGCGAACGCGAACTCACCCAGCTTCGAGTGGTCGGCGATGACCACCACCTGCCGTGCAGCCCTCGCCAGTGCTGCATTGATCGCCGCCTCGCCCTCGTGACGGGTGAAGATGCCCTTGCCAGCCACGATCCCGTGGACCCCGAGGAACGCGGTGTCGACGGAGATCTGGGGGAGTGACAGCTGCGCCAACGGCCCGACCAACTCATACGACTGCGCCCTAGTGACCCCACCGGTCACGACCACCCGCACGTGCGGCCGCACCGCCAGGTCTGTGGCGATGTTGACGGCATTGGTGACCACGGTGACGGGCCGGTCCGCGAAGGCCGGCTCAGAGGAACTCCGGATCCCCAACTCCAACGCCATCCCCGTCGTCGTCGTGCCACCGTTGAGCGCGATGACCTCACCGGGGCGCACCATGGCCACCGCAGCCTGGGCGATGCGCAGCTTCTGCTCGCCCTGCTTGGTCGCCCGGTAGCGCAGCGGCAGCTCGCCTGAGGACGCATTGGCCAGGGCGCCACCACGCGTGCGGGTGATGAGCTGCTGGGAGGCCAGGGCGTCGAGGTCCCGGCGGGCGGTGGCGGGCGAGATGCCGAGTTCGCGCTGGATCTCCTCCACGCGCACGGACCCGCGTTCGATCACCAGGTCAACCAGTCGGGAGAGTCGGTCGTGTCGATTCGTTGCCATGGGTCTCCGGTGGGCGCCCCGCCGGTGCGGCGCGGTCGCGTCGTCGGTTCCCGCTGTCGGGGCTCCTCCCGATCCTACGCGTGGGCGTCCGCAGCACGCCGTGGCGTCGCCCGCCCGATCTGCCGGTGCGCGGTAGCCTGTGCCAGTACCCGGCGTCGGCTCCCGGCGCCCGTGACGCATCGGCATCGCGCCCGGCGTCAACGATCCAGCGTCGCGTGGTCGTCCCGAGGTGGCGACGACCGGAGGAGGACCCCGTGGCACCCAGCACCCACCGCCGCTCCATCGGCATCATGGGCGGCACCTTCGACCCCATCCACCACGGGCACCTCGTGGCGGCCTCGGAGGTCATGAACGTCTTCGGACTGGACCAGGTGGTCTTCGTCCCCGCCGCCATGCAGCCCTTCAAGGCGGGGCGGCGCGTGACGCCCGCCGAGCACCGCTACCTCATGACGGTCATCGCCACCGCCGCCAACCCGGACTTCACGGTCTCGCGCGCGGACATCGACCGCGGCGGCACCACCTACACGATCGACACCCTCACCGACATGCGCCGGGCCAACCCGGATGCCGACCTCTTCTTCATCACGGGTGCCGACGCCCTGGAGCAGATCGCGGCGTGGAAGGACTCCGACCAGCTCTTCGAGATGGCGCACTTCGTCGGGGTCACCCGCCCCGGGCACGTCCTCAAGGCCCCGGGTCTGCCCCACGAGCAGGTGTCCCTGCTGGAGGTGCCGGCCATGGCGATCTCCTCGACCGACTGCCGCCAGCGCGTGCGCTCCGGCAAGCCCGTGTGGTACCTGGTGCCCGACGGGGTCGTGCAGTACATCGGGAAGCACCAGCTCTACCGCGATTGACGAGGGCGACCGCGCAGTCGCGCTGCGGGTACGGTGGGCCCGCGGTCTGCCGTCCGGGGGCGAGTGTGGCGGTCGAAGAGACTGGGGAGTGACCGGCGACACACGCCGGACCTCACACGGTTGCGTGCATCCCGTCATGGCACACTGGAGGTGTCAGGAGCCATTGAAGGACGGAGGGCATGTGACCTGCAGCCAGGAGACCCAGGACATCATCCGAGTGGTGGCGGCAGCCGCCTACGACAAGCTTGCGACAGATCCAGTCCTCATTGACGTCTCCGAACGACTGCTGCTGGCCGATGCCTTCGTCATCGCTTCCGCGCCCACGGAGCGTCAGGTCCGCGCCATCGCGGAGAACGTCATGGACGAGGTCGCCACCGAACTCCACCTCCGACCCGAGCGCATCGAGGGTCGCTCGGATGCCCGCTGGATGCTGTTGGACTACGGCGATGTCGTGGTCCACGTCCTGGTGGAGGAGGACCGCGCCTACTACGCCCTGGAGAAGCTGTGGGGCGACCAGCCCGCCCAGCACCTGGCAGATCCCGGTGCCGAGGCCGACCAGGCACATGTGAGGGCCGTCTGACACGGTGAGTTCTGCAGCCCGCATCGTCCTGTTGCGCCACGGACAGACCGACTACAACGTCCAGGCGCGCTTCCAGGGAGCCTCCGACTTCCCCCTCAACGTCACCGGCCGCCGTCAGGCGGACCGGGCGGCGGCCGTCCTCGCCCAGCGCCTCACCGCGCGCGCCAACTCCGTGGGCCTGTGGGCCGACGGTGGTGGCAGTGGGGGAGTACGCGTGGTGAGCTCGCCGCTGATCCGAGCGCGGGAGACCGCAGGGCGCGTGGCCCGGGCGCTGCTCGAGGCCGGTGCCCTGCTCGAGGGTGAGGACGGCGCAGAGGTCTATGTGGACGAGCGCCTGAAGGAGCGGGCCTACGGCCAGTTCGAGGGTCGCACACGCGACGAAATCCGAAACGATCTGCCCGAGGCATTCGCCGAGTGGAGTGAGACGGGGGAGAGCGCTGCCGCCGGCATCGAGGACTCCGTGGTGGTGGGGCGACGCGTGGCCGAGGCACTGCTGGACCACGCGCACCAGGCCACGGCGGGCCAGACGGTGGTGGCCGTGGCCCACGGCTCAGCGATCACGCGCGGACTGCTCACGGTGCTCGGGCTGGACCCGGCGACCTTCCAGGGGATGCGCGGTCTGGACAACTGCCATTGGTCGGAACTGGTCCCGGACCAGCGTCACGGGGTGTGGCGCCTGGCGGCCCACAACCTCGGTGCCACGGAGGACCGCATCGGCGCGTGAGCGTCAGCACGAGGTGCGGCATCCGGGCTGCGTCCGTGCAGGTCGGGGAGCGTTGCCCGAGCGGTGCGTGACCACCAGCACAGCCAGCCGATTTTGTGCCCGGGCGACTCTCCGGGTACAGTTGCCTGGTCGCCGCGGGAACGCGGAGACTCCCTTCGGGGCTATGGCGCAGTTGGTAGCGCGCTTCCATGGCATGGAAGAGGTCGGGGGTTCGAATCCCCCTAGCTCCACAGGCTTTGTTGCGGTGGGCGTCTCGAGGCTTTCAGAGATTGCACTTGATTGCCCGCTCGTTCGCTTTCGATGAGCATTGAAGTGTTGTGGACCGAGTCCCCAGGACTAGCAGTCCCGCGAGTAGATTTGACCGGTCAGGCCCTCAATGCCGATGCGGACTCGACGGTCGTGCTGAAGTGCCGAAATGTGAAGGCCAAATGTCCTATTATCGGGCTAGCTACAATCGTCACAGTCTGGTATCGGAATCCGGGTGGAGGCGCACCGCTTCAATGAAGATTAGTCGATCGCGGTCAACGTGGGTTGACAGCAGTGTGTCTGTTCTGTCAGCCATCTCTTTCTGTTCCATCAGCCCGCGACCAGCCAGATGAGTGACGCGTTATCCAGCTATCAAGCCAAGTACTACGCTCACGAGCTGCAGCGTAGCTACGCGAACGATCACGTCGGCAAGCTCGCCGGGCTCCTGTTCGACGCCCAGGTGGAGCCGAAGCCGCACCAGATCGACGCCGCCCTGTTCGCTCTGCAGACACCGTTCCTGCCGGGCGTGATCCTCGCCGATGAGGTGGGCCTCGGTAAGACGATCGAGGCGGGCATCGTCATTTCGCAGTACTGGGCGGAGCGACGTCGCAGCATCCTGATCGTTGCCCCGTCGAGCCTTCGGCAGCAGTGGCAGCAGGAGTTGTACGAGAAGTTCCTGATCCCCTCGTCCATCCTTGATCCGAAGACGAAGGACTCGCTGCTTCATGCTGCGGGCGGTCGCTCGGCGCAGGTGCTGATCTGCTCCTATGAGTTCGCGCTGCGGCATGAAACCTCACTGCTCAAGGCGTGGGATCTGGTGGTCGCGGACGAGGCGCACCGGCTGCGCAACTACTGGACGGGCAAGACGAAGGCTGCCGAGGCGGTCGCACGCATCGTCAAGGGCGCACACAAGACGGTGCTGCTGACGGCGACGCCGCTGCAGAACAAGCTCGAGGAGCTGTACGGGCTGGTCTCGATCTTCGACCCTGGCTACTTCTATTCACTCGATGCCTTCCGGGAGCGGTACGTCAAGAATCGCGACCTCGGTGGCGATGACGATCTGGTGGAGCGTGTCGCCACCGTCTCGAAGCGCACGCTGCGGCGCGATGCGGACAAGTACATCCACTTCACGAAGCGCCTGCCGCTGACGGTCGAGTTCACCCCGTCGCCGGACGAGGCGCGGCTCTACGACCTGGTGAACGACTACCTGCAGCGCGACGAGCTGTTCGCCTTCGCGGGCAGTCAGCGTCACCTCTCCGCCCTGATCATCCGCAAGCGTCTCGGCTCGTCGACCTACGCGGTCGCGAGCACGCTGGAGAACATCGCCAACCGTCTGGCCGATGAGGTTGCCGCCGGGCAGCGCCGCGACGGCCGCGGTGGCCTCGTGGCAGCAGACTTCGCTGTCGACGACGAGATCACCAGCGAGGAGCTGGAGGAGTCCGACGAGATCGACGGCACGGACACCGGTGCCCGTGCGTCGTCGTTGCCGGTGGACGAGTCGCTGCTGGAGGCGATGCGTGCCGAGGTTGCGGAGCTGCGCGAGTACGCGGCCCTGGCTCGTTCGATCACCGAGAACCAGAAGGCCGTCAAGCTCGGAGAGGCGCTCGACCTCGGCTTTGAGCGGCTGCGCGAGCTGGGTGCTCCCGAGAAGGCCATCATCTTCACGGACTCGACGAAGACGCAGGAGTACATCGCCCGTTCGCTGCGTGAGGCCGGTCGCGGCGAGGGACTCGTCCTGTTCAACGGGTCGAACAACGGGCAGGAGCAGACCGCGATCTACCAGGCGTGGCTGGAGAAGAACAGAGATGGCGACCTGATCACCGGCATCGCCGCCGTGGATCGGCGCAAGGCGCTCGTGGACTACTTCCGCACCGAGGGCACGATCATGATCGCGACCGAGGCCGCAGCGGAGGGCATCAACCTGCAGTTCTGCTCGATGCTCGTCAACTACGACCTGCCCTGGAACCCGCAGCGGGTTGAGCAGCGCATCGGACGCGTGCACCGCTTCGGGCAGAAGCACAACGTCGTCGTCGTGAACTTCTCGAACAAGGGCAACATCGCCGAGCAGCGCATCCTGGAGCTGCTGACGAACAAATTCCAACTGTTCTCCAGCGTCTTCGGTGCCAGCGACGAGGTGCTCGGTGCGATCGAGGACGGCCTGGACTTCGAGAAGACGATCAGCGACATCCTCACCCGCTGCCGAACCGCCGACGAGCTGGATGCCGCGTTCCGGGAGCTGGAGGCGCAGTACGCGGGCGAGATCTCGCGCGAGATGGCCAGCGCCAAGGCGAAGGTCTTCGACAACCTCGACCCACACGTCCAGGATCGACTCAAGGCGTATGACGCCCAGTCCGGTGAGGTGCTCAACAAGTTCGAGCGCCTGCTGCTCGCGGTGACCCGGCACGAACTCGACCAGCACGCCACCTTTGAAGGCGACGGGCGCACCTTCGTGTTGAACCGGTCGCCCGTGCAGGACGCACCGACCGGGCGCTACTTCTTCAAGTCTCAGCCGCTGGAGAACGCCCATCAGTACCGTTACGCGAGCCCGCTGGCCCAGCACGTCGTTGAGACCGCCAAGACCCACGACACCCCGGCGCGCGAGCTGACTTTCTCGCTGAGCCAGTCGAAGCGCGTCAGCGGCGCAATCCGCGCACTGGAGGGCACCAGCGGCGAGCTCACCGTCAGCGTTGCGACCTTCCGTATGAGGGCGCGCGATGAGGACGTCTCCGAGTCCTACATGCTCGCCGGCGCACTGACTGACGACGGCCGGTGGCTCGATGAGGAGTATGTCGCAGACATCCTCGACCTCGCCTGCATCGAGATCGGCACACAACCGGTGGTGATCGACGAGGGCCGCTTCATGCCGCATCTCGACTCTCGACGGGCTGAGCTGGAGAAGGAAGTCCAGGGGCGCAACTCTCGCTACTACGACCAGCAGGAGGAACTGCTCTACCGCAACCAGCAGGATCGCAAGGCCGAGCACGAGGGTGCCATCCGCGACTACCGCGCCAAGGAGAAGGAAGCCCGCAGGCTCGCCCGGCAGGCCGACGACCCGATGGAGCAGCTGCGCCTCAAGAAGGAGGCCCGGAAGTGGGAGCAGCGTGCTGAGGAGGCCGACGAGGACTTCCGAGATACGCGCAAGAAGCTCCGGGCTGAGGCTGACAAGTACCTCGAGCTGATCGAGCAGTCGCTCCAGGGTAGGCAGGAGACCGAGCACCTGTTCACGATTCGCTGGCGGATCGCCACATAGACCACGGGTCATTCATAAACCCGACGCAAATTGTTAAAATCATGAAAGAGAATCACCCGAATGACTGACGAGATCTTCGAAACACCATCCACTACTCCGAACTTCCAGACCGAGCTGGCAGCGCAGCTTGCCGATCTGATTCCCGAGGCCATTGCCGATGGCAAGGTGGATGTCGAGAAGCTCAAGGAACTGCTCGACGTCGACGCAGCCGATGTCAGTGAGCGGTTTGGACTCTTCTGGCCCGGCAAGAAGCGAGCCCTCCGTGCGGCGCAGGAGCCGACCACAGCGACGCTGAAGCCCGACTTCGAGAACTCGAAGGACTGGGACACGACGCAGAACGTCTTCATCGAGGGCGACAACCTTGAGGTGCTCAAGATCCTGCAGAAGCACTACCACGCGAAGATCAAGCTGATATACATCGACCCTCCGTACAACACCGGCAAGGATTTCGTCTACCCGGACAACTACAAGGAGGGCCTCGACACCTACCTCGAGTGGACGCGCCAGGTCAACGAGGAGGGCAAGAAGGTCACGACGAACGCCGAGACCGAGGGCCGCTACCACTCCAACTGGCTCAACATGATGTATCCGCGCCTTAAGCTCGCGCGAAACTTGCTTACTGATGACGGCGTCATCTTCATCTCAGTGGACGACAATGAATTTGCGCATCTCCGCAAGGTTTGCGATGAAGTGTTCGGCGAGCAGAACTTTATCGCTTCCGTTGTCTGGCAAGGGGGCCGTAAGAATGATTCACGCTACATCTCTGTAGGGCACGACTATCTGCTTGTCTATGTTCGCAACGAGGGCTGGCTTCGTGAGCAAGAGACTCGCTGGCGAGAGCGCAAGCCGGGAGTTGATGACGCCTTGAATGCGGCGAGAGACTTCTGGGAGGAGAGCGGACACGATGCAACCGTCGCAACTAGGCGTTTTCGCTCTTGGCTCTCTAAGCAGTCGCACCTCACCCCAGCAGTGACGCGATTCAAAAGCATCGACGATCATGGTCGTGTGTACAATGCCGACAAGGATCTGAGTTGGCCTGGTGGCGGCGGTCCAAAGTATGACGTTCTACATCCAGTCACGGGAAAGCCGGTGTCGATATCGAGCCGAGGATGGGGCGTCACAGAAGAGCGCCTCAAGGAACTCATTGAGGCCGATCTTGTCGAGTTTGGTCCAGACGAATCTAAGATCCCCAGGGGAAAGACTTTTCTCGAAGAACTTGATGACCAGGTTGTCGAGTCCGTCTTCACTCAGATTCGTACGACGGCGGCGCAACGCCTCGCTCGCCTTATTGGGTCAGGCATATTTGACTTCCCGAAAGATGAGCACGTCCTCGCTCGCTGGCTCAAGTTGGCGGGGGGAGACGACAAAGACGCCATCATCCTCGATTTCTTCGCTGGCTCGGGCTCCACTGCGCATGCTGTTATGCAGCTCAATGCGGAGGATGGTGGAAGGCGGCGCTCCATCTCTGTTCAGCTGCCTGAGCCTACCCCTGACAAGTCCGGCGCGCGGAAGGCTGGCTTCGCGACCATAGCTGATATTGCTCGCGAGAGAATACGCCGAGCCGGTGACAAGATTCGCGAGGAGTACGAAGAGCTGATCTCTAAGCGCGACGCACTATTTGATGCCGGTTTTCGTGCTTACAAGCTCTCCGATACGAACTTCGCCAGGTGGCGGCTGTCGAGTGACGTTGAGGAGGATGCGCTGCAGCAGCACCTGCTCAGCCTTCGTGACAGTGCGACTGACTATGCGACTGCCGATGAGCTCCTTACCGAGATCCTGCTCAAACAGGGTTACTCGCTTACCGAGGCGATCTCGCCCGACCAGGTTGCTGGTCTCGATGTCCGGCTCGTGCGGGATCGCGACGGTGACATCGCCGTGCTGGCGTACCTGGATGAGCACGTCAAGCCGACGCTCGAGCAGCTTCGTGCGCTTGTGGACGAGTCTCCGACGCGGATCATCGTGCTCGAGGATGCGTTCCAGGGCGACGACGAACTCAAGACCAACCTGGCCCAGCTCGCAAAGAGCAAGGGCATTGAGCTCTGGACGGCGTGATCGTGGACGACATGGCGGTGCTTCTGGTTGCGATGCTCGGTGGCATCGCAGGCTCTATGCTGACAGCGCTTGTGAGCCTGTCAATTCCTAGGTCGCAGCGCCGTCGTGATGCTGCGCTCGCCCTTTGGGATTATCACTACGCGCTTGCCGCCTACGCCGCGAGTGAGTACGAGTCTGTGATCGACGAAGTGCCGCTCATTGGAGCGGACTTCGCTGAGGTCAGGCGCACGTTGCGCGCCGCTTACCCCTTTTCGGGCTACTTGGGTGCGCACGTTCGCAGGAAGCTTTTCGAGACAGCGAGCATCGACCCCGGGCCATCAAGGGGAATTGACCTAGATGACTCGCTGGGTGCCGCAGGGGAGATCAGTTCAATGGCAGATTTGCTCCGCATCGAGTTGGAGTGGGTATTCCCGCTGCGTATGTTTGGTCGGCTGCGTGCATTCCCGTCGAGAGTTCGTGGGATGAAGTCATGACACGTTCTGGATTCCAGTTCGACGCCAGTCAGCCGTATCAGCTGGATGCGATCGCATCCGTTGTTGACCTGTTCGATGGGCAGCCGAAAGATGCGGAGAGGCTGGTCACCACGCTTCGAGGCGAAGTTAGTGTTGCCATCGACACAAGCACCGAACTTGAGGGGGTCGCGATCCATGCAGCACGTGAGGCTGAGGTTGCGGCTGAGATTGGCGCGGTCGGTAACAGTCTCGTGCTTGATCAGGACCTGATCCTTGCGAACCTGCAGCGAGTGCAGGATCGCAACGGGCTTGAGGTTGCGTCGGCGCTTGCGGGAGACGCGCTCGACTTCGACATCGAGATGGAGACCGGTACGGGGAAGACCTATGTCTACCTGCGCACGATCTTCGATCTGGCCGTTCGGTACAACTTCACGAAGTTCGTGATCCTAGTGCCGAGCGTGGCGATCCGTGAGGGTGTCAGCACGAGCATCCGGCTCATGCGCGAGCACTTCGAGAACCTCTACAAGCCGCAGGGCATCACCTTCGATGCCTCGATCTACAGCGGCAAGAGCGCCGAGGAGGTGCAGTCGTTCGCAACGTCCACGAACGTGCAGATCCTGATCATGACGATCGATTCGATCCGTGGCAATGCGAACACCCGCATCATCCACCAGACCCGCGACAGGCTGAACGGTCTGCGTCCGATCGATTACCTGAAGGCGACCCATCCGGTTGTCATCATGGACGAGCCGCAGAACATGGAGTCGCAGCTCTCTCAGTCGGCGGTCGGTGAACTCGATCCCGTCTTCACTCTGCGTTACAGCGCGACGCACAAGAAGCAGCGCAACGTCGTCTACCGGCTCGACCCGGTCGATGCCCACGATCTCGGTCTGGTGAAGCAGATCGTCGTGGCTGAGGTGGCCCAGCAGGGCGCGGACGCGACGCCGTATGTCAAGCTGGTCGAGGTGCGGCGTGAGCCATCCTGGTCGGCCCGGCTGGAGCTTTCCTGCCGTAAAGCCGATGGCTCGCTTGAGCGGCGGGTCATGAGCGTGAAGCAGCACCAGGAGCTGTCGGATGCGCGCCTGACGAGCAACCCAGTCTACGAGGGCTGGCGCATCAACGAGATGAGCATCGAGCCTGCTTACGTCGACCTCACCTCGCACGGCTTCCTCTATGAGGGCGAGAGCATCGGTGCCTCGGCCGGTGCGATCTACAAGGAGATGATCCGCGAGACCGTGCGCGAGCACCTGCGCAAGGAATCGATGCTCCGCGCCAAAGGTATCAAGGTGCTCAGCCTCTTCTTCGTCGACAAGGTTGCCAGCTACCTGGGTGACGGTACGAACAACGAGGATGCTAACGGCGACTTCGTGCATTGGTTCGATGAGGTCTTCGTCGAGGAGCGCGCGAAGTCTGGGCGTTACCAGGAGTTGCTGCCACAGGCGCCGGGTGAACTGCGCCGGGCGTATTTCTCTCAGATCAAGCGCGGCAAGAAGATGACCTTCCAAGACTCGTCCGGCACCACCAAGGCCGACAACGACGCCTATGAGCTGATCATGCAGCAGAAGGAACGGCTGCTCGACGAGAACGAGCCGGTTCGGTTCATCTTTAGCCACTCTGCCCTGCGCGAGGGCTGGGACAACCCGAACGTTTTCCAGATCTGCACCCTGCGCGAGATGGGTGCCGAGACCGAACGGCGCCAGACCCTCGGTCGCGGACTGCGCCTGCCCGTCGCCAAGACCGAGGACGGTTACACCCGTGTGTCTGACCGTGGCATCGCGACGTTGACGGTCGTGGCGAACGAGTCGTACACGAGGTTTGCGGATGCGCTCCAGCGTGAGTACAAGAACGTTGGGGTTGAGATCGGCCGGGTGCGCCGGGCCGAGTTTTCGAAGATCCCGCTGCAGGACGAGAACGGTGCGCTCACCGGCGACAAGTTCGGTTACCAGCGTTCGGTCCTCGTGTGGAATCACTTGAGAGACAAGGGGTTCCTCGACAAGGACGGGACCGTCATGCCGAAGTTCCGGCCGAATGAGCTCGGTTTCGACCTCGGGCTTCCGCTTGACTTCGTCTGGGCTGAGCCGATCATCATCGAGCTGGTCGAGCGCGCGAACATCGGCAAGTACGTCAAACCGGTCAGCAAGCGTCAGCCGCGAGTGCTCAACAAGCAGCTCTACGCGACTCCGGAGTTCGAGGAGTTCTGGGAGACGATCAGCCAGAAGACCACTTACCGCGTGCGGGTAGGCCGCGTCCAGCTGATCGAGAACGCCGTGCGCGCGATCCAGAAAGCGCCGAAGATCGACGCGCTGCGGATCCAGGTCACCCGCGCGGGAGTCAAGGTGCTGCGAGGTGGCGCTAGGGGCGAAGAACTCGGCACCCGTTCGGCCGATCTCAAGGGCAGTTACGATCTGCCAGACATCATCACGGAGCTACAGGAGGCAACCTCCCTCACCCGCAAGACCATCGTCGACATCCTGATCCGCAGCGGGCGGCTGAGCGAGTTCATCGGCAACCCGAACGACTTCATTGCGATGGCCAAGCGTGCCCTCCAGAGTGAGCTGGCGAAGATCGTGGTTGAGGGCATCCAGTACGAGCGGATCGTGGGCTCGGTCTACGAGCTGCGCGAGCTGCAGAAGGACGGCGCGGAGGAGAGAGAGCGGTTCCTCGACCAGATGTACAAGGTGCAGCACGCCCAGAAGACCGACTTCGACTACGTGGTCTTCGACTCCGACGTGGAGCGCCAGTTCGCGGAGTTGCTCGACTCTCGTGAGGACATCAAGCTGTTCATGAAGCTGCCCGCGAAGTTCAAGATCGACACCCCCGTCGGCCCGTACAACCCAGACTGGGCGATCATCAAGCAGGAGGACGGCGAGGACCGGATCTACATGATCCGCGAGACGAAGAGCACACTCGACGACTCGAAACTCCGCCCAACTGAACTCGCCAAGATCAAGTCCGCCAAGCGCCACTTCGAAGCCATCGGCATCGATGACTACGCACGGGCAGTTCCGGGAGCGTGGCGGATATGACGAAGCAGAACACGACACAGGTGTCATTGATCAAGATTGTCTACTTCGATGAGGAGTCGGCATCCGACTTGCTGGATATCGTGGCCGGCGGTAAAGAGACTTCTGCGAAGGAATCGACCAAGGAACGGGCCGCTGAAGTTGAGGCCGAGGCGCGCGCGAAGGCCGCTGCGAAGTTTCAATGGCTCCCGTTCTTCGGAGGATCGGCGGAGGCCAGTGCCGCCGCGAGTGCGTCGGCGGTCGGGCGCAGCATCCTGAATAAGACCCTCTCGAACACCATCCTGACCGACTACCTCAGCAAGCTTGATGACCTGAAGGGCATCGAGCGGCTGGATGGCTTAACGGTCACTGCTCGCAGCGACTCAGCGGCGTATATGAAGATGTACACGCCCTATTTGGCGATGCTCAAGATCGATGAGCTACCCGTCAATCTTGCCGAACTGGATAGCGCGCTGACGTCAGCAAAGGGCTATTACGAGCTCATCGGACAGAGCGCGGACGGCGCGAAGCGCATCTTGCGCTTCAACATCCAGGCGTTCCGCAACAACTACGGGCTCGTTGACCTTGGTCGCATGCGACTCGTGTTTCACGGTATCCGCGTCGGCAGGGCGGCAGAGTCCAGCCTGACGATGCAGGCCGAGATGGCACCGGGTGCTGAGCCCGCACCGCTGACAGGCCTGGACGTGGTTGACGGACCTTCAGCAGACCCGAGCACGCTTCTCGAGGTGTACGACGTCATCCTTGCGGGAGTCGAGTATGGGGAGTGACACGAAGGTCACCGTCTACTACGGCCCTCTTGCATGGTTCGAGAAGCAACTTGGCAAGGGGTCGCGACGATACCTGCTCGATGCGGTCAACGAGCGCGACGAAGCCAGGCGCCGCATCCGGCATACCGTCGACGGGCAGGAAAGTGCTGAGGAGGAGCCGCCAGCGCCGCGGCCAGACCGCCTTGTCGCGATGTCCAGTGACTACGCGAGCGTCCATGAGCATGCCATCACCAACTTCGTTGGTCTCGTGCGGGAGATCAATCCGAAGCAGCTGCTCCTGCACAACCCACCGGAGCTCATCCATACGCAGCTTGACCGGGTGTTCAAGACGAAGGTGGAGTCGTTTACCTACCCGGTCGTCACGCGTGACACTCTGATCCAGTTCCGCGACGGCTTCGCTGATCATCTTGTCGGCCAGCAGAGAGTTCGAGAGCGGATGCTGGCTGCCCTCTACCCGCTAACGACGGATCGACGCGCCAAGCCGGTCGTCCTGATGTTCTACGGCCCGTCGGGCGTCGGCAAGACGGAGACTGCCCAGTTCATCAACGGTCTTTTGGGCGGGAAGCTACTGCGCAAGCAGTTCTCGATGTTCCATAGCGACAAGTTCGCCTCCTATGTCTTCGGCGGCACCCACTCCGAGAGTTCTTTTGCGCGGGATCTGCTTGACCGTTCCTCGGGCGTGATCCTGATCGACGAGTTCGACAAGGCCAACTCTGTCTTCCATAGCGCCTTCTATGAGGTCTTCGACGAAGGGGTCTTCGAAGATAAGAACTACCGGGTACAGCTCGGCCCAGCGCTGATCATCTGCACCTCGAACTACGGCTCGGAAGACGAGATACGTCAAGCGCTCGGGGACGCCCTCTACTCGCGCTTTGATGCACTGATCCCTTTCGAGCCGCTGTCGCCCGATGAGATCAAGCAGGTCATCGATCGGCTGGTAGATGGTCGTCTTGAGGCCCTCTCGCCCGATGAGCGAGCAGCGCTCGACAGCGACGAGATCAAGTCTTTGCTCCACGCTCGCGCGAGCAGCACTGGCAACGTCCGCAAGCTCGGAAAGCTGGTCGATGAGGTCATCTCTCTGGTGCTTGTGCGTTCAATGCTCAGGGACGCGCCAAACAGCAGCAATGCAACCAAGACGAAGGACGCGGCATGAGCGACGAAGCACCCACCGACGTCATTAGTTCCGGGGAGGAAGCCGAGTCGGGGACGGCGGAGTTCCTGGACCCCCGAGCGCTACTCGTGGACTGGGCTAACGCGAATGACGAGTGGGCGCGTCTGCTGGTCTCTGAAGTCATTGCGACCGGCCGCGCGGTCAGCACTTCGACCACCGACAAGGCGTATCAGCTCTTCCGTCAGGAGAAGGCCCTCGACAAGCGCGAGCTGCCCGCAGTAGAGAGGATCGACATCGTCGCCAGGCAGGACGAGTCGGCGCCACCGTTGTCCCTGACGCGCCTGTCGGAAGTACGCGGTGTCAATGCTCTCGTCTCTGGAGCGGTGATCGAACCACACGAGGGACTCACGATCCTCTATGGCGAGAACGGCACCGGCAAGACTGGCTACTCCCGCATCTTCAAGGCGCTGGCAAATAGCCGCACGGCGGACACCATCCTCGGGAATATCGAGGCTGACTCGTCAGAAGATCAGGCCGCCAAATTGGACTTCAAGCTCGGCGACGAGGCGCAAGCGCTGACGTGGACGGGAGAACGCGGTGTCTCGCCGTTCACACGGATGTCGATCTTCGATAGCCCAGCAGTTACGACCCATGTCGATGACGATCTCGACTACGTGTATACGCCGGCCTCGCTGGCACTGTTCAATCATGTTACGGCCGCAATCCAGGCGGTCGCGGCTCAGATCGATGTCTCTGTTGGGGCGCTCGACACAGGCAGTTCCGGCCTCCTCGCTCGGTTCCAGCGCGGCTCTACTATCTACCCGCTGATCGAGACCCTTGGCGCCTCCACCGACCTCGCGGATCTCAAAGCGAAGGCAATCACCGGCGATGACGTCGACACAAAGCTCGATGGACTCGCCCAGGCAGTCGGCGCGTTACGAGCGAACACCATCGGCACGCAGATCACCGCGCTCAAGGCCGAACAACGTGTCCTAACCCAAGCTGCTGCCGCCGCCGAGGCACTCGTGGCTTTCGACGCAACCGCCTACAACGAGGCGCTCGCCAGACGGACTCAACTCACGTCGGACTTCGAGACGTTCCGGTCTGAACTCTTCGCGGCCGCAGATCTCCCTGCCGAGCCTGATGATACCTGGAGCGAGTTCATCGAGGCTGGTGAGACATATCGGCAGCACCTCGTCGAACTTGAGGCTCACGACTCGGATCGCTGCCTCTACTGCCGTCAGCCGCTGCTCGACTCCGCCCGAGATCTGTTTTCAAGGTACTCCGCGTATCTCGAAGACAAGATCTCGGCCGACCTCCGATCTACCGATGCCGTCTTAGCGGAGCTGAAGCGCCAAGCCGCCGCGGTGCAGAGCAATGAACTCGTCGCGTTCCTGACCGAGAACAGGGACACCAATGACCAGCCGTCCTACTTCGCTTGGGTAGACACGATCGAAGGAGCACGGAGCGCCCTTGCGGCAGCGGCGACCTCAGGAGCGCCCGCCAACCTCGCTCTTCTGGAGCTACTGAGCCAGCCCAAGTCTGACGTCGACGAAGCGCTGCTGACGGTTGGCTCCAGCCTTATAAACCTGGAGGAGCAACAGCAGAACCGGACGCAAGCGCTCGCAGACAAGCAAGCCGAGTATCTCGAATACAAGGATGCCGTCGAGCTCGGGAAGTCCTGGGCTCTTGTTGAGGCGCAGGTCAAGAACGCGAAGGAAGCCGATCGGCTGAAGACCCTGAAACGACCACTGCCGCAACTCGCTAGGACGGTGACGGCGCTCGCCAAGACTGCTAGTGATCAACTAATCAACCAGAGCTTCGACGCGCTCTTCCTCGAGGAGTGCGATGCCCTGCGTGCGCCTGCCCTGAAACTTCAGTTCGTCGGACGCGAGGGGAAGGCCCAGCGTCGCAAGGTCATGAGCGGTCGACACAAGCCGTCGAAGGTGCTCTCCGAAGGAGAGCAGAAGGTGCTGGCACTTGCCGACTTCTTAGCAGAGGCGAGGCTGTCCGGCATCACAGCGCCGGTGATCTTCGACGATCCCGTTTCGAGCCTTGACCACCGTCGCGTCAACGAGGTCGCGCAACGCATCGCGCGGCTGGCCGAGGAGAACCAGGTCATCGTCTTCACACACGACATTCTGTTCGCCACCACGCTCCTTGGCCTGTTCGAGAAATCCAAGCGGTGCGCCTACTTCCAAATCACCGACGAGGACGGCAAAGGAAAGGTCACACGAGCGACTGGCCCGCGCTGGGACACCCTCAGCGGCATCAAGGGAAAGATCAATAGCACAATCCAAGCGGCTCAACAGCAAGATGGCGAGGCGCGCGATGCGCTCGTTCGTGTCGGCTACGGCTGGCTTCGCTCCTGGTGCGAGGTATTCACCGAAACCGAGCTTTTGCAGGGAGTAACCCAGCGATACCAACCGAACGTCGGCATGACACGCCTGCCCAACATCAACACGACAAAGCTGGACGAGATCATCCCCAAGGTGACTGACGTCTTCGAGGAGGCGTGTCGATACATCGACGCACATTCGCAGCCGCTTGTAACTCTTGGGGTGACCCCGACGCTTGCAGGTCTGGAGCAGCACTGGGCGGAGCTTCAAGAGCTCAAGAAGGTCAACGATGGCAAGTAATGCTGTGCTTTCGAGCTGCAGGACCAGCAACACCTTTGTGCGACACGATCCGATCGGCTGAGCCATCATGAAAAGCCGATACGACGACGAACTGACCATGCAGCAAAGCCTGAACCTGGAGCAGGACTCGGATTCAGCGAAGCACTTACTTTCCTACGGCGTTCGCACACTCAGAACTGCCGCGTTCATCGAAACGACTCGCGATCCAATCATGACGATGCTCTCGATTGGCGTCGAGAAACTCCTGAAGCTTTCACTGGGGCTTCTCCACGTTGAAGATAATCGGCGTTGGCTGTCCCTGGAAGTTCTCAAGAACGAGTACCGCCACGACCTCATCAAGATGGAACGTCTTCTTCGAGAAACGATTCAGGAACGAGCCGATCGAGCAACGCATCGATACTACGTTGATCAAGCGTTGACGGCCGTAGAGAACGACCCCGTCTGGCCGCCTCTCGTCGCCGCGTTGAACCGCTATGGCAAAGAGGGGCGCTTCTTCTATCTCGATGCGCTTGCCGAGAACCCGCAGCGAGAGGAAAGCCCACAATCATACTGGGATGTGGCTGAAAGGGCTGCGCTCGAAGCCGAGCCCGGTTTGAATAGTTTATTCAGCCGGATGATGTCGGACTTCTCGCTCTCTGACGAGTTCTACCACCGGCTCAACGCAAGGGTCGCAGACAGCCTGCAGAGGTGGTGGGATCTTGTCGCGATGGCAGCAGTTCAGGGTGTTCTGGGTGAGAGAGGTAAGGCGTGGGGACACGGTATTAAAGCAGTCGGCCGTCAGATCGTTGGTGACTAGTTGAGTATTCGCGGGTTTGAGGGCTCTTCGTCATTCAGCGTGGTTTGGTGAGGCTGGTCTGAGCGGTTTGCAGCGCTGAGGGGGTGTGTCGGTGCTGGGGAGAAGGG
>NZ_CCXH01000297.1 GCF_000820725.1 Actinomyces polynesiensis | reverse complement strand
ACACACCGATCCGGCACCCAGGAGGTGCTTTTCGAAGTGGTGTTTCGCGCCATGTCTCCGGGCCTTGTCTCAAGTCCCTGCCGTTCGGCGCAACGGAGATAACTTTATGCAGGCCACCCCGACCGGTCAAATCGGTTCGGGGTGAGCGTGGACACAGCGTCCGGGATCCGCGGGATCCCGCGGATCCCGTCCCCGCTGGATGCCCGTCCGGCCGTTGCTGACGCTGCTCCGCCCTCGTCCTCGGGCCACTCCCATGGCCTCCCGACCTGCATAAAGGGACGCACTTCACGTCGCGGCACTCCCCCGGCGACGGATGCCTGGGAAGCACGTCGCCCCCTGCCTCCCTCCCCCGGTGGAGCCCACCGGGGGAGGTGACACACCTCGGGCCCATGACGGAACGGACCTCGACGTCGAAACAGGGCTGACCTCGCCGTCCAAACTGAGCGGACCTCAACGTCGAAACAGGGCTGACCTCGCCGTCGAAACAGGGCTGACCTCGCCGTCCAAACGGAGCGGACCTCGACGCCGAAACGGAGCGGACCTCGACGTCGAAACAGAGCGGACCTCGACGCCGAAACAGAACGGACCTCGCCGGTGTGGGGTCAGCGGGAGTTGAGGTGCTCCTGGACGGGGATGTCGATCGTCGGCAGGTCACGAACGGCCTGCTGGACGGCACGGGAGACCGCGCGGGGCACCCGCTCGTCGAAGACCCCGGGGATGATGTAGCTCGGGCCCAGCTCGTCCTCGGAGATGACCCCCGCGATCGCGACGGCCGCCACGCGCAGGACTTCCGTGGTGATCTCCTTGACCTTCGCGTCGAGCAGTCCCCGGAACAGACCCGGGAACGCCAGCACGTTGTTGATCTGGTTGGGGTAGTCGGAGCGCCCCGTCGCCACGATGCTCGCGTGCTTCGCGGCCTCGAGCGGGTCCACCTCCGGGGTCGGGTTCGCCAGGGCGAAGACGATGGCGCCGTCCGCCATGGTCGCGATGTCCTCCCCCGTGAGGATGTCACCGTGGGAGACGCCGATGAAGACGTCGGCGTCGCGCAGGCCCTCCTGCAGGGATCCGTGGACGTGGCGGGGGTTGGTGTTCTCCGCCAGCCAGCGCCGCGAGGGGTGCATACCCTCGGTGTCGTCCCCCGACAGCGCGCCGCTGCGGCCGTAACCGACGATGTCGCGCGCCCCCTGGGCCAGGAGCAGCTTGATGATCGCCGAGCCCGCCGCACCTACGCCGGAGACGACGATGCGGACGTCGGCGATGTTCTTGTCCACGATCCGCAGGGCGTTCAGCAGCGCGGCGAGCACCACGATGGCGGTGCCGTGCTGGTCGTCGTGGAAGACCGGGATGTCCAGTTCCGCGCGCAGGCGCTCCTCGATCTCGAAGCAGCGGGGCGCAGAGATGTCCTCCAGGTTGATGCCGCCGTAGGCCGGGGCGATCGCCTTGACGATGGCGATGATCTCCTCGGTGTCCTTCGTGTCCAGGACGACGGGCCACGCGTCCACCCCGCCGAACTGCTTGAAGAGCACCGCCTTACCCTCCATGACGGGCAGTGCCGCAGCAGGGCCGATGTCCCCCAGCCCGAGAACGGCCGTGCCGTCGGAGACGACGGCCACCGTGTTCGCCTTCATGGTCAGCAGGTGCGCCTTCTGGGGCGAGTCGTGGATCGCGGTGCACACGCGCGCGACTCCCGGGGTGTAGGCACGGGAGAGGTCGTCGCGGTTGCGCAGGGGCACCTTCGAGTGGACCTCGATCTTGCCGCCGATGTGGGAGAGGAAGGTCTGGTCCGCGACCGAACGGGTGGTCACGCCGGGGAGTCGGTCGAGGCGCTGCTCCACATTGCGACGGTGCGCGGAGTCGCGCATGTCGCAGGTGAGGTCCAACGTGATCTGCCCGCGGTCGGAGTAGGCGACGTCGAGGCCTTTCACCTCCGCACCGGTCTCGACCACTGCGTCGATGACGTCGGCGATCGAGGAGGTCGACTCATCGACCTGGAGGCGGTAGGAAGCGGTGTAGGACGGCGACGTTCGCATGGGTGACCTCGGGTTCGGACTCGTGGTGGGAGCAGGTGTGCACATCCACGTGCACGCAGGTCACGCGGCATCCACGGTGCTGCCGGGCGACCGTCTGATTGTACGCCCGCACGCAGCCGCTTCCGGCTCCCGACCAGGGCGCGGACGGGAGTGGACAGACCTCTCTCCGACCGCCCGTCCCGGCGGCACGACGGGGTCGGGCCGAGGGGTCCCAGGGCCGGGGCAGGGCCGGGGCAGCTCCGGGGTCGGGGCGGGGCGGGCGGGGCGGAGGATGACGAGACGGCAAGTTCGCGCACGGACCCCGTCAGAACTTGCCGTCTCGTCGAAGAGGCAAGTACGCCCACCCCGGAAGCACCGGCATCTGCGCAGGTCACAGCCCCGCGACCGCAACGCACG
>NZ_CCXH01000296.1 GCF_000820725.1 Actinomyces polynesiensis | reverse complement strand
CCCCGCGACCGCAACGCACGCCGAACCGCCCCCGACGAGACGGCAAGTTCGCGCACGGATCCTGTCAGAACTTGCCGTCTCGTCGGCGGGACGAGCACAGCCACTCAGGGAGCACCGGCATTTCCGCAGGTCAGAGCCCTCCGACCGCAACGCACGTCGAGCCGATCCGCACGAGACGGCAAGTTTGCACACGGATCCTGTCAGAACTTGCCGTCTCGTCGGCGGGACGAACACACCCACTCAGGGAGCACCGGCATTTCCGCAGGTCAGAGCCCTCCGACCGCAACGCACGTCGAGCCGATCCGCACGAGACGGCAAGTTCGCGCACGGACCCTGTCAGAACTTGCCGTCCCGTCGAAGAGGCAAGCGCGCCCACCCCGGGAGCACCGGCATTTCCGCAGGTCAAAGCCCCGCGACCGCAACGCACGTCGAGCCGGCCCCGACGAAACGGCAAGTTTGCACGCGACCGGCCCAGCCTCCGGCACCACTCCCACCCGATCTCACTGGAAGCGGGCGAGGGAGGGCGTCTGGTTCTGCCGGAGGCCTTCCATCATGCGCCCCGTCAGGGAGGGGCGTCCCTTGCGCCGGGAGTAGAGGTCGAAGGAGACCGCCGCGAGGAGGACGAGCCCCTTGATGACCTGCGCCCGGTCGGAGGAGACCCCCAGGAGCATGAGGCCGTTGTTCAGCACCGCCATCACGAGCCCACCCATGACGGCGCCGTAGATCGTGCCCATCCCTCCGCCCACTGCCGCGCCGCCGATGAAGACGGCGGCGATCGCGTCGAGCTCCCACAGGTTGCCGTCCTGGGGGCCGGCGGCGGTGGCCCGACCGGCGAAGACCATGCCGGCCAGTGCGGCCAGCACCCCCATGTTGACCATCACGGCGAACTGCACGGCCTGGATGTTCACACCCGACAGGGCGGCCGCCCCGGGGTTGCCACCGACGGCGTAGACGTGTCGACCGAAGGCCGTCCTGCGGGTGACGACGTGGTAACCGAAGACCAGCAGCAGGAGGATGACACCCGACACGGGGAAGGAGGTGCCCGTGGGGCCCTGACCGAACAGCCAGGTCACCGCCCCCACGGCCAGGGCCATGAGGACGATGCGGGTGGCGGGCACCCAGCCCTCCACCTCCCCGCCGCGTGCCACCCGGCGCCGGTAGCGGCGCAACTCCATGGCGGCCAGGTAGGCGAAGACCACCAGGCCCAGCACCAGGGTGGAGTTGTTCATCCCGGTCCAGGTGGGCCCCCACTCGGGCAGGTAGCCCGCACCCATGAAACGCCACTCGTCGGGGACGGGGATCGACAGCGCCTGGGACTCCCACAGCAGGGCCCCGCGGAAGATCATCATGCCCGCCAGGGTGGTGATGAACCCGGGAATGCCCACCGCCGCCAACCAGAACCCCTGCCACGCCCCGATCAGCGCGCCCAGGAGCAGCCCCAGGAGGAGGCCCACCCACCACGGCAGTCCGAGGTTGTACATGGCCAGGGCGGCGGTCATCGACACGAATGCGGCCACTGAACCGACCGACAGGTCGATCTGGCCGATGACGATCACCAGCACCATGCCGACCGCGAGGATCAGGACATAGGCGTTGCCCGTCACGAGGTTCTGGGCGTTGGAGGTGGTCACCATGCGCCCGCCCGTGGCCATGTTGAAGACGGCGAGCAGGACGAACAGCAGGACCACCAGGACGTGGAGCTGCGAGTTGTCACCGAACAGCCGTCGAACAACTCTCATCGGACCTCGCGTCTCCCGGTGTCATCGCGGCGGCCGGCCTTGCCCGCCCGCAGTTCTCGTCACATCCTAGGTGCGCGCCCCGTGCAGGGTACGGCCTTTCGGCCCCTGACCAGCACATCGGTGTCCCCGGCGACCACTCGGACGGCCCTCCGCCGCTCCCATCCCGCGGGCGCGGCCCGCAGCCCCGCAACGGGGCCCGCCAGGGGCTGGTGAATGCATGTCGGGGAGGGCCCGGAACTGCTACTTTGGGGCGGTGAGTGGAAGTGCCGGACCCTCGGGGTCCCAGGCGTCGTTGCGCGAGGCCAACAGCGCCCGCGTGGTGGACGCCGTGAAGCGTTACGGCCACATCACGCAGGTCGAGCTCGCGGCCGCCACCGGCCTGTCCGCGGCCACCATCTCCAACATCGTCAAGAGCCTCCAGGCCCAGGGCGTCGTCCAGACCCAGAACACCGTGCGCTCCGGGCGACGCGCCCAGATGGTCACCCTCCGTCGCGCCACCGGGCTGGGGGTGGGCGTCTACATCGGCCGGCGTGCCCTCCACATCATCATCGCCGACGCCGCCCAGGAGGCGATGTCCCAGCAGGTGCTGCCCCTGCCGGTGGACCACCGTGTCGACACCACCCTGGACCGTGCGGCCATGCTCATCATGGAACTCACGGAGAACCTCGGGGCGCAGCTCTCCGAGCTCATCGGGATCGGCGTCGCCCTGCCCGCCCCCGTGGACCCGGACTCGCAGCTCATCGCCGTGCGCGGCATCATGCGCGACTGGGACGACGTCGACGTCCGCGACGTCCTCTCCCGCCGCCTCCACAAGGAGGTCGTGGTCGACAACGACGCCAACGCCGGCGCGGTCGCCGAGGCCCGGTACGGCGGTCTGCGCGGCGCCTCGAGCGGCGTCTACGTGCGGGCCTCCTACCAGACCGGTGCGGGCATCATCCTCGATGGCCACCTCCACCGCGGCCCCCACGGCACCGCCGGGGAGATCGGCCACGTCCAGGTCTCCCCCAGGGCCCCATCTGCCAGTGCGGCGCGCGCGGCTGCCTGAACACCGTCGTCGGTGCCGACGCCCTCATCGACCTCCTGCGCATCTCCCGGGGCCCCCTCTCCCTGCGTGACCTCATCTCCCTGGCGAACGAGGGCGACCCCGGGTGCCGTCAGGTCCTCGCGGACGCGGGTTCCACCATCGGTGGGGTCCTGGCGGACATGTCCACCTGGAGCGACCCCCAGCGCATCGTCGTCGGTGGTGAACTCGCCGAGGCCGGCGAGGTGTTCCTCGCCCCGATGAGGGATGCCGTCGTCGGACGCCCCCTGCTGGCCGCCGGGGCCATCACCCTGCGCGCCTCCCAGCTGGGCGAACGCACCGAGGCCCTGGGTGCCCTGGCCCTCGCCATGGACGCCTTCTCACAGCCCTATTCCTCCCAGGAGGTGTCATGACCGCAGAGAGACCACTGCTCCGGCTGGACCACGTCTCCAAGAGCTTCGCCGGCGTGCAGGCACTGGTCGACGTCGACCTCGTGGTCGACCGACACGAAGTGGTCGCCCTCGTCGGCGACAACGCGGCGGGCAAGTCGACGATCGCGCGGATGGTGGCCGGCGTGTACGGCCCCACCTCGGGGGCGATCCTGCTCGACGGGGAGGAGGTGGAGATCCCCTCCACGCAGGCGGCCCACCAGATGGGCATCGCCACCGTGTTCCAGGAGCTCGCGCTGTGCGACAACCTCGACGTCACCGCGAACATCTTCCTGGGTCGTGAGCTCAGGTCCGGTCACCTCCTCGACGACGACGAGATGGAGCACCTGGCCCGGGAGTTCCTCGACCAGCTCAACAGTCGGATCCCCGACGTCCACACCCCGCTCTACCAGCTCTCCGCCGGGCAGCGTCAGTGCGTGGCGATCGCCCGCACGCTGGTCGCCGAACCCCGGCTCGTCATCCTCGACGAGCCCACGGCCTCCCTGTCCGTCACCCAGACCGCGGAGGTGCTCACCCACATCGAGCGTCTGCGCGACCTGGGGCTCGGGGTCATCTTCATCTCCCACAACCTCACCGATGTCCGCGCCGTGGCGGACCGCATCGAGGTCCTGCGCCACGGTCGCAACAACGGCACCTTCGACGCCCGTGACGCCTCCTACGAGGAGGTCATCGCCGCCATGACCGGGGCCACGCGCCTGTACCGCTGAGGCTCTTCCCGCGCCCTGCGCCCCGCGCCTGCGCGGCGGTGGTGCGGGTGCCGGCCCGGGTACCGAACCGACCACGTCAGCCGGGTACCGAACCGACCACCTCAGCCGGGCACCGAACCGAGGACGGCCGTCCGGGTCACGGGCACCCCGACACCGCACGCGGGAGCGCCCCGACCCTCGCGGGTCGGGGCGCTCCCCCAGTCAGACGACTGGGTCACTTCGCGGCGTTGACGAGCTCCATGCGGTGGGAGTCGTCCTTGTAGACCTCGGCGGCGTTGTCGGCCGTCACGATCTGCGGGGTGAGCAGGAAGGACTTCACGGGGTTCCCGTCCATGGACTCGTACTGCGAGTCGTCCAGGGTCGCACCGTCGACCGACGGGCTGGTGTTGCCCTGGGCGGCCTGGATGGCGAGCTGCACGGCGCCCTTCACCAGCGGACGGGTGTCCTTGAAGATCGTCGAGTACTGCTTGCCCTGGACGACCCAGGTGACGGACTCGTCCTCGGAGTCCTGGCCGGTGACGACCGGGATCGGCTTGCCGGCCTGGTCGACGGCCGTGATGATGGCGCGGGCGAGGGTGTCGTTGGGCGAGAGGACGCCGTCGGGCACCGCGTCACCCTGGTAGGTCGAGGTCAGCAGCGCAGACATGCGGTCCTGCGCCTTCTGGGGCAGCCAGCCCTGGGTGGCGACCTGCGTGAACTCCGTCTGGCCCGACTTCACGACCAGCGTGCCGTCGTCGATCTTCGGCTGGAGCACGTCCATGGCGCCGTCGAAGAACTTCAGGGAGTTGGAGTCATCGGCGGAACCACCGAAGAGCTCGATGTCCCACGGGGAGTCACCGGCCTTCGCCTCGAGGCCCTCCAGCAGTGCCTGGCCCTGGAGCTGGCCGACGCCGAAGTTGTCGTAGGCGATGTAGTAGTCGATGTCCTTGGTGTTGGTCAGCAGGCGGTCGTAGGCGATGACCGTGATGCCGGCGGCCTTGGCCTGGGAGAGCTGCGTGCCCAGCTGGGAGCCGTCGATCGCGCCGATGATCAGGACGTTGACACCGTTCTCGATCATGGCCGAGATCTGGTTCTGCTGCTCGGCGACACCGCTGTTGGCGAACTGGATCGTGCACTCGACGTTGGAGGACGCGCAGTCGTCCTTGAACATGTCCTCGGCCTCGACCCAGTTCTGCGAGGTCTTCTGGGGCATCGCGATGCCGATGGAGATGTCCTCGGCAGCCGCCGCGCCGGACTGGTCGCCCGACGCCGCCGACTCGGAGTCACTCCCCGAGCGGCCACCGCTGCAGGCCGTCATGGTCAGAGCCATCGCCGCCACTGCGGTCAGCGAGGCCATCTTCTTCAGTGTGCTCATCGTTTCCTTCTTCGGATGGGGTGCTACCTGGTGCGGTGAACCGTGACCGGGCCTCGATGCCCGGCTCACACCGCGGGATCTCTGTGCCGGGGCACCTGCGTGCCCCGTCCTGTGGAGGGCGAGGGATGACCACGCCCGACCGGAGTCACTCCTTCTGTGGAGCATCACCGGGGGTCTGTGCGAACACCGACGGTTCGTCGGCGACGGCCTCGGAGATCGGGGAGTCGGTGTTCGCCACGGGGGCGGGGGTCCGTCCCTCGGCGATGGCCTTCTCGGTCTCGAGGATCTGGCGCTGGTTGCGTCGTGCGTTCTGGAACGTGCCGATCAGGGAGCGCTTGCCCTGGCGCTTGGAGTAGACGTCCGCGGCCACGGCGAGCAGCAGGACCAGGCCCTTGATGATCTGGGTCCAGTCGGAGCCGACGCCCATGAGCTGGAGGCCGTTGTTGAGGAAGGCCATGACCAGGGCGCCGACCATCGTGCCGCCGATGGTGCCGATGCCGCCCCACACCGACGCACCACCGATGAAGCAGGCGGCGATCGCGTCGAGCTCCCAGCTGGTGCCGTCGGCGGGACCGGAGGCGGTGGAGCGTCCGATGAAGACCATGGCGGCCACGGCGGCGAGCACCGAGGAGGTGCACATGACGGCGAAGTTCGTGCGCTCCACGCGGATGCCGGTCAGGGCGGCGGCGGCGCGGTTGCCACCGATGGCGTAGACGCTGCGGCCGATGATCGTGCGGGTGGAGATGAAGGAGAAGAGGATCGCCAGCAGCACCACGATGACGCCGGGGATCGGGAAGGAGGTGCCGGGACGGCCCGTGGCGAACAGCCACATGATCCACACGAGCACGCCGCCGACGATGGCCACGCGGGCGATGGGGACCCACACGGGCGGGAGTTCGGCGTTGACCTCCGCCTGCTGGCGACGCTTGCGGATCTCACCCCAGGCCAGGGCGAGGACACCGAGGACGGCGATGACCATGGTCGGCAGGTTGAAGGGCAGGACGTCGGGGGCGACGTCGGGGAGGTAGCCGGCGCCCAGGGTCTGGAAGAACTGGGGGACGGGGACCGTCAGGGAGTGGCCGATCAGCTGGTTGGCACCGCGGAAGAGCATCATGCCCGCCAGGGTGGTGATGAAGGCCGGGATGCCCCACTTGGCGACCCAGAAGCCCTGCCAGGAGCCGACGAGGACGCCCACGACGAGGCCGGCGAGGAGTGCCAGCAGCGGGTTGAGCCCGAAGTCGGCGGTGAGCTTCGCGACGATGATGCCGACGAAGGCCGCCACGGACCCGACCGAGAGGTCGATGTGCCCGGCGATGATGACCAGCACCATGCCCATCGCGAGGATGAGGACGTAGGCGTTGCCGGAGATGAGGTTCATGAGGTTCTGCGACTGCAGGACCTTGCCGCCGGTCTCCCATTGGAAGAAGACGACGATCAGGATGAGTGCGGCGATCATGCCGAACTGTCGGAAGTCGCCCCCGAAGAGGGCGCGGATGTTCTTTTTCATTTCAGATGGTCCTTGGTTGTCTCTGCCGGGGGGTCAGGCTGTCTGCTTCTGCTTCGAAGCGGTCATCAGGCGCATCAGGGTCTCCTGGTCTGCGTCGGCGGTGGCCACCTCGCCGGTGACCTCGCCCTCGAAGATCGTGTAGATCCGGTCCGTGATGCCCAGGAGCTCCGGGAGCTCCGAGGAGATGACGATGACGGCCTTCCCCGTGTCGGCGAGGGCCTGGATGAAGGTGTAGATCTCGAACTTGGCGCCGACGTCGATGCCGCGGGTGGGCTCGTCGAGGATCAGCACCTCGGGGTCGGTGAACATCCACTTGGCGAGGACGACCTTCTGCTGGTTGCCGCCGGAGAGGGTGTTCACACCGGTCGTCACGGTCGCCGCCTTGATGCGCAGGTCCGTGCGGTACTTCTCCGCGGCCTCGATGCCCTCGTGGAGGTCCATGACCCCTCGGTGGGTGATCTTCTGCGGCTTCGCGGAGATGATCGACTGGTAGATCTGGTCCAGGAGGTTCAGCCCCAGGGTCTTGCGGTCCTCGGGCAGGTAGGCGATCCCCTCGTCGATGGCCTGGGGGACGTCGCGGGCGGTGACCTTCTTCCCGTCCACCACCAGTTCCCCGGACTCGAACACCCCGTAGGAGTGGCCGAAGACCGAGCGCGCCAGCTCCGTGCGGCCGGCACCCATGAGGCCCGCCAGCCCGACGATCTCACCGGAGCGGACGTTCAGGGTCGAGCCCTTGCACACCCACCGGTCCATGTTGATGGGGTGGTGGACCCACCAGTCGCGCACCTCGAACTTCACCTCGCCGATGTGGGAGGTGTGCTCGGGGAAGCGGCGGTCCAGGGGACGACCCACCATGAGGCGGATGATCTGGTCCTGGTCGATGGGGCCGTCGGCGGCGTCCATGTAGCCCACGGTGTGGCCGTCGCGGATGATCGACACCGAGTCGGAGACGTCGGCGATCTCGTCGAGCTTGTGGGAGATCATGATCATCGTGACGCCGCGGCCACGCTGCTTGCGCATGAGGTTGAGCAGGTGGGCCGACTCCTCCTCGTTGAGCGCCGAGGTGGGCTCGTCGAGGATCAGGAGGTGGACGTCCTTGGCCAGGGCCTTGGCGATCTCGACGAGCTGCTGCTTGCCGACACCGATGTCCTTGATGAGGGCGTCGGGGCTCTCGTCCAGACCGACCTCGGCCATGTACTTGAGGGCACGCTTGCGGGTCTCGTGCCAGTCGATCCCGGACCGGGTGCGGATCTCGTTGCCCAGGAACATGTTCTCCGCGATGGAGAGCTGGGGGATGAGGGCGAGCTCCTGGTGGATGATGACGATCCCGGCCTTCTCCGAGTCGCGGATGCCCGAGAAACGCACCTCCTCACCGTTGTAGACGATCTCGCCGTCGTAGGTCCCGTACGGGTGGACGCCCGAGAGGACCTTCATGAGCGTGGACTTCCCGGCGCCGTTCTCCCCGCAGATCGCGTGGATCTCGCCCGTGCGGACACTGAGGTTCACGTCGTCCAGGGCAACCACGCCCGGGAACACTTTCGTGATGTGGCGCATCTCCAAGATGATGCGCTCGTTGGGTTCTTGTACCACTTGTTCTCCGATGAACGATCTGGCTGTCGGTGCAGGTGCCATTGGCTGCCGACAGGTCGATTCTGCCCGACCGGGATCGATGGTACGCCCCAGATTCACCCTCTGTAACCGAAATGCAATCTTTGGCTTCGGATCTTGAAGTCAATGTTGGACGCACCCAGGGGGCGTCGCCCTCGTCAACCGTCGCGGTCCCACTGAGCAGCGCAGATCGGGCCCCCACCGACCCGCCCCCGCGCGGAGGGCGACACGACGCGAGGCGCTCGCGACACGCCGCCGGGGACGACGGTGCCCGCCCCGGAGGACCGGGACGGGCACCTGGGAGCGGCGGAGAGGGCCCTCAGCCGACCATCTCCATGATGAGTTCACGCACGCGTGCGGCGTCGGCCTGCCCCCGGGTGGCCTTCATGACGGCGCCGACGAGGGCGCCCGCTGCCTGGACCTTGCCACCGCGGATCTTCTCCACGATGTCGGGGTGGGCGTCGAGGGCCTCCTGGACGGCCGCCGTGAGCGCACCGTCGTCGGAGACGACCTCCAGCCCGCGGGCCTCGACCACGGCCTCCGGGTCGCCCTCACCGGCGAGCACGCCGTCGAGCACCTGGCGCGCGAGCTTGTCGTTGATGCGCCCGGCGTCCACCAGGGCCTGCAGCTGGGCGACCTGGGCCGGGGTGACCGGCAGGTCCTCCAGGGCGGTCTCGGTCTCCTTGGCGCGGCGGGCGAGTTCACCCATCCACCACTTGCGGGCGGTGGCGGGCTGGGACCCCGCGGCCACCGTGGCCTCGATGAGGTCCACGGCACCGGCGTTGATGACGTCGCGCATCTCCATCTCCGCGAAGCCCCACTCCCCCAGCAGGCGCCGCC
>NZ_CCXH01000295.1 GCF_000820725.1 Actinomyces polynesiensis | reverse complement strand
CCCCACTCCCCCAGCAGGCGCCGCCGCTTGGCGCCGGGCAGCTCGGGCAGGGTGGCCCGCAGCTCCTCCACCCACTCGCGCGGGGGCGCGATGGGCAGCAGGTCGGGCTCGGGGAAGTAGCGGTAGTCCTCGGCGTCGGACTTCACGCGACCCGGCGACGTGGTGCCGTCCTCCTCGTGGTAGTGCCGCGTCTCCTGGACGACGGTGCCGCCCTCGGAGAGGATCGCCGCCTGGCGGGACACCTCGAAGCGCACGACGCGCTCGATGCCGCGGAAGGAGTTGACGTTCTTCGTCTCGGAGCGCACCCCGAGCGGGCTCTCCGGGGTGTCGCGCAGGGAGAGGTTGATGTCGGCGCGCACGTTGCCGCGCTCCATGCGGGCCTCGGAGACCTCCAGCGCCCGGAAGATGTCACGCAGGGTCTGCACGTAGGCGCGTGCCACCTCCGCCACGCGCGGGCCCGCACCCTCGATGGGGCGGGTGACGATCTCCACCAGGGGCACGCCGGCGCGGTTGTAGTCCACCAGGGAGTGGTCCGCGCCCTGGATGTGGCCCTCGGCGCCGCCGATGTGGGTGTTCTTGCCGGCGTCCTCCTCCATGTGGGCGCGTTCGATCTCCACGCGGAAGATCTCCCCGTCCTCCAGCTCGACGTCCACCCACCCGTCGTGGGCGATGGGCTCGTCGTACTGGGAGGTCTGGAAGGCCTTGGTGAGGTCGGGGTAGAAGTAGTTCTTCCGCGCGAAACGGCAGTACTCCGCGATCTCGCAGTTCAGCGCCAGGCCGATCCTGATCGCGTACTCGATGGCCTTGTGGTTGACCACGGGCAGGGACCCGGGCAGGCCCAGGGACACCGGGGTGACGTAGGTGTTGGGTGCACCGCCGAAGGCATTGGGGGCGGCGTCGAACATCTTCGTCCTCGTCCCCAGCTCGACGTGCACCTCGATGCCGAGGACGGGGTCGAATTCGCGTACCGCCTCGTCGTAGTCCATCAGCTCCGCCATCACTCCGACTCCTCCCACCGCGCGGCCGGGGAGGCCCCGGCGACGTCCTCGCTGAGGTCGGCGACCAGCTGGGCGACCTCGTACATCCTCTGGTCCCCGCGGGCGGGGGCGATCACCTGGAAGCCGACGGGCAGGCCGTCCGCCGCCACGGCGTTGGGCACCGACATCGCGGGCACGCCCGCCAGGTTCGCCGGGATCGTGGCCACGTCGTTGAGGTACATGGCCATCGGGTCGGAGATCTTGTCCCCGAACTTGAAGGCGGTGGTCGGAGCGGTCGGGGAGACCAGCACGTCGACCTCGTCGAAGACCCGCGCGAAGTCGCGCTGGATCAGGGTGCGCACCTTCTGGGCGGAGCCGTAGTAGGCGTCGTAGTAGCCGGCGCTCAGCACGTGGGTGCCCAGGATGATGCGGCGCTTGACCTCCTCACCGAAGCCGGCCTCACGGGTGGCGGCCATGACGCGCTCGGCGGTGACCTTGCCCTCCTCGGGCAGGACGCGGATGCCGTAGCGCATGCCGTCGAAACGGGCCAGGTTCGAGGAGACCTCGGCGGGCATGATCAGGTAGTAGGCCGCGAGCGCGTACTCGAAGCTCGGGCAGGAGACCTCGTGGACCTCCGCGCCGGCCCCGCGCAGCTTCTCGACGGTGGCCTGGAAGGCGTCGAGGACCTCGGGCTGGTAGCCCTCCCCCGACAGCTCCTCGACCACGCCGACGCGCAGGCCCGTGATCCCGTCGCGGTGGACGGCCTCCACGGCCTCCAGCAGTGGGGGGACCGGCTCCTTCAACGAGGTCGAGTCAGCCGGGTCCCAGCCCCCCAGGAGTTCCTGCAGGGCGGCGGCGTCGGCCACCGTGCGGGTGACCGGGCCGATCTGGTCCAGGGAGGAGGCCATGGCGACCAGCCCGTAGCGCGAGACCGCACCGTAGGTGGGCTTCACGCCCACCGTCCCGGTGACGGCGCCGGGCTGGCGGATCGAACCGCCCGTGTCGGACCCGAGGGCCAGGGGCACCATGAAGGAGGACACCGCTGCGGCCGAGCCGCCCCCGGACCCGCCGGGGATGCGGGAGAGGTCCCAGGGGTTGCCGGTGGGACCG
>NZ_CCXH01000294.1 GCF_000820725.1 Actinomyces polynesiensis | reverse complement strand
CCCCCGGACCCGCCGGGGATGCGGGAGAGGTCCCAGGGGTTGCCGGTGGGACCGAAGGCTGAGTGCTCGGTGGAGGACCCCATCGCGAACTCGTCCATGTTCGTCTTGCCGACCACGGGCAGCCCCGCGGCCTTGAGCTTGAGGACCACGGTGGCGTCGTAGGGGGGCAGCCAGCCCTCGAGGATCTTCGAGGCGCAGGTGGTGGGCTTCCCGCGGGTGACCATGTTGTCCTTCAGCGCGATGGGCACACCGGCCAGGCGGTGCAGCTCCGCGCCCTCGGCGCGCCGGGCGTCGACCTCGGCGGCGGTGGCCAGGGCGCCCTCGCGGTCGATGAAGAGGAAGGCGTGGACGCGGTCGTTGAGGGCCTCGATGCGGTCGAGGCAGGCGGTGGTCAGTTCGACGGAGGTGAGGTCCCCCGCCGCCAGCATGTCGGCCAGCTCCAGGGCTGACCTGCGCAGCAGCTCGTTCATCATGCCTCCTCGTCGTCCAGCATCTGGGGCACCAGGAACATCCCGTCCTCGGAGGCGGGCGCGGAGGCGAGGACCTCGTCGCGGTCCAGGGTCTGGCCGATGACGTCCTCGCGCCAGACATTGGTGAGGTGGATGGGATGGGACGTGGCGGGGACGTCGGGGGTGGCGACCTCGGAGACCTTCGCCACCGAGGTGGCGATGACATCGAGTTCGCCGGCGATCTTCTCGATCTCCGCCTCCGTCAGGGCGATGCGGGCCAGGCCCGCGACGCGGGCGACCTCGTCAGTGCTGATCCGTGACATGCCCTGCAGTTTACCCGTGCGCCGTGGCGCGGGGCCCCGCCCCGCCAGCCACTGGGAGCGGCGTGGGTGACCCGCGTGGAGACGCAGCGTCGCGTCCCCGCGAATCGTAGGCTGGTGCCCATGTCAGATGGAGGTCAGTGGCGCATCGACCACAGCACGGCATGGTCCGTCATCAAGGGAACGGCCGCGACGGTCGCCGTCGCACAGGTGGCCGCCCTCGTCACCGTGCACCTGGTGGACCGCGCCCGCAAGGCACGCATCCCCGGTGGTCGCCACGGGTTCCCGGCCCTGCCGCCGTCCGACACCGCCCTCGACGACAACGTCGTGCGCTCCTACACGGAGGGCCACTCCCTCTTCGACGACATGCTGGCCTCGATCGCCGGGGCACGGGACCACGTCTACTTCGAGACCTTCATCTGGCGCTCCGACACCTACGGGCACCGCTTCAAGGAGGCCCTCATCGAGGCGGCGCGGCGCGGGGTGCAGGTCTACGCCGTCTACGACGGGTTCGGGGTGCTCAACCAGGACCCCCGTTTCAAGTTCTTCCCCAACCACCCCAACCTGCACGTGCGCCGCTTCCCGGAGATCCGCTCGGGCATGTTCACCATGAACCTGCGCAACACGGGTCGCGACCACCGCAAGATCCTGGTGGTGGACGGCGAGGTCGGCTACGTCGGCGGGTACAACATCGGGGACCGCTTCGCCGACGAGTGGCGTGACACCCACGTGCGGGTGACGGGCCCCGCCGTGTGGGAGCTGGAGAACGGCTTCGTCGACTTCTGGAACCACTTCAAGCGCCGCAGCCAGCCCTCCCTGCCCGACCGGGGCGCGAAGGAGTGGAACGCGGACGTCACCGCCGCCTTCAACCTGCCCTCCCGCCTGCTCTTCCCGGTGCGGGGCCTCTACCTGGACGCCATGGAGCGGGCGACCCGCCGCATCCTCATCACCACCGCGTACTTCATCCCCGACCAGGAGATCCTCCAGGGACTCATCGATGCGGCCCGGCGCGGCGTCCAGGTCCGCGTGCTCATCCCGGAGTACTCCAACCACATCCTCGCCGACTGGGTGGCCCGCCCCTACCTGGGGGCGCTGCTGCGCAACGGCATCGAGATCTGGCTCTACCAGCACGCCATGGTCCACTCCAAGACCATGACGGTGGACGGCGTGTGGTCCACGGTGGGCACCGCGAACATCGACCGGCTGTCCCTCCAGGGCAACTTCGAGGTGAACATGCAGTTCTTCTCCCCCGCGTTCGCAGAGCGCATGGAGGAGATCTTCACCAACGACCTCACCACCGCCCGGCAGCTCACCATCGAGGAGTGGCAGGCACGCGGCCTGCCCACCCGGATCGCCGAGACGCTGCTCAGTCCCTTCCGCTGGGTGGTCTGAGGGTCTCCCCGTCCACCCCTGCGCTCAGGAGGACTTCCCGGGTGCGCCCCCGTCGGTGGAAGCGGCACCCGCCGTCGCGTCCGTGCCCGTGACGCCCACCGCCGCCGGGCCCCCGTCGAGGAGGGCCTGGAAGCGGGTCTCGTCGATGACGGGGACACCGAGTGCCTCGGCCTTGGTGGCCTTCGAGCCCGCCCCGGGGCCCGCGACGACCAGCGACGTCTTCTTCGAGACCGAGCCGGAGGCCTTGCCGCCGCGCGCGACGATCGCCTCCTTCGCGCCCTCGCGGTCGTAGCCGGGCATGGCCCCGGAGACGACGATGGTCAGCCCCGCCAGCACGTCGGAGACGGGCTCCGCCACCTCGTCGGCCATGCGCACCCCCGCGGCCGCCCAGCGCCGCACGATCTCGGCGTGCCAGTCCACCGCGAACCACTCCACCACCGCCTCCGCGATGACGCCACCCACGCCCTCCACCTGGGCGAGTTCCTCCACCCCGGCGCCGCGGATCGCGTCCATGGACGGGAAGCGGGCGGCGATCGCGCGGGCGGCCGTGGGGCCGACGTGGCGGATGGACAGTGCCACGAGCACCCGCCACAGGGGCCGCTGCTTGGCGACCTCGAACTGGGCGAGCATGTCGATGAGGTTCTTGGCGGGCTTCGGCGTGCGGGGGACGAAGCGGGGTCCCGACTTGCGGGTGGACCTGGCCCAGGCCTTGGACCAGAAGTAGCGCACCTGGATCCAGTTGTCGGTCTGTTCCCCCTCCACCGTCTGGCGGCGCCACACGAAGACGTCGCGCAGGTCCTCCGCGCGCAGTTCGAAGAGTGCGCCCTCGGAGTGGAGCACCGCCTCCTGGGGGGCGGGCAGGAGCTTCTCGGCTGCGGCCAGCTGGTCGGCGTGGGGCAGGTCCTCCGCGTCGTCGAGGTGGAGGACAGTGCCGTCCTCCAGGGTGACGGTGTTGCCGGTGACGAGGGCGGCGCCGACCGCGTCGCGGTCCGCCTCGGGCTGGGTCAGCGCCAGGGCCGCCTCGTCGCCGAGCCCCTCGATGTCCAGGGCGCCGCGGGCCCCCACGTGGGAGACGCGCTCGGTGAGTTGGGCAGGGCAGTGTGCGGTGTTGGGGCAGCGCAGGTCCACGTCCCCCTCCTTCTCGGGGGCGAGCAGCGCGCCGCAGGAGGGACAGTGGGTGGGCATGACGAACTCGCGCTCGGAGCCGTCGCGGGCGGACTCCACGGGCGCCACGATCTCGGGGATGACGTCCCCGGCCTTGCGCAGCACGACCATGTCCCCGATGCGCACGCCCTTGCGGGCGACCTCCTGGGCGTTGTGGAGGGTGGCACGCTGGACGTGGGAGCCGGAGACCAGGACCTTCTCCATGACCCCGTAGGGGGTGACCCGGCCCGTGCGCCCGACCTGGACGCGGATGTCCAGGAGGCGGGTGTTGACCTCCTGCGGGGGGAACTTGAAGGCGGACGCCCACCGCGGGGCGCGCGAGGTCGCGCCGAGGGAGCGCTGGATGTCGAGGTCGTCGACCTTGACCACGACGCCGTCGATCTCGTGGACGAGCTCGTCGCGGTGCTCACCGAGCCAGGTGATGCGCTCGACGACCTCCTCGTGGGAGTGGACCAGACGGGTGTAGGGGGAGGTCGGCAGGCCCCACTCCCCCAGCTTCAGGTACCAGCCGTGCTGGGTGGTGGGCAGGTCCGCGGGGGGCCCGACCACGTCCACACCGCCGTCGGTGGGGCCCGCGGCCCCCTCACCGCCGACCCGGGTGGTCTCCACGAACCCGACACCGTGGGCGATCATCGACAACGGCCTCGCGGCGGTCACCGCGGGATCCTTCTGCCGCAGGGAACCGGCCGCGGCGTTGCGGGGGTTCACGAAGGGGGCCTGCCCGGCGGCGACGCGCGCCTCGTTGAGGCCGGGGAAGTCAGCGACAGGGAAGAACACCTCGCCGCGGACCTCCATGCGGTGGGGGTGGCCCGAGCCCTCCAGCTGTTGGGGGATCGCCTTGATGGTGCGCACATTGGCGGTGACGTCCTCCCCGACCCTCCCGTCACCACGTGTCGCCGCCTGCTGGAGGCGACCGTCCACGTAGAGGAGGTCGACGGCCAGCCCGTCGATCTTCGCCTCACAGGTCATCGCCAGGTTCGGTGAGCCGGTGTCGGCGTGGACCCGGTCCTCCCAGGCCTTGAGCTCCTCGACGGAGAAGACGTCGTCCAGGGACAGCATCGGCTGCAGGTGCGTGACGGGTGCGAAGGCACCCTGCGGTTCCCCACCCACCGTGGCGGTGGGCGAGTCGGATCCCGCCAGTTGCGGGTAACGGGACTCCAGGTCCTGCAGCTCGCGGAAGATCTGGTCGTACTGGGCGTCGGAGAGGGTGGGCGCGTCGCGGTCGTAGTACGCGGCGCGTGCGTCCTCCACCTCGTCGGCGAGGCGCTGCCAGCGGTCGCGTGCCTCCTGGGGGACCCCGGAGTCCTCCCTGGACTGGGGAACCGGGTCCGTGTGCGTGTCAGTCGGGGTCGCATCCATGCCGGCATTCTCCCATCGACGCGGCTGCGGAGCCGGGTGGGTGGGGGCGCGGGGGTGAGGCGCGCGGGGGCGGTCCACAGCACTCCCCTGTCCCCACCCGGCCTCCACAGCTCCGCGGGGGACGAGGGCGGAGCCGGAGACCCTCCTGCACCCTCGGACACGACCGGTGACACCCATCGGCTGCCGGTGCCCGGGGTGCCGGGCGCTCCACAGCGGACGGGCAGGGCTTCCGGAGCGACCGTGGGGCGGCATCCACGCCGTCGGGGGAAGTGGGAGGGGGACAGGCATGACCGAGCACTCCGGTGCGCAGGGCGACCGACGCGGCGCCGGTGCGCAGGAGGAACAGCCCACCGACGGGGCACGGGTCCACCGGCCGTGCACCCCGGGTCCTGCCGACGCCCTGCGCTCCCGACACCACCTGGCGTGCACCGAGGGGCCGGACACGGGAGTCGTCCTCCCGCTGGCCGGTTCCCTGGTCCTCGGGCGGGAGGGCGACGTCCCCCTGGCGTCGGGATCGGTCTCGAGGCGACACGCACGCGTCACTGCGCTGCCCGCCGGGCGGAGGCGCGGGCGGAACGCCCCCGTGGCCGTCGTGGAGGACCTGGGGTCGGCCAACGGGACCTCGGTGCGCCACCGTCCCTCTCTGCCCCGGTCCCGCGCCTCAGGGCACCACCTCGTGCCCGGTTCACGCCTGGTGATCGGCACCGACGTCTTCGAGGTCCGCGAGCGCCCCGACCAGCTGCGGTGGCCGCAGCCCGAACAGCAGCGCCGACGTCCACTGACGGCTCTGGCCCCCGTGGCGATGGTCCTCGGCTTCCTCGCGTGGCGCCTGACGGCCGCGGGAGGATGGCGTCTCCTCGCCGGGGTGTGCGCCCTGGCCCTCCTCACGGCAGTGGTGGTCCTCGTCGTCCGACGCTCACGCAGGTCGAGGGTCTGGGCACGCTCCGACGCCGCCCACCTCGCCCTCGTCCTCGCCTCCCTCGCCGCCGCAGGACCCCGACCGACTGTCGTGGGGCAGGTGGGCGGTGCACCTCCCGGTGCGACCGCGGACACCGTCCTGTCCCCACGTCCCGAGGGCCCGGGCACGGACCTGGACG
>NZ_CCXH01000293.1 GCF_000820725.1 Actinomyces polynesiensis | reverse complement strand
TCCCGAGGGCCCCGGGCACGGGACCTGGACGTGTGGACGGGGAGGGTCGGACCCGGTGGCGCGGTGGCGCTCCTCCTCCCGTCGGGAGGCGGTGCGGGGCACGGGTCCCCGTCCCCCGCCACCGGGTCGGGCACGAGGGGCGGAGGGACGGAGCCGACGCGCCACGGAGGGGCTGCGGTGGCACAGCGCCTCGGGTTGGTGGGCGCACGCTCCCTCGGGGCCGCCCGGTGGTGCTGTGCCCAGCTCGCCGCCCGCACGGGCGGGGCCACGGTGACCTTCCTCCTGCGTGGTGGGGTCCAGGAGGGACGACCCCCGTCCGGGGTGACAGCACCGGGAGCCCGCGCCCACGCCCACGTCGGGGCCGCCACCGGACCCGGAGGTGGCCTGCCTGCACCGGCCCGGGACTCCAGCGCGTCCACCACGGACGTGGGCGACGCCGCGGACGCGCGAAGCGGGGGCGGGGGCGGGGGCGGACCCAGTGTGGCGGAGGTGTGCGTCCTGGGGGACGGACGGACCCCGGTCCACGTCGTGGAGGGCGGGGAGTGCCCGCTGTGCCGGCCACTGCCCCCTCCCGGCGGGGAGGGCGGTCGCCCGAGCAGTGCCCCATCTGAGCAGCGTGCGGACCCCCGCACGGTCCACATCGGCATCGCCGCCACGTACCGGGACCTGCCTGCGTGGTGCGACCGCGCGGAGGAGGACCCGACCCCTCCGGTCTCCCCGGCGTGGTGGGCCCAGGTCGCGCACCCGGGCCCACCGGGACTCGGCGCGGGTCCCCACCCGGGAGTCCTGCCCGATCGGGTGCTCCTGGAGGAACTCGCCCCTGCGCTCCGGGACCACCGGGAGCGGAGCGGGACGCCCGCAGTCGGCCCATCGGGATCAGGGGGAGCCGAGGGCACCACCTCCTCCACCGTGGGCGTGCCCGACGGGGACGGTGCGGGCCCGGGGGCATCCGGTTCGCGCGGCGGGGATCCGACCGGGCTCCCGGCCGTCATCGGAGTCGGCACCTGGGGCCACCACGTCATCGACCTGGTCCGCGACGGGCCGCACGCGCTGCTCGCCGGGACGACCGGGGCCGGGAAGTCCGAGGCACTGGCCACCTGGCTGGTGTCCCTCGCCCTGGGGCACCCACCCGAGCGACTGCGCCTGGTCCTCATCGACTACAAGGGCGGAGCGGCGCTGGGCCCCTTCGCCGCCCTCCCCCACACCGAGGCGGTGCTCACCGACCTGGACCCCGCGGCCACGGACCGCGCACTGAGGGGGCTCTCCTCCCTCCTCCGGCACCGCGAGCGACAGCTGGCCGAGATGGGTCTGCCCGACCTGCAACGCTGGGAGGCGGCCCACGCCTCCGGCCGGGCCCCCGCCCCACCCCCACGGGTCGTGGTCGTGGTCGACGAGTTCCGGGTGCTCGCCGACTCCCACCCCTCGACGCTGGACTCGCTGGTCAGACTCTCCGCCCAGGGCCGTTCGCTGGGGTTGCACCTGGTCGCGGCCACCCAGCGGCCCGCCGGCGCCCTCACCCCCGCCATGCGGGCCAACATCGAGATCCGCCTCGCCCTGCGCTGCGCGGAGGAGGCCGACTCCCTGGACGTACTCGGTTCCCCGGCGGCCGCGCGCCTGCCGCGCGTCCCGGGTCGGGCTCTGTTGCGCGGGGTCGGCCCCCTCCAGGTGGCGTGGGTGCCCGACCTGACGTGGGCCCTGGCCCTCGTCGGACGGCGGTGGGACGGCCGGGGAGGTCCGGTCGCATCCGGTGGGGCACACTCGGCAGCAGTCGCGCGGGACGGTTCCCCACC
>NZ_CCXH01000292.1 GCF_000820725.1 Actinomyces polynesiensis | reverse complement strand
GATTCCCGTGGCCCTGGCCGACAGGATCACCCGGGGCGGGGACGCCCCCCTGACCTGGCGACGCGGTGCGATCGGGATCGAGGGAGCGGGTCACCGAGCTGCGGAGATGGAGACGATGGCGCTCTGCCTCGCCGCACGCATCGCCGGCCGACGCGCAGTGCCCCTCCACGCCTGCACACCCGCGGACCGCTCCCTGCGTCCCCCCGACTGCGGATCCTGGATCGGACCGGACGAGGGCGGGGCCGTCGCCATGCTCCTCGAGGGGATCCTCGCGCACACCCCGGCGGTTCTGGTCGTCACGGACACGGTGGGGATGCTGGACTCGCTCGACCACGCCCTCGGTCCCGGCCACGGTCGGGCACTGTGGGCACGCGTGCTGGCCCGGGCCGACAGGCAGGGGTTGACCATCGTCTCGGTCGCGCGCCTTGACGGGGGCGGTACCGGGACGGCCCTGCGCCCTCCCCACCGCCTCGTCCTCGTCGGGAACGGTGAGGAGGCGCTGCGCGCGGGGCTGCGGGCGGACACGCCCACCTCCATGAACCCCGGTCGGGTGCAGGCGCTCGGCTTCGGTGAGGACCCGGCCCACCCGCTCCTCTGCCAGGTCCCCCTGGTGATGCCCTCCCCGGTGCGCGCGGAGGTGGGAGCGGGGACGTGGTGCGTCCGCGTGGGACCCGAACCCGGGTGGGAGCTCCCGGACTCGTCCCTGGGGTGGGCGGGCGCCGATCTCTCGCCGCTGCACATGCCCCCCGACCTCGAATGGGTGGTCGTCGCGGCGGATCCCGGACCCGCCCTCGTGCGTCTGGAGGCCTGCGCGACCGCTGCGGGGACCGGCTGGACCGGCCCCCCTGCACCGCGCACCGGTGACGCCACCGGCACGCGCGAGCGGGTGGAACCCGACTCGGGCGGGAACGGGAAGCACGGGGACGGGCAGGGCGGGAACGGGGAGCGCGGGGACGGGCAGGCCGGCACGCACCGTCCCGGGATCACCCTGCTGCGCCCCGACCAGTGGCCGGCCCTCGGATCGCTCCGTGGGCGCGCGGTGCTGGCACTCGATCCCTCCCCGGAACTGATCCGCCTGCTGGAGGTGGGCGCGCACCGGCCCGCGCCCGCGCTGCGCGCCATGGAATGGGACGGGCACTCCGGCGTCGTCGCGCACGCGGGTTCCCTCACCCGCATCGTGCTCCCCCGCTGAGCCGACGCCGCTGGGCCGACCCCGCCGGGCCGACGCCGCTGAGCCGACGCCGCTGGGCCGACCCCGCCGGGCCGACCCCGGGCGCGGGGTCCACCACCCGCCCCGGGGACACCCACGCGGTGCCGTCCGGGCCCCCCGACCGTGCCACCAGCGACGCCGCCGGTCACCGTGATCCCGCCCACCACCAACTCCGTGGGTGACCACCGACCCGCTCCGGGAGCCGAATCCGCTGTGACGTGACGCTTTGCACACGGGAATGACCGAACATGTGTCGATCGACTCTTGCCGCCCCAGCGCTCGTGACCCAAACTGGACACCGTTGTTCGTCGAGTTGCTTTCTTTCATGTCGGGAGATGTTCACCTCCCGGCACCACTGAATGGAGACCTTGGAATGGATTGGCGGAGCAAGGCAGCCTGTTTGAGTGTCGATCCCGAGCTGTTCTTCCCCATCGGAAACACCGGACCGGCGATCGCCCAGGCCGCCGAGGCCAAGGCCGTGTGCCGCACCTGCTCCGTACAGACGGTCTGCCTGCAGTGGGCCATCGACAACAATCAGGACTCCGGTGTCTGGGGTGGCATGAGCGAGGAGGAGCGTCGCTCCCTCAAGCGCCGCGCCGCCCGCGCGCGTCGCGCTTCCTGACACCCTCCCAGACATGGGTCGTGGGGCCCGCGCCGCAAGGCGTGGGCCCCACGACTCTGTCAGCCCCTGCCGGAGCGAGGGGGGACATCGACGACCTCCCCACTGCGCGGCAGACCACCCCTGAATGCCAGGGGCACCGCCCGCGCGTCCTCGACCCGAGGACCGTCGATCGCCTGGACGTGGAGGTGCGGCTCGGTGCTGTTGCCGGAGTTCCCGCACTGCCCGAGCACCTCGCCCACGCCGACGCGCTGACCGGGGCCGACCACGACGCTGCCCTGCCGGAGGTGGCACAGGGCCACCACGACACCGCCGCTGTCGATGAGCACGTGGTTCCCGGCGAGCGCCACCCACCCTGCGCGTGCCCGACCCCGTTGGGTGAGCGCGTACGCGACCGAGGGCAGACCACGACGGGCCACATGGTCCACCTCCCGCTGGTGGACGGCCAG
>NZ_CCXH01000291.1 GCF_000820725.1 Actinomyces polynesiensis | reverse complement strand
CTCCCGCTGGTGGACGGCCAGGACGGTCCCCCCGACCGGCGCGAGGACCGGCCTCCCGAACCCGGGGAAGACCTCCGGCGCCTCCGGGCGGACCAGGGACCGCCACGACAGCGGTGCACTGCGCGAGTGGTCGTCGAGCGGGACGAAGTCGATGGCGTGGGACGTGGCGAACAGGGTCGTCCCGTGGCTGGGGACACGGTCGGCGGGGCTGTTCCGGACGAGCCAACGCCCGGTGAAGGGATACTCCAGGTCGATGGACGGCTCCATTCCCCCACCTCCGTGGCCGTGTGGACCGGGTCGGCTCCCCTCCGCTGACCTCAGCCCAGGTGGAGGCGCAGCGTGACGACGGTGCCGCCCTCGTCCCCGGGCTCCCACTCGATGGTCCCGTGGAGTTCGCCGTGCACCATCTGGTTGACGATCTGCGTGCCCAACCCGCTCATCGGAGTGCCCGGCTCGAAGCCCACCCCGTAGTCGATGACCCGCACCACCAGGGCCCCGTCCTCGTCGTGGTGGGCGTCGATCTGGACGACGCCGTCACGCCCGGCCAGGCCGTGCTCGACCGCGTTGGCCACCAGCTCGTTGAGGACCGTGGCGAGGGCCTGGGCGTAGTCGGCGCCGACCATGCCGAACTTGCCCGTCGTCACCACGTCCACCGAGTGGTCGGTGGTCGCCACCGCCCCCGACAGGCGCAGGATGGAACGGGCGACCTCGTCGAAGTCGACCTCCTCCTCGACGTTCTGGGAGAGGGCCTCGTGCACCGTCGCGATGGCCTGGACGCGCCGACCCGCCTCGGCCAGTGCGGCACGGACCTCCTCGGAGTCGCTGCGCCGTGCCTGGAGGCGCAGGAGTGCGGAGACGGTCTGGAGGTTGTTCTTGACGCGGTGGTGGATCTCCCGGATCGTCGCGTCCTTGGTCATCAGCTCCTGCTCGCGCCGGCGGACCTCGGAGACGTCGCGGGTGAGGATCACCGCACCCAGGCGGGTGCGTCCGTCGCGCAGGGGCAGGGCACGCATCGTCACCGTGGAGGCATGGGCGGAGATCTCCACGCGCCAGGACGCCCGGCCCATGACCACCACGGCCAGCGTCTCCTCGACCATCTCCTCGTCCGAGACGACGTCGGTGATGTACTCCGCCAGCACGTGGCCACGCACGGAGGACCTGATGCCGAGGCGACGCAGGCAGGACACGGCGTTGGGGGTGATCTCCTGGACCACTCCCTCCTCGTCCAGGAGGATCGCCCCGTCGAGTACGCGGGGCACACCGTGGGAGGTGACCGTCGGTGTGGAGTCGTAGGGGTACTCACCGCGCGTGACCATCTGGCACAGGACGTCGGCGGCCGCCTGCGTCCACCCGTGCGCACCGAGGGACAGCCGTGGGGAGGAGATGTTGGACTCGCGGGTGAGGACCGCGATGACACGACCCTCGTGGACGACCGGGACGCAGGTCTCCATCATGGAGTAGGTGCCCGCCCAGCGGGCAGCGGCCGGGCGGATCACGCTGCGCGTGGCCACCGCCCGGTGCAGCTCGGCCTCACGGGCCGCGGGCAGGTAGAGCCCGATGATGTCGTCGAGGTGGACGGTGGCGGAGGTGGCCGGTCGGCAGTGCGCCACGGCCACGAACCGGCCGTCGTCCGCGGGCAGCCACAACACCAGGTCCGCGGCCGCGAGGTCGGCGAGGACCTGCCAGTCGGCCAGGAGCAGGTGAAGCCAGTCGATGTCGGACTCCGACAGTGCGGCGGCGGATGCCTCCTCCGCGAGTTGCATCAGGCTTCGCATGCACCCACTGTAGTGCGGCGGGCCGCACGCCCCGGGCCACGCCCGTCCCACCGGGCCCGCTCCTCCCCACGGGGCCACGCCCGTCCCACCGGGCCCCGGCCCTCCCCACGGGCAGGCCGACACGGTATCGTCCGACACAGGACCATCCGTCCCCGACCCGGCCCAGGAGGTCGACATGCGCATCAAGGACTCCTACACCTACCCCGCTCCCCTCGACCGCATCGGCGCGATGTACGCCGACCCCGAGTACACCAGGTCCCGCCTCGACATCCGCGGCGTGGTGGACCCCCGGGTGGAGGTCACGGAGGACGGGGGCGTCACCACCATCACCGTGAACGCCTCCGTCGACACCGACATGCTCCCCGCGGCCGCCCGCCGTTTCGTGCGCTCAGGCCTGAGCGTCTCCGTCGTGGAGACCTGGGCGCCCGCCCAGGGGACCACCCGGCGCGGCACCACCGAGGTCCACGTCAAGGGCGCCCCGGTCACGCTGCGCGCCACCTCGGTGCTCACCGGTGACTCGGGCACCACCACGCGCACCGTCGACGCCGACCTCACCGTCTCGATCCCCCTGATGGGACGCCGCATCGAGCAGCAGGCCCAGAGCCACGTCCACGCCCTCTTCGCCCGCGAGTTGGAGGCCGCCCGGACCTGGCTGGACGCCCACCCCGCCGAGTGAGGGCGCGGGGTCCCTCCCGCCGTTCACGCGCGTCCACTCCCTGCGCCCTCGCGCGCCCACGGTGGGACCCTGGGCGACAATGGACCCATGAAGATCACACCGAAGGACTCCTCCCCCACGGCGGAGGGCGGCCCGACCCCTCCCCTCTTCCTCGAACGACAGGGCACCCGCCAGTACGTGGCGCGAAACGCCCGTGGAGCCGAGCTGCTCCTGGGTGACGGACCCGGGCGCTTCTCCCCCGGCGACCTCCTGAAGATCGCGCTGGCCGGGTGCAATGCGATGTCCTCCGACCGTCGCCTCGAGAACGTGCTGGGTGAGGACTTCGCCCAGGTCGTGGGTGTCTCCGGGGCGTACGACAAGGAGGCGGACCGCTTCGACTCCTTCCAGGTCGAGCTGGTCCAGGACCTCTCCTCACTGGACGAGTCCGCCCGCGCCGACCTCGAACGACGCGCGGAGGCTGCCATCGACCGCAACTGCACCATCGGCCACACCCTGGTGCGCGGGACGCCCTACACGAAGACCTTCACCAGCGAACCAGCGTCTGACGGGGACTGAGCCCGTGGAGCGCCGACGGATCCGCGACCTCGTCCACGTGCCCGCCCGTGTGCACGTGGACGTGCCGGGGACGTGGCGTCACGCCGTCGACGTCCCCCGCTCCGCCAGCCTGCGGTCCGCCAACCGGCTGCGAGCTGACCACCCCGGGGCCACCCCCGCCCAACTGGTGGAGATCGCGACCCGTCGCTTCATCCGCCGCGTCGGTGTGGAGAGCGGCGCAGTCGGTGCGGCCGCCGCCTGGCCGGGCATCGGCACCGCCGCCTCCGCGACCGCGTCGGGGGCACAGCTGGCCGCCTTCGTCTCCGAGGCCGCCCACTACACCCTCGTCGTCGCCCACCTCCACGGGATCGACCTGCGCGACCCCGCCAAGCGCACGTCCCTGGTGCTGGCGGTGCTGACGGGACGCCGGGGCGCGGAGTACATCTCCGCCCAACTGGGCATCGAGACCGCGGCGTGGTTCCGCAACTCCTTCCTGAACCTGCGCTCCGCCTCCGCCCACCAGTTCAACCACCTGATGACGAGGTGGATGCGCTCGAGGATCGCCTCCAAGGCCACGACCACCACCCTGGGGCGGATGCTGCCCTTCGGGGTGGGCGCGGCCGTGGGGTGGAGCATCGGGCGCACCATGGCCCACCACGTCGTCGAGGGCGTGCAGGTCGCGCTCGGGCCCGTCCCCATTGACGAGGGCGACCCGCGCATCGTCGACGTCCAACTGGAGGACACCGAGGGCGCCCCCACGGTGCCCATCGAGAACCTGCACGCCCCACGAGCGCACGGGCACGGGCACGGGACGGCGGAACCCGGCGGGCCGGACACACCCGGCGCCTGAGACCCCGCGGGGCCGGAGGGGCGGCGGACCCGGCACGCGCGCAATACCGGGCGTCCGGGACCCGGCGCGGCCGGAGGGGCAGCGGACCCGGCACACCGGGAACACCGGACGTCAGGGACCCGTCGGGCCGGACGGGCGGCGCGCTCGCGCGGGAGGGCACCCCTTGGCACACTGGACCCGCCGCCGGACACGCGGCGACAGAGGAGGAAACGTGGAAGAGGCAGTGGTGGACCGTCAGTACGAGGACCTCCTGGCCCGGGTCATGACCGAGGGCACCCCCAAGGGCGACCGCACCGGGACCGGCACCCGCTCACAGTTCGGCGCCCAGCTGCGCTACGACCTCTCCCGCGGGTTCCCCCTCATCACCACCAAACGGGTGCACCTGAGGTCCGTGGTCGGGGAGCTGCTGTGGTTCCTGCGCGGGGACTCCAACGTCCACTGGCTGCAGGAGCACGGCATCCGCATCTGGAACGAGTGGGCCCGCGAGGACGGCGACCTCGGACCGGTCTACGGGGTCCAGTGGCGTTCCTGGGACGCGGGGGACGGACGCCACATCGACCAGATCTCCCAGGTCCTGGAGACCCTGCGCACCAACCCGGACTCCCGACGCATGGTGGTCTCCGCCTGGAACGTGGGGAGCCTGCCGGACATGGCACTGGAGCCGTGCCACGCCTTCTTCCAGCTCTATGTGGCCGACGGCCGCCTGAGCCTCCAGCTCTACCAGCGCAGCGCCGACATGTTCCTGGGGGTGCCCTTCAACATCGCCTCCTACGCGCTGCTCACCCACATGTTCGCCCAGCAGGCGGACCTGGAGGTCGGGGACTTCATCTGGACGGGCGGGGACTGCCACGTCTACGACAACCACGTCGAGCAGGTCCGCGAGCAGCTCTCGCGCGAGCCCTACCCCTTCCCCCGACTCGAGCTGCACCGGGCTGCGTCGATGTTCGACTACGACTTCCCCGACATCGAGGTCGTCGACTACCGCCACCACCCCACGATCAAGGCGCCGGTGGCGGTGTGAGCGCGGACGACCGACCCGTCCTGGCCTCCATCTGGGCCCAGGACCGCACCGGGGTCCTCGGCACCGGCACGGGGATGCTGTGGCACGTGCCGGGCGACTTCGCCCACTTCCGCGCGGCGACCCTGGGGTGCCCGGTGATCATGGGACGCGCCTCCTGGGAGTCCCTCGGTGCGCCGCTCCCCGACCGGCCCAACATCGTCATCACCTCGAACGGCTCCTACCGCGCCCCGGGGGCGTCGGTCGTCACCTCCGTGGCGGAGGCGATCGAACTCGGGCGGCAACTCGCACTCGCCAGCGGTGCCCCCACCGTGTGGGTGACCGGGGGCGGGCGGGTCTACGCCGAGACCATGGACCTCGTCGAGGAACTGGTGGTCACCGACCTGGACCTCGACGTCCTGGCCGGCGGCCACCCGGGCCACGTGGTGCGCGCTCCCGAGATCGACCCCGCCGTGTGGGTGGTCGACCCCGCCCGCTCCGATGCCGACTGGCGGCCCGTCTCCGGGGACGCCCGCTGGCGCGTCACCACCTGGGTCCGACGCCCCTGACCCCACCACGGCGTCGGATGCGGTCCGCGGGGGCGGACCTCAGGCGGGGTCACCCTCCGCCGCGACGGCCCCACGGTCGCCCGCCTCGGCCGTGACCAGCTCCGGTGCGGTGAGCAGGCGCGGTGCCTGGTCGATCGTGCGCGGGGTGGGGATGACCGTGGACTCGTCCAGGGTCCCCAGCTTCCGGGCCGTCACCAGGACACGCTTCTCCAGGGACCCCGCGAACGAGTTCCAGGCGCCCACCGACTTCTCCAGGCTGGAGCGCATGGCCTCCGCGTACCCCGCGATCCTGGAGATCCTCGAGTACAGCTCACGGGACAGGTCGAAGAGCTCCTTGGCCTGGTCGGTGAGCACCTCCTGCTGCCAGGCGTAGGCGACGGTCCTCATCACCGACCACAGGGTGACCGGGGAGGCCAGGGCGACGCGCTTCTGGAAGGCGTGGTCGAGCAGGGACGGGTCCGCCTCCAGGGCTGCCGAGAGCAGTGACTCCGAGGGGACGAAGGCGATGACGAAGTCGGGGCTGGCGTCCAGGGCCTCCCAGTAGCTCCGCTTCGCGAGGGCATCGACGTGACCGCGCAGCGCCTTGACGTGGGCGGCCATGAGCTCGGAGCGGCGGCGCCCCTCCTCACCCTCGGCGTTGGCGGGGATCTCCATGGCCCGGATGTAGGAGTCGAAGGGGACCTTCGCGTCGATGGGCAGCGACTTCCCGCCGGGCAGGTGCAGCACCATGTCGGGGCGCCTGCGGCCCTCCTCCGTGGAGACCGAGGACTGCACGTCGAAGTCGACATGCTCGACCAGGCCCGCGGACTCCACGATGTTGCGCAGCTGGGCCTCGCCCCAGGCCCCCCGCACCGAGGTGTTGCGCAGCGCCGCCTCCAGGGCCGAGGTCGTGGCCCGCAGCTGCCGGTCCGCCTCACGCGCCCGGGCCAGCTGCTCCCCCAGTGCGCCGTACTGGCTCTGCCGTTCGCTCTCCATCCGCGTCACCGCGGTCTGGACGGCGTTGAGACGGTCACGCACGGGGGCCAGGGCCTCCAGGACCCGCCCTCGTTCCTCCTCCTCCCGGTGCCGGCGCGCGGCGGCGTCCTGCTGCTCCTGCTCCCGCACGCGGGCCTGCTCAGCGATCCGCCCCTCCAGGTCACGGCGCTGCTCGTCGAGGCGGCGCTGGGCGTCCGCCCTCGTCGACTCCAGGAGGGCGGCGGACTCGCGCCGCTGGAGCTCGTACTGCTCGACGCGCTCGCGCCACAGGACCTCGCTGCGCCCGCGCTCCTGTTCGAGCACCTCGATGCGCGCCCGGGCCCCGGCGAGTGCGGAGGACAGTTCCGGTGCGGCCCCCGTCCGCAGCACCCTCCCGGCCGCCAGCCAGCCCAGCACCGCGCCGAGCACCACTCCTGCACACACCGCCGCCACGATCATCCATGTCATGCGGGCAGGCTACGGGGTACCACCGGCATCTGCGTCCCGCCGCGCGACGTGACCGCTCGCCGGAGGCCCCGCCGTGGCACACCGGGAGACCGCCGGGCTGCGGATGGGGGCCGGACCGCGCATTCCGGGGTCCTGCGTCCCCGCGCTCCCGCAGCCCCGTCGACGAGGGCGACACCTCAGCCCTGCACCTGGGAACGACCCCACTGGTGCTCGTCGACGGATGATAGGTAAGCTATTACCTATCCGGGTGCCGCAACCAGCTCGGGGCATCGGGGAGGGAGGGGGACGGGATGGAACTCAGCGAACGTGTCAGGGACCTGGATCCCGAGCACCTGGTCTTCGGGGGCGTCTTCGCCGTGGCGAACCGCCTGCAGAGGACCCTTGACTCCCTCCTGCCCGGACTCACCGCCAAGCAGTGGTGGCTGCTGGTGATCCTGTCCCTCTTCGAGGAACCGCCCACCATCTCCGAACTTGCCCGGACCGCCGACACCTCACACCAGAACACCCGTCAGCTCCTGGACCGGCTCGAGGAGAAGGGATTCGTCCACCTCCTCCCGGACGCGCAGGATGCACGCGCGCTGCGCGTCCACTCCGACGGGCGCGTCGATGAGTGGGGACGGGAGACCGCGGGACAGGCACAGGAGTTCATGGAGGCCATGTACTCCCGACTCAGCCGCGAGGATCTGGCGCAGCTGGGCCGATCGCTCCTGGCAGTCCACACAGCGCTGGGGGAGCTGGAGCGGCACGGCACCGGCTCCCACACGGTGTCAGTCCGTGGCGCCGACACGGCTCCCGCCCTCACGACCACCTCCGGAAGGCCATCATGAAGTCCGCCATCGTCTTCGCCAGCAAACACGGCACCACCGCCGAGATCGCCCACCGGATCGCCCGGGAGCTGGGCACCGGGCATCCTGGGGACCCGACCCCCGGGCACGCCGGCGAGGCCACGCCCTCCCCCTCCACCCCGGACACCGACACCCCTGCGGACCAGGACGTCACCGTCCTCGACCTCGCCGACGGCACCCGGCACCCGGCTCCCGGCACCCGGCACCCGGCACCCGGCACCCGGGCGGGACCTTGGACCCAGACAAGCACTCCCCGGGCCCACCTGCACAAACGCCCACCCCGCTGCACGGACACCCACCGACGGCCACCTCACGCCGCACACCCTTGCACTCCTAGTCTGGTGGGGACAGCAATGACGCTCGACACTCCGAGGACCGATGGCCCACTCCACTGCCGGCCACTCCGTGGCCGCTTCCCGCCCGAACCCCCAACGCCTCCGCAGGCCCCATGCCCTCGCGGCCCTGATCCTCACCACGACGGCCACGCTCCTGGCCGGCTGCGGTTCCTCGGGAGGTGAGGGAGGCGGCAGCGCCCACGGCGGCGAGGCCTCCCTGGAACTCCCCGACCTCTCCCCCGTCACCCTCGCCTCCGGCATCTCCGGGCGCGCCCTCCTCCTGGTGGGCCTGGGCGTGTGCGTGCTGGGACTGGTCTTCGGCCTGGTGACCTACGTGCAGCTCAAGCACCTGCCGGTCCACAAGTCGATGCTCCAGGTCTCGGAGCTCATCTACTCCACCTGCAAGGCCTACCTGGTCAAGCAGGGGCGCTTCCTCATGCTCCTGTGGGTCTTCATCACCGCGGTCATCGTCATCTACTACCGGTTCCTCATCGGCTTCACCTGGGGCCGCACGCTCACCGTCATCGCCTTCTCCCTGCTGGGCATGGGCGGCTCCTACGCCGTGGCCTGGTTCGGGATCCGCGTCAACACCTTCGCCAACTCCCGCACCGCCTACGCCTCCCTGCGCGGCAGGCCCCTGGACATCCACCGCATCCCCATGAAGTCGGGCATGTCCATCGGCATGGTGCTGATCTCCCTGGAACTGGTGATGATGCTCGTCATCCTCCTGTTCCTGCCCGCCGACGTGGCCGGGGCCTGCTTCATCGGCTTCGCGATCGGCGAGTCCCTGGGTGCCTCCGCCCTGCGCATCGCGGGCGGCATCTTCACCAAGATCGCCGACATCGGCTCCGACCTCATGAAGATCGTCTTCAAGATCGACGAGGACGACCCCCGCAACCCCGGCGTCATCGCCGACTGCACGGGTGACAACGCGGGAGACTCGGTGGGACCGAGCGCGGACGGCTTCGAAACCTACGGGGTCACCGGCGTCGCCCTCGTCACCTTCATCCTCCTGGCGGTCCACGACCCCTCGCTGCAGGCGACCCTGCTGGTGTGGATCTTCGTGGTGCGCGCCGCCATGATCATCGCCTCCGCCCTCGCCTACGCGGTCAACGCCCGCTGGGCGGTGGCCAAGTGGGGCAACGCGAAGCGGATGAACTTCGAGTCCCCCCTGTCCTCCCTGGTGTGGTTGACCTCCGCCCTGTGCATCGTCATCACCTTCGCGACCACGTGGTTCGTCCTCGGCGACGTCGAGGGCACCCTCTGGCTGCGCCTGGCCACGATCATCACCTGCGGCACCCTGGCCGGGGCGCTGATCCCCGAACTCGTCAAGGTCTTCACCTCCACCAAGTCCCGCCACGTGCGCGAGACGGTCAAGAGTTCGCGCCAGGGCGGGGCCTCGCTGAACATCCTCTCCGGTGTGGTGGCCGGCAACTTCTCCGCCTTCTGGCTGGGCATCACGATCGTGGGCCTGATGGGGGTCGCCTACCTGATCTCCCTGGGAGGCCTGGGCGACGTCATGCTGGCCCCGGCGGTCTTCGCCTTCGGCCTGGTCGCCTTCGGCTTCCTCGGCATGGGCCCGGTGACCATCGCCGTGGACTCCTACGGGCCAGTCACCGACAACGCCCAGTCCGTCTACGAGCTCTCCCGCATCGAGCACGTCGAGGACATCGACGCCCAGCTCACCTCTGACCTCGGCATGCCACCCCAGTGGGAGACCGCCAAGCAGATGCTGGAGGAGAACGACGGGGCCGGGAACACCTTCAAGGCCACGGCCAAGCCCGTCCTCATCGGCACGGCGGTCGTGGGCGCCACCACGATGATCTTCTCCATCATCATCGGTCTCACCGACGGCCTGACCGGGGATGTCGAGAACCTCTCGATCATGCACGCCCCCTTCCTGCTGGGGCTCATCACGGGTGGCGCGATCATCTACTGGTTCTCCGGGGCCTCCGTCCAGGCGGTCACGACGGGTGCCTACCGGGCGGTGGAGTTCATCAAGCGGACCATCCGCCTGGAGCCCGGCCAGGAGCGCGCCAGCGACGCGGACTCCCGCAAGGTGGTGGAGATCTGCACCCAGTACGCCCAGCAGGGCATGCTGCAGATCTTCCTCGCGGTGTTCTTCGCGACCCTGTCCTTCGCCTTCGTGGAGCCCTACTTCTTCATCGGCTACCTGATCTCCATCGCGATCTTCGGCCTGTACCAGGCCATCTACATGGCGAACGCGGGCGGAGCTTGGGACAATGCCAAGAAGGTCGTCGAGGTCGACCTCCACGCGAAGGGCACACCCCTCCACGACGCCACGATCGTCGGCGACACGGTGGGTGACCCCTTCAAGGACACGTCCTCGGTGGCCCTCAACCCGATCATCAAGTTCACGACGCTGTTCGGACTGCTCGCCGTCGAGCTGGCCGTCAGTCTCACGGGTCAGGGGCTGGGCACCCTGGTCCACGTCCTCGCGGCCGCGTTCTTCCTGGTCGCCGCCTACTTCATCCACCGTTCGTTCTACGGGATGCGCATCCAGACCGGCATCTCCGAGGACGCCGAGGACAACACCGAGGAACCGATGGGAGTCACATCATGAGGATCGCCATCAAGCGCGACGCCACCATCGTCGACGAGGACGGACACGTCACCGGGCACGACGCCGGTGCCACCCTGGTCCGCCGACTCCTGAGGCTCTTCCCCAACTCGATGCTCGTCGGGCCCGGCGCCCGGCACTGCGAGGGATTCGACCTGGTCCCCCTGGAGTTCATCGACCCCGAGGAGACGGTCGTCATCAACATGGACGTCGTGGACTCCCTGGGGGTGCGGAACACGCTGTTCCACACCAGCGGGGGCGCCCACCCCAGGATCATGAACTTCGTGTGGTGGCCGACGTCCTCACTGGTGGAGGAGGTCCAGCTGGCCAGCTTCGCCCTTTCCTGCGCACTCTTCCCGACCTTCGCCAACTCCGAGCGCACCGCCACGGAGGTCCGCGAGGAGGTGGCCAAGTGGACGGTGGGACGCCTCTCGGAGAAGGCGAAGCTGGCGTGGGTGAACCTGGGCTTCCGCCTCGAGCACGTCCAGCCGCGTGAGGAGCCCGAGGTGCCGGTGGTCCTCTACCCGGCCATCTACCTCTCGGAGCGCAAGGGCCCCCAGGAGTTCATGGCGATCGTCGACGAGGTCCACCGTCGTACCCCCCTCGAGGTGGAGATGCGTCTGCACGAGTCGCACCTCGTCAGCGAACCCGCCATGGAGATCTCCCGGCGCAACTGGGTGTGGGTGGGACCGTTGACGGCCTCCCGCACGTCCTACTGGCACGCCCTGGCCCACACCACGGCCTTCGTGGCCACCGCCACGGACGAGTCCTACGGGTTGTCCTACGTGGAGGCGATGGGCGCCGGAGCCATCGGGATCCTGCCCGACCGGATGTGGGCGCGCGCCCTCGTGCCCGCACACTACCCGTTCCTCTACCGCACCCGGGAGGAGGCGGAGGACCTCCTGGAGCGCGCCGTCACGGACACCGCGGCCTGCCGTGCGGAGCTGGACGCCCTGGTGGGCGGCAGCTTCGTGGAGTGGATCCAGCACCGTCACAGTGACGACGCCTTCGACCGCGAGATCCGCGAGCGCGTCCACACGTGGTTCGGGGAGTGAGGCGGGGCCACCGGGCAACTGACGACCACATCGTCTGAGGGGGGCGGGGCGCTGGTGCGCCCCGCCCCCCTCCTCTTCCGTCCACGTCGGTCGCCTCACCTCGACCTCGGCACCTTGGCCCTCAGGTTCGCGGTCGAGGGTGCGGGATTGTTGGCGTACCACAGGATGATGTCCAGAGCCCTCAGCGGCGTGATCGGGACACGGGATTCGGTCTTCTCGACGGCCCTCTCCAGGCGTTCGTGGAGGGGCATCTGCTCACCCTGGTACGTGACGTTCTCGAGCATCAGAGCTCGCGCACGCAGCCAGTGGCCCTCCCCGCTGCGGGGAAGGCCCAGGGCCGTTGTCACCACGCCGTCCGAGATCGGGATGAGGCCCGGCCTCTTCCTCGCCATGAGCTTGCTGACCAGTGTCGGCCCCATTCCGTCCCTCTCACCGGTCACCTTGCTCTGCTTCCCGTCGTACCGGAGCGGCGCCCCGGCATTCCTCCGCAGGAGGTTCCACAGACACGACAAGGGCGCGCCCTCGTCGGTCAGCTGGTCCTCATCGACCTCCCAGATCGGTGTCTCCGGCCCCGGAGCTCTCCTGAGGAGTGCTTTGATGATCTTCGCCTCGTCCTCGAGGATCCGTTTGACTGCCCTGGCCGGAACCTTCACCGACAGCATCTGGACGGCGAGCAGGTCCTCGGACGTGACCCGACACGAGCCGACCCCCAGGTTCCTCTTCTGTCCAAGGGAATCAAACAGGTGTCCGTCGAAGTTCCTGCAATAGTCCCGAAGGAGGTTGTCGGCGTATGTCTCGTCGTCCTCATGCCGGAAGATCTCCGGGACCCGCAGTTCAGCACTTCTCGTCATCCGCGCATCGTCTCACCCGGGCAGGCTGGATTTCTCCACCACTGAGCCCTGTCCTGCACGGAAAGATGGGAGAGGCCCCTTCTCCCGTCCGCCGCGAAGTCCTCAGTCCTCCGTCGTGTCCCGCTTCCTCTGGAGGTAGGAGAGGAATGCGCCTGCCAGCCCGGTGAACAGCCACACGATGACCGCGGCGATCAGCCAGGTCGAGATCCGGTTCACCGAGACCCCGCCCGGCACGAGCGCCACCACGAGGAGCGAGACCAGGGTCGAGATGATGCCGACCCCACCCTCGAGGGCGGGGACGTGCTTCCCGATGAGCCGGGAGACCAGCGGTGCGAGCAACGCCTGGACGATCGTGAAGGTGATGACGGCGAAGACGAACGCCCCGAGCTGGACCTTGAACCCGGGAACGAGCAGGACCGCGACACCCAGACCGATCGCCGCGCTCGCCAACGTCACACCGATACGGATGAGGAAGCGTGGCATGGGAGGACCTTTCGTCGTGCGCGGGTCGTCTGGACCCGGCTCCCGGTCCCGGCAGGGGTGCCGGGTCCGCAGCGCCCCGGGGAGCACCTGTGCACCATTGTGCTCGACGTGTGGGGTCTTTCGTGTCAGCCACGACCACCGCGGGGGCCGACCACCGCGTGCCCGTCCGCCCGTCCGCCCGTCCGCCCTGCACTAGCGTGGGCACCGACTTCGTGTCTCCGGGAAGGACCTGACCGTGGAGCTCCCCCTCTGCCTCGCCGACCGCATCGCCCTGCGGGCGCAGCGCGCGCCGGGCGCCGCGCGGATCCCGGCGGACATCTCCTTCGCAGAGGTCCCGGCACGCACCCACCGGGTCAGGGTCCCCACCCGTCTGGGCCCCGTCGACGCGACCGTCCACCAGCCCGCTGGGGGTCCCGGCAGCGGGGGCGTCTACGTCAACCTCCACGGGGGCGGATTCGTCCTGCGTCACCCCGAGCAGGACGATCCCCTGTGCCGCTACCTCGCAGCCCACGCGGGGGTGACCGTGCTCAACGTCGACTACGGGACCGCACCCCAGCTCCGCTTCCCCGGTGCCGTGGCGCAGGCCCACGACGTCGCCGTGTGGGCCGCCTCCCCCGACCGCCCCTGGGACGGGACGCGCCTGGTGGTGGGCGGACAGTCGGCGGGCGGCGCACTCGCTGCGGGTGTGTCCCGCCTGGCGTTGGAGGAGGGCGGGCCGGACATCTCCCTCCAGGTCCTCATGTACCCGCCCCTGGACCTGACCGTTCCGTCGTGGACGAAGAGGGCGCCGGGCACCGAGGCCCTGCTGGTGTGGATGGGACCGGTCTTCGACCGCGCCTACTGCCCTGATCCCCACAGGCGCCGCCACCGACTCGCCTCACCGGCCTCGGGCTGGGACACCGCCTCACTGGCGGGCATCGCGCCGGGCCTCGTCGTCACCGCGCAGAGGGACATCCTGCGCGCCGAGGGCACCCGCTATGCCACCCGCCTGGAGGAGGCCGGCGCGCTCGTCGCCCACGTCGACGTGGACGGGGTCGGGCACGGCTTCAACATCCTCGGCGCGCCCCGCAGCGTCGTCCAACCCGTCTACGACCGCATCGTCGAGGAGACCCTCCGGGCGCTCTCCTGACCGTCGGCACCCACCACCCCGGAACCCACCACCTGCGGCACCCACCACCTGCGGCACCGCCCAGCGATCCGGGCTCCCCCGGCAGGGCGTCGCCCTCGTGCGCGCACCCCTTCCGACAGGACGCCGCCCGTACGCGCGACAACCGCTGCAGGGTGCCGCCGCCGCGCGCGAGGACCTCAGTCGTCGGTGCGCCCCATCGCGCGCCCCTGCACCCAGTACGCCTGGTGCTGGATCGCCCCGCGAGGCACGCCGGCATCCAGGAGTGCCCGACGCACGCGTCGTGTGGGGGTGGACTCCAGCGCGACCCAGGCCCAGTCGGGCGCCCCCGTCGCGACCAGCCCGGAGACCACGTCCACCAGCGCGTCGGTCCCGCGGTCCGGGTGGACCCGCGTCACCGGCCCGCGGACCTCCCCGAGTGGCAGCCACTGGTCCTCCGGGGCCCGGACGACCACCTCCGCCGTGCACGAGGAGTGCGCCGCCGCGAGTGCGTCGGCGATGGCGGGGACGGAGGCCGGGTCACCGACCAGCAGGAGCCTGGTCCCGGCCACGGGTGGGCAGTACCTGGTCCCGCCGTAGAGCTGGGCGGAGACGGTTCCCCCCGGTGTCAGCGCCAGCGCCCAGCGCGAGGCGGGACCGGCGGGTTCGTGGTGGAGGAGGTAGATGGTCGCCTCCGCCGCGTCGTGGTCCATCCCCACGAGCGTGTAGCCCCGCTGGTGTTCCCTGTCCCCCTCGGGGATCCACAGTCGCACCCAGACGGTGGGGGGAAGCTCCCGGGTCCGGCCGTGTCCCAGGAGGTCCTCGTTGTGCACGCGGACCCGCGTGTAGTCCCCCGCCGGAGCGACGTCGAGGATGTCGAGTTCGAACTCGGGGGCGCGCAGCACGTTCAGGACGGCCCCCTGGTAGCCGCGACCCATCTCCACTCCGATCTGAGGTGAGGCTCACCTTCCCTGGTGGGGATTGTCGCAGGTGCGCCGCCCCGGGTCCAGACCCCACCCCTCGCCGAAGTCCGCTCTGTTCCGGGGTCGAAGTCCGCCCTGTTCTGGGCATGAGGTCCGCTCCCGTGGAGCGACCCCGAGCCCTGGTCCATCCACCCGACGCATGTCGGATCCCGGACGTCCGCGCCTTCCCCACTCCGGTCGCCCTCGCGCGGGTGACCGCGACTCGCGGCCCGGCCCAAGGGGGGCCACGCGGTACGCACGGGCCGCTGCCCACCGCCGACGCGGTGCGCATCGGGAGCCTGCAGACGCACCGGCGGCGGATCAGAAGGCGGAGAGGACGACTCCGGTCGTCAGGGCACGGTCGGATGCCGCGTTCACCAGACGGCGCACGGAGTCGTAGGGTCCCTCGGCCAACAGTGGCTCACCCTGGGACGTGTCACCCGACCAGCGCAGGACCAAGGAGGGGGCAGGGGTGAACTCCTCACCCGGCCCCATGATGATCACGGCCGCGGCGTGGACGCGGGGGTCGTCCTCGCTGCGGACGACGACCTCGCGCACGGAGGCGAGCCGCTCCACCGAGCGCGCCAGCTGTCGGCACCTGCGCTCCGAGGCCCGGAACGTCAGCGTCACGTCGGCCATCCCGGCCCCCGGCACCCCCGTGGCGATGGAGTCGACGTTGACGCCGCGCGTGGAGAAGACGCCGGCGAGCTGGGTGACCACGCCCGAGCGGTCGGCGGTGCGTACGACGACGACCCACCCGGGGTCCTGGTCGACCTCCCCGGCGGCACCGCCGGAGGGGTCCGCGGAGGGGACAGCGGTCCGAACGGTCTCAGGGCTGTCGGAACCGGTGGCGGGTCGCGGCTCGGTCTCAGACATGGGCCACCTCCTGCAGGTAGGGGTCGCACAGCTGCCGGATGTGGGCGCTGGTGGCGGCCAGGAGCCTCTCCTCGTCCGGGGCCAGGTCCGTCAGGAGCGCCCGTGACCATCCCTCCGGGCCGAGGACCACCGGAACCCCCAGGACCCCGGTGACGGGCTGTCCCTCCAGGGTGACCTCCCCCTCCAGTGGCACCTGCCCGGCCACGACGATCTCGCGTCCGTCCATGAGGGTCGCCACGAGTTCCACCGTGGCATTGGCCGTGCCCACCGCGGTGCGGGCCCCGGACTGGTGCGTCATCCACGCCCCCACCACCATGCGCAGGTCGGGGGGCAGGGTCTCCACGAGGTCGAAGGCCGCGGCCACGTCCTCGCTCGCCACGTCACGCAACCGGGTCTGGGCGGCGGCGATCTCCTCGGAGAAGGTGTCGAGCGACCTCGGGCCGCGGATCCGGCGCACGGCCGCGGCCCGCTCGGGCACGTCCAGCCCCGCGACGCGCACCGAGGACCACAGCGGCACCACGCCGTTGCCGTGCTGGCCCGCGGCGAAACCGGAGATGCGGTGGCGGCGCATGCCGAGGGAGCCCGCGATCTCGCGGCGCAGGCGCAGGGTGTCCAGCCAGGCGCCCATCCCGATGACCTGGTGGCGGTCGAGGACCTGCGCCATCATGGCAACCCCGAGCTCGACGGGGTTGGTGACCATGATGACCACCTCACGCCCGGAGGCGTGCTCGGCGAAGGCCTGCGCGTAGGAGGCGAACACGCGCGCGTTGGTGGCGGCGAGGGCGTCGCGGTCCGCCGAGGCACCGGGCCTGGGCGGGGCGGTGGCACCGGCGGCGAAGACGACCACGTCGGCGACGACCTCGCTGGGGTCCAGGGCCACGTCGATCATGGGGGCGACCTCGTCGTAGGCGTCGAGGAGGTCCGCGCGGAACCCGTGGACCGCGGGCCCCGAACTCCCCCCGGCGCGCCCCACCAGTTGGAGGCGTGACGAGGGCGGGAGCACCTGCCGTTCGATGAGCTGGATGCAGACCTCCCGCCCGACTGCTCCGGTCGCACCGATCACTGCCACATCCATGTACAGCACTATAGGTCCGTTTGGTCATTTCTTGGTATGTGGGCGGGGTCGGCCCCCCGCCGCCAACTTGCATACCGTGCAGCCATGGACGTCGCGCGGGCGGGACCCTGCACCGCCGCGCGCGCCCGGGTCTGCAACGCGCCACCGTGGTCGCGGGGAACTCGGTGGTCGCGCTGCTCGGGGCGGGCATCCTCCTCGACGCGCTGGGGTGAGGAGCGCCCGCGTCCCGCGGTGGGGTCAGTCGCGTCCCTCGAGGGCGGAGGCGAACTCCCCGGCGAAGCGGTCGACGCGGTCCCAGTCGGTGTAGACCTCGTGGACGGTGGGATCGGTGGGCTTGCCGGTTCGGCTCATGATCAGCTGGATGAGGCGGCGGTCGACGGGGTTGTACCTGGGGTAGTCGAGCTCACCGGCGAAGACCTCCCGCACCGTGGGCTGCCAGGGGGTGCGCTCGAGGAACTTGCGGGTGTAGGCGTTGGTGTCCACCCGGTCCTTGCCCGGTTTGGTGGCCACGAGGTTCACCCCGAAGAAGGCGCTCGGCATGCCCGAGAGCACCTCGACGTTGCGCTCCGCGAAGCGCCACAGGGACCTCGAGAAGTACCCGTAGCGCACGGAGGCCCCGACCAGGACCGCCCGGTGCCGCGCGGGGTCGATGCTCGTGTTCCGTCCCAGTTCCTGCAGGTCGACGGAGTGGCCGGTATCCCCGAGGCGGTCCGCGACCCGCTGGGCGATGCGGGTCGTGTGGCCGAAGCGGCTGGAGTGCAGGACGAGGATGTCCACGGTGTCGTTCCAATCCCTGGGTGGGTCCGCGCCGGGCTGGTCGCGCCCGTCAATGGTAGGCGGGGCCGCGCCACCCCAGTCGCGACGCCGTGTCACCTCATCCGGGGCCGCGCCCGCACTCCGGGGCGGTCCCTGGACTCACTGGTAGAGGCGCAACCCCGTCGGCGTCAGTGAGAAGCCCGCCTCCCGCAGCAGGTCCTCCACGGGGGTGCGGTGCACGGGTTCGCCGCTCACCGTCTCCACGGTGACCGGGGTCAGGCCCCCGCGCCGGATGGCCTCCACCCACGCCCGGCAGGCGGGCGCCAGGTCCGCGTGGTCCTCGCTGAGGGCCAGCAGCGCCCGTCCCCCACCCGGGGCCCACAGCACGGCCCGCCCGCCGCGCAGGACCACCCAGGACCCGGCCCTGCGGGTGGGGGTCCCGTGCGAGGGCGCCTCCGTGGAGCCCTCCGTGTCGAGGGGCGCACCACCGCCCGACTGCCCGTCCGACGGGCGTGGACCGGTTCCAGCGGGGCCGAGGCGCACCACCTGTGGCCAGTCCAGGACGGATCCGAAGGGGTTGGCCGGGTCCAGGCAGGACAGGGCCACGGTCTCCGCCTCGCCGTGGCTCCCCTCGAATCCCCTGAGCCGGTCCACCGCGCCCCGGTCGGCGAACTGGGCACCGCCCAGGCCCGCCACGAAGTGCCCGCGCAGCACCCGTCCCCCGTCCTCGAGGACGCGCAGGACCGGGAGCACGGCGCTGAAGCCACCCGGGACGCCCTCGTCGGCGACGGCCCCACGGGAGAGGACGCCGTGGCGCGCCACGAGCGTCTCCGCCCGTGCCAGGGCGCGCTCCGTCGGGGGTACTCCCCCGCGGTCCAGCAGCGACCAGCGTCCTCCCAGCCGCGCCTGGACGGGGGCCCGCGGACCCGGCGCGCGCCGCAGACCCGTGCGGGGACGCATCCGCGCCCTGGGCGCCGGTGTCGCCCGGACGGCCCGCGCCCGTGCGCTGCCCCCGCCCCCCAACAGGGCGCGGACGGGCGCGTAGGTGTCGTTGGTGACCAGTCCCTGCCACACGAGTTCCCACAGTTCGTCCCCGACCTCCGCCGAGGAGGGCGCGAGGACCCCGCCCACCCGGTCGATCACCAGGTGGCGCAGCTGGTCGACGAAGTAGCCACCCCCGTCGCCCAGGACATCGAGCATCGCCGAGCGCAGGTCCGGGACCGCCCCGTCGGGTTCCGGCCCGTTGGTCGCCGAGCCGGGAATGGGCGCACCGGCCCCGCCGAAGGGCTCGGGGAGGACGTCCTCCGCCAGCTCCGCCGGGGCGAAGGCGATGAGTCCGTCATCCGCACCCAGGCGTCCGGCCCCGCACCACACGACCTCGCCGGTGGCGGTCAACTGGTCCAGCAGCGCCCCGTGGTAGCCGGGAACCCTGGCGGGCAGGACCTGCGACTCCCACACGGAGGCCGGCAGGGCCAGTCCGGCCAGTTGGTCGAGGGCACGCAGGACGCCCTCGACGCCCTCGGCCCCCACGCCCGTCGCGCCCACGCCGTGCCAGTCCTGGAGGAAGCGGACGAAGGCCGCCGGTGCCACCGGGCGGGTCGCCTCACGCGCCGCAGCGAGGGAGCGCAGGCGCAGGGTGCGCAGCACCTCGGTGCCGATCCACTCGTGCCCGCCACGGGGGTCGACCGGTGCGCCCTCCTCCCCCGCGCCCGTTCCTGCACCCGCACGCCCGCCAGCACCGGTCCCGGCGCCCGCACCCGCGTCGTCGGCGGCACCTGCATCATCTGCCCCATGCCCGTCCACTCGCGCCCCGGCACCCGCACCGGCCCCGGCACCGACACCCGCGCCGAATCGGCCCCGCACCACGCGGTCGCGCCGCCGCAGGTCCTCGAGCACCGGGTCGACCACCGCGACACCCACACCGAAGCGCTGCGTCAGGGAGGCGGTGGTGAACGCCGTGTGCGTGCGCGCATGTCTCCGCACGAGGTCGCCGAGCGGGTCCTCCACCGGTTCGAGGAACACTGCGTCGACGCCCGCGGGCAGCGCGACCCCCAGGGCGTCGCGCATGCGGGCGGCGTCCTCCACGGCCACCCACACCCGGCGGGCCCCCAGCCCCACCAACAGGGCCCGCCCCTGGGCGGCGAGGTCCTCCAGGTGGGTGCGCACCCCGGCAGGGTCCTCGCTGCGGGCGGCGACCTCCGCGGCATCCAGGGGGCCGAGCTCCCGCAACAGGTCCGCCACGCCTTCCACCCCGCGGGCTTGGCGCCCGGGTGCGGTGCGCTGCAGCTCGGCTCCCAGCTGTGCGGCGACGTCGGGGTCCAGCAGGGAGGCAATGTCGACCTCGCCGAGGAGGTCGGCGAGGAGGGCGGTGTCCAGCGACAGCAGTGAGGCTCGCCGCTCGGCCAGGGGCTGGTCGTCGTCGTAGAGGTTGGCGCCGACGTACCCGAAGAGCAGGGTCGAGGCGAAGGGCGAGGGGACGGCCGTCTCCACCTCGGCCATGCCCACCGCACCCGAGTCCAGGGCGCGCAGCAGGTCCGCCAGGGCATCGAGGTCGTAGACATCGGCGAGGCACTCCCGGGCCGTCTCCAGCAGGATCGGGAAATCCGGATGGGCGCTCGCCACGGACAGCAGCTGCGCGGCGCGCTGGCGTTGCTGCCACAGGGGCGAACGCCTGCCGGGGTTGCGCCGCGGCAGGAGCAGGGCGCGCGCCGCGCACTCCCGGAAACGGGCAGCGAACAGGGCGGAGTGGCCCACCGCGTCCACGACCACCCGGCGCATGACGTCGGCGTCGAAGCGGAACACCTCCGCTCCGGGCGGGCGTCCCGTGGAGTCGGGCAGGCGCACCACGATCCCGTCGTCGGCGGCCATGGCACGGGCGTCCAGGCCGCGCTCGCGCTGGAGGCGCTCGGAGACGGCCAGCGCCCAGGGGGCGTGCACCCGCCGCCCGTAGGGCGAGTGGAGCACGAGGCGCCAGTCCCCCACCTCGTCGCGGCAGCGTTCCACGACCAGCGTGGTGTCGGTGGGCAGGACGCCGGTGGCACGGCGCTGCTCCTCCAGGAGGGCGAGCAGGTTCCGCACGGCACTGTCGTCGAGGCCGTCCTCCCGGAGACGTTCCTCCACCCCACCCTGCACACGGTCGGCGACCGACCCGGAGGCGTGTTCGTCCCCCTGTCGACCGGGCTGGTCCGGTCCGCCCTCGCCGGGATGCCCACCGGATCGGCTCGGAGGGGCCTTGGGCACCGGACCACGCGCGGCCCCACCCGACCCCCGTCCCGTCCCGGCCGTCGCGCGACGAACGACCCCACCCGCGCGCCCGACGCTCCGCGGGACGGCCCGGGCCCGTCCCCGTCGCCACGAAGGGACGAGACGTCGTCCGGGCGGCCCGGTCGCGGGCGACGACGGACCACGCGGTCGTTCGTTGATC
>NZ_CCXH01000290.1 GCF_000820725.1 Actinomyces polynesiensis | reverse complement strand
CGCGCCCGAGCTCCGCGGGACGGCCCGGGCCCTCCCCGTGCCAGAAGGGCAGACGTGCCGGGCGCCCCGGTGCGGGCACGACGACCACGCGGTCGTTCGTGATCTCCCGGATGCGCCAGGAGGCGGCACCCAGGGTGATGACGTCCCCGGCGCGGGACTCGTGGACCATCTCCTCGTCGAGCTCGCCGACCCGGCGGGTTCCGCGTGCGCCCTCGTCGGTGTCCTCGGGCAGGACGACGCGGTAGGAGCCGCGGTCGGGGATCGTTCCCCCGGAGGTGACGGCCAGGCGCTGGGCCCCGGGGCGGGCGCGCAGGACCCCGGCGGCGCGGTCCCAGACCAGACGGGGGCGGAGCTCCGAGAACTCCTCGGAGGGGTAGCGCCCGGCGAGCATGTCCAGCACCGAGTCGAAGGCGGGGCGCGTCAGGTCCCGGAAGGATGCGGCCCGGCGCACGAGGGCGAACCACTCCTCCACGTCGAGGTCCTCCACGGCGGCGGCCGCGACGGTGTGCTGGGCGAGGACGTCGAGGGGGTTGCGCGGCGGGTGCAGGGCCTCGATGCGGCCTGCCCGCATGCCCTCCACGGTGACCGCGGTGTCGATGAGGTCGCGGCGGGTGCGCGGGTACATGAGTCCGCGCGAGACGTTGCCGACCTGGTGGCCGGCGCGACCGATGCGCTGCAGGCCCGACGCCACCGACGGCGGGGCGGAGACCTGGATGACCTGGTCCACCAGCCCCATGTCGATGCCGAGCTCCAGGGAGGAGGTGGCCACGACGCAGCGCAGGTCACCGGTCTTGAGGTCGTGCTCGACCAGGGCGCGCTGCTCCTTGACACGGAACCGTGGTGGGCGCGGGCGATCTCCGGGGGAGCTCCGGTGGTCAGCTCCCCTTGGGTGGAGCCGAGGCGGGACTCGCGGTGGAGGGGCCCGCCCGGTGGGGGCGCGGCGTCCGACCCTCCCACCTGCTCGGACCAGAGCTCGTTGAGCCGGGCCGTGAGTTTCTCCGCCAGGCCCCGCGCGTTGACGAAGACGATGGTGGAGCGTGCCTGCAGGACCTGCTCGAGCACCGAGGCCTCCAGGTGGGGCCAGATGCTGGCCACGGCGTCCGGGTCCCGCTGGTCCGTCCCCGGTGCCCCCGGGGTGTGCGCCGTGCCCGACGGGCCCGCCGTGCCCGGAGCACCCACCCGCCTCCTCCTCGGTGAGGGCCGCACGGCGAGGTCGGACATGTCCTGCACTGGCACGACGACCCGGATGTCCATGGGCGAGGGCGAGTCGGGGGCCACGATGTCCACGGGTCGTGGGCCACCCACGAAGCGGGCGACCTCCTCGCGCGGCCGGACCGTGGCGGACAGCCCGATGCGCTGTGCGGGACGGTCCAGGAGGGCGTCGAGGCGCTCCAGGCTGAGGGCGAGGTGGGCGCCGCGCTTGGTGCCGGCCACGGCGTGGACCTCGTCGAGGATGACGGTGTCGACGTCGCGCAGGATCTCCCGGGCCCGGGACGTCAGCATGAGGTACAGCGACTCGGGCGTGGTGATGAGGATGTCGGGGGGCCTGCGCAGCAGCCGGGCACGCTCACTGGAGGGGGTGTCCCCGGAGCGCACACCGATGCGCACGGGGACGGTGTCCTCACCGAGTTCCGCTCGCCGCGCGGAGATGCCCGCCAGGGGCACCCGCAGGTTGCGCTGGACGTCCACGCCGAGGGCCTTCAGGGGGGAGACGTAGAGGACGCGCGGGCCGCGTCGCTCCCCCGTCGACGAGGGCGTCCCCTCCTCCATCAGCCGGTCCAGCGCCCACAGGAATGCCGCCAGCGTCTTGCCGGAACCCGTCGGGGCGATGACCAGGACGTCACGTCGCTGTCCGATCCTCTCCCAGGCCTGCTCCTGGACCGGGGTGGGGCTGCCGAAGGCGTCGTGGAACCACTCCCGCGTCGCGCGGGAGAAACCCGTGGTCTCCCCGGCCATGCCGGCGTCCTCCTGTCGGTCCGGGCGCGCTCAGATGGCCCCGATGAGGTCCTCCGGCCCGCGCGGGGAACGGTCGGTGAGCAGCTGCGCGGCGATCGCCTTGGTGTCGTGGTCCTCGTCGCCCCACACGTTCCACATGAGCACTCCCTGGAGCACCGAGTCCGCGTCGAGGTAGTACACGACACCCTCCGAGCCGGGGACCTTCCAGTCGATGAAGGTGGATCCGGTGGGGTCGGTGAGGCCCAGGGCCTCGTAGCCGTCCTCGAAGAGGTCGGAGTAGAAGTAGGGGACGTGGTCGTCGCTGGCGTCACCGCCTGCCGCGTTGCGGCCGGCGACCCGTCCTCCGCTCACGGCCGCGTCCTCGTGCTGCACGCGTCGGCGGCCGAAGACGCGGTCGGGGGCACCCACGGCGTCGCCGGCGGCGAAGATGTCCGGGTCGGAGGTCCGGCGGTGGTCGTCGACCACGACCCCCTCCCACACGGCCAGACCCGCGGCGCTGGCCAGGTCGGTCTCGGGGTCCTGGCCCAGGCCCAGCACGGCCACGTCGGCACTGATGTCGCGCCCGTCCTCGAGGGCCACCCTCACCCCGTTCCCGTCACCGGTCTGCTCGACCGTGCGCACGCGTGAGCCGGGGACCAGTTCCACGCCGTGCCCGGTGTAGACCCCGTCGAGGTGGCGCGCGATCTCCTCGGGCAGGACGTGGCCGTCGACGTGGTCGTGGGGGAAGACGTAGGTGACGCTGGCCGGGGTCTCCGCCAGGACGGCGGCGAGCTCGGTCCCGATGAACCCCCCGCCCACGACGACCACGTGTGCTCCGCGGTCGGCCCACCCCCGCAGGGCACGGTAGTCGGCGACGTCGTGGAAGTGGATGATCCGTGGGCCCGCGGGGATGCCACCGGTGCGGGGGCGGCCGCCCGTCGTGAGGACGAGGCGGTGGTAGCCGTGGGTCTCGCCGTCCTCGACGGTCACGGTGTGGGCGTCGGGGTTCACCGAGGTGACCCGCGTGCCGAGCATGAGGGTCACACCCGGGGTGGAGGCCGCCCCCAGGATGATGGTGGACGTCGTGGTGTCCTCCTCACGCCACAGGGCCTTGGTGAGGGCCGGACGGTTGTAGGGAGGGTCCGGCTCCTTCCCGATCAGCGCGATGGTGCCGGTGGGGTCCTCCTGCCGGATGCCCGCGACGGTGGCATCGCCCGCCATGCCGGCCCCGACCACGACGTACTCGAAGTCACTCATGCCCCCACGCTAGGCCCGCCGCGCGCCTCGTGCACAGAGGTCCCGACTTCCCCGTCCCCCGGGAGCGGGACCACGGCCTCCGGACCGGCACCCGACCATGCCGCGCCGGACGGCGGCTGCCCCGGGCCGGGCACTCCCTCCCCCCGGGTCCCGGGCCGGGCACACCCTTCCCCCGGGTCCCGGGCCGGGAGCCCACCGCGGGTCACATCCCCGGATCCCCCTGACCGTCACCTCTTGCACTAGTGTGCGTCACACAGTATCGTGTGTGGCATGTCAGATCAGTGGAGCACCCACGTCCAGGAGCTGCGCCGCGGCACCGTCGTCCTCGCAGCCCTCCTGGCACTGCGCGAGCCCGAGTACGGCTACGCGCTGATCGACCGGCTCCACGGGGTCGGCCTCGACATCGAGGCGAACACCCTCTACCCACTCCTGCGACGCCTCGAGTCCCAGGGGCTGCTCACCAGCTCGTGGAACACCGAGGACACACGGCCCCGGAAGTTCTACACGACGAGCCCCTCGGGCTCCGACCTCGCCGCCACCCTCCTCGAGGAGTGGCACTCCCTCAGCGACTCCCTCTCCGCCCTCACCACCGAGCCCGAAGGATCATGACCATGCACCTCCCCACCCCGACCCCCGATGACCGCTCCCCCGAGACCCGGTCGACCGACATGCCCGCCCATCCCGACCCGACCCACCGTGACCACGGGGGGACGGCCCCACCGGCGCAGGCAGCGGGCACCCCGGCCTCCCGGGCCGGCGACTCCCTGACCGAGCGCTACGTCTGGGCCGTCGTGCGCCGCCTCCCCCGCCGCCACCGAACGGAGGAGGAGCGCGAGCTCCGCAGCCTCATCGCCGACACCGTCGAGGCGAGGACGGCGGCGGGCGACGACCCCTCCACCGCCGAACGCGCGACCCTGGAGGAACTCGGTGACCCCACCGTCCTGGCCTCGCGCATCAGCAACCGCCCGACCTCCCTGATCGGCCCCGACCTCTACCCCGACCTGGTCCAACTCCTGCGGGTGGTCCTCGTGACGATGGTCCCCGTCGTCCTCCTCGGGATGGTCGTCGCGGACACGATGGCGGGCCGCACCGGCGGCGCCATGATCGGGCACGCCCTGTGGATGACGATCAACACCACCATCCACGTCATCTTCTGGACGACCGCCGTCTTCTGGGTCATCGACCGGACCCGCCGACGCTCCGGACCGCTGACCCCCTGGTCCCTGGACGACCTCCCCGAGCGCATGGACCTCTCCGGTGGGGACCGCCGCTTCAGCACCCGTGAGTTCCTCTCCGCCCAGGGTTTCCAGGTCATCTGGGTCGCAGCGATCGTGCTCCTCACGACCATCCCCCTCGTCCCCGACGAGGGCGGGACCCGCGTCCCCCTCCTGGCCCAGGACCTGTGGTCCCCGTGGCTGGTCGCCCTCCTCGCCATCGCCCTGGTGGAGTCCGTCACCACGACGGTGGTCTGGAGCAGGGGCGTGTGGGGCTGGGGGGCTGCGGGCGTGAACCTCGCGGCGAACGTGCTGGTCGCCCTGATCCTCATCCACCTGCTCATCGCCGAGCGTCTCATCAACCCGGCGGCACTGTCCGGGATGGAGGGGGTCGAGAGCTGGGGAGGCGTCGCCGCCACGGCCATCGCCGTGACCATCGCGGCCGCGGCACTGTGGGACTCCGTGGAGGGGATCCGTCGGGCGATGGGCCCCTCGCAGGAGGACGGCGCCGCCCTCGTCGGATGACCCCTCCGGCGGCCGGCGCCGAGATTCTCAGCTGGCTCACAGCGCGCTCCCGGCATTCGCGTGGCTCGCAGAGCCACCCTGTGCAGGTGACCAACCAACAAGTCCCCACCGACGGCACCCCGACGACTCCGGGCGCTCCCGCCACGGGAGCGCCCGGTCCCTACGCACATCCCCAGCAGGTTGCGGGCCAGGGCTCCTGGGCCAGCGGTAGCACCACGACAGCTTCCAACACACCCGCTCCTGGAGGGACGACCACCCCGACGGAAGCGGCCTCTGCCCCCGCACAGGCACCGACGTCCAGTGGCAATCCCTGGACCTACCAGTCTTCTCCCTCCGGACAGTTCAGCCCCGCCTGGGGAACTCCCCCACAGGGACCGGCCGGAGCCGCACAGGCCCCGGGCACGGGAATGGGCGAGGGCGTCCCTGCGCAGAAGCGCTTGCCGCGCACCTTCGGGTGGAAGGTCCTCACCGGGGCGGCCGTCGCGGCGCTCCTCCTGGGCGGCGTCGGGGGCTACGCGATCGGGCACACCGTGGCCGTCACGCAGATCATGGACGAGATCGTCGGCACCTCCGACACGGGAGGCGGCCCCGGCGGCGGAAACATGCCCGGCGGCCCCGACCAGCAGGGCACCGCGCCGGGTACCGGCACCGGCACGGATGACGGGACCGGCTCCGGCGACGGGACCGGGACGCAGGGCGGGACCGATGCGCAGGGCGACACCGGATTGGGCACGGACTTCTCCGGGACGGGGACATCGGGGACGGGGACCTCCCGGACACTGATCGGACCGGCCATTCCCTCGGGGACGGATGCCTGACCTCGGGATGGGCCCCCGTCCCCCTCACCAGGATCGGACGCCTCACCCCCTGACGGGCCCACCCACTCGTCCCGGGACGGCCGCCTGACCCCCTGTCGGGCCCCCACCCTCCGGTTGCCATCGATGCGACAATGTGTCAGATTCGTGGTGGTCCTCCGCCCGGACGACCACCACCGAGGGGAGACCAGTGTTCCTGGCACTGCGCGAGATCAGACACCAGCCCACGAGGTTCGTCCTCATCGTCGCGGTGATCACCCTGGTCAGCTACCTCACCTTCTTCCTGGCGGCACTCGCCGGTGGACTCGCCCACTCCTACCGCTCCGCGGTGGACGACTGGGGGGCGCGCAGCGTCGTCCTGACCGAGGCCTCGAACCGGAACGTCTCGGCGTCGCGGCTCTCCGGCACCCAGCTGGATGCCGTGCCCACATCCCCTGACACCTCCACACTCCTGACCACACCCGTGGTCCTCGAGGACGCCGGCGGGACCAAGGTGGACGCCACGGTGTTCGGGCTGCCGGAGGGCTCCTTCCTCATGCCGAGCGTGGAGGAGGGAAGTGCCCCGACCGACCCGAGCCGTCAGGTGGTCGTCGACGACTCGCTCAAGGACGAGGGGTGGGCCATCGGCCAGACCTTCACCCTCACCGGGTCCGACCACGAGTGGGAGGTGAGCGGCTTCGCCCACGACCAGTCCTTCCAGGCCCTGCCGGTGGTGTTCATCGACCAGGACGCCCTCGTCAAGGACGGCCCCTCCTCGGTGGCCTCCTCCCCCAATGCCGTGGTCTCCCGGGACGACCTCTCCGGTGACCGTGGCGTCACCGACGCCGGCCTGGAGGTGCTGGACGCGTCCGAGTTCGTCAACACCCTTCCCGGCTACAGCGCCCAGGTGCTGACCTTCACCCTGATGATCGGCTCGCTCATCGTCATCGCGTCCTTCGTCCTGGGGATCTTCATCTACGTCCTCACACTGCAGAAACGCCCCGTCCTGGGCATCCTCAAGGCGCGTGGGGTGCCCACCGGATACCTCATCCTCTCCGGAGCGGTCCAGACGGCCCTCCTGTCCGCCGCGGGCGTCGCGATCGGACTCGCTCTGACCCTGCTCAGCGCCCTGGTGCTGCCCCGGGCCGTCCCCTTCCGCGTGGATGCCGTGATGGATGCCGCCATCACCGCCGCATTCATCGCCTTCGCGGTGCTGGGCGGCCTGATCTCCGTCCGCGTCGTCTCCCACATCGACCCGGTGGAGGCGATCTCATGACCACGGTCCTCACACTGCGCCACGTCTCACGCGACTTCCCCCAGGGGGACGAGGTGGTCCACGCCCTCACACCCACCGACCTCTCGGTGGACGAGGGCGAGTTCGTCGGCGTGGTCGGGCCCTCGGGGTCCGGCAAGTCCACCCTGCTGACGATCATGGGCGGAGTGCGCCAGCCCACCACCGGGACCGTGACGATCGGGGGTGAGGCCTTCTCCGAGCTCCCGGAGAAGCAGCGGTCCCGGGTTCGCCTGCGCCGCATGGGCTTCATCCTCCAGGCCGCGAGCCTGGTCCCGTTCCTCACCGTCGCCGACCAGTTCGCCCTGCACGACCACGCGGCCCGCACCCCGGCCAGGCCGGAGGTCCGCGACGGCCTCCTGGACGAACTCGGCATCCGGGCCCTGGCGGGCAAGTACCCCGCCGACCTCTCCGGGGGTGAGCGCCAGCGCGCCGCCATCGCCGTCGCCCTCTACCACGATCCCCAGGTGGTCCTGGCCGACGAGCCCACTGCGGCGCTGGACACGCGCCGGGCCCTGGACGTGGCACGCATCCTCGCCGAGCAGACGCACGAGCGCGCCAAGGCGACCGTCATGGTCACCCATGACGAGCGACTGCTGGACCACTGTGACCGGGTCCTGGCCATGCACGACGGAGTCCTCACGGAGCGCTGACGCCCCGGAGCCACTTCCCCACCTGTGTCGTCACCGTGGGGAGGGACCAGCGGGGCCGCCCTCGTCCCACAGGGCGCTCACCACCCGAGCCCGAGGAACAGGCGCACCGCCATCACCCCCATCACCACGGCCACGGCGCCCTCGAAGACGCGCCATGCCGCGTCCGTGGCCAGCAACGGGCGCAGGACGCGCGACCCGAACCCGAGCAGCGAGAACCACACGAGGCTGGCGATGCCCGCGCCCGCGGCGAATGCCCAGGGCGCCGCCTGCGTGGTCGAGACCGACCCGAGCAGGACCACGGTGTCGAGGTAGACGTGGGGATTGAGCCAGGTCAACGCCAGTGTCCGTGCTGCCACGGCACCGGGGCCGGCTGCAGGACCACCCGTGTCGACCACCAGTGAACCGGACCCGAGGGCGCGACGCAGGGCCTGGGCGGCGTAGGAGCCCAGGACCAGGCATCCGGCCAGGGTGGCGACACCGAGCAGCGTCGGGCGGGAGGAGACCAACGCCCCGAGTCCCGCAGTCCCCGCGCTGATGAGGACGAGGTCGCTGAGGACGCAGACGGCCACGACGATCCCCACCCGCTCACCGCGCACCCCCTGCCTGAGGACGAGGGCGTTCTGCGGCCCGATCGCGACGATCAGGCCGAAGCCCGTGGCGACACCGGTCAGCATGCTGGGCGCGATGCCCGCGTCAGGGAGTTCCCACATGCCACCGACGCTAGGCACCGGCCGCACACCAGTCCAGCGATTGTTCCTACGGTTTCATTAGCATTGCTGTTGGTAGGGTGTGGGCATGGACTGGGACCTCCCGCAGCTGCGCGCCCTGGTCGCCACGGTCGACCAGGGCAGCCTGGACGCCGCCGCCCAGACGTTGCACATCACTCCCTCTGCCGTGTCCCAGCGTCTCAAGGCCCTCGAGCGCACGGTCGGGGCCGTCCTGATCAGCCGCAGTCGTCCCGTCCGGGTGACCGAGGCCGGGGAGCCCGTGCTCAGACTTGCCCGACAGGTCGACGAACTCACCTCGCGGACCGAAGAGGCCCTCGGGACGGGCGGCCGTGTGCCCCTGAGGTTGGCGGTCAACGCCGACTCCCTGTCCACCTGGGTCCTGGAGGCGCTGGCACCCCTGGCCGCGCGGACCCCCGTCGAGTTCGTCCGCGCAGACCAGGACGACACGGCGGACCTCCTGCGCGACGGCTCCGTCATGGGTGCGATCACCTCCAAGTCCAGGCCCGTCCAGGGGTGCCGCTCCACGGGTCTGGGGACACAGCGCTACTTCGCGGTGGCGTCGCCGGACTTCGTCGACAGGTACTTCCCCGACGGCGTCGACCGATCCTCCCTGGCGAAGGCACCCGTCGTCGTCTTCGATTCGAACGACCACCTCCAGGACACCCTCCTGCGGCGACACCGCGTCGACCCCCGAACGCCGCCGCACCACGTGGTCCCGGCGACGGCGGAGTTCGGGGAGGCCGTCCGGTTGGGTTACGGATGGGGGATGCTGATGACCTCCCAGTTCGGGCACGATCCCGGCAGTGTCATCGCCATCTCCGGGGAGGGAGTGTCCCGAGCACCCCATGTCGACGTCTCCCTCCACTGGCAGCAGTGGACGCTGCACACACCGGACCTGGAGGAGGCGGCACGTCTCATCCGTGAGGCTGCAGGCGAGGTCCTCATCCGGGACTGACCGGCCGACACGGTCGGCACGGTGGAGTCACCCACGCGGTTGGGGGTCCTGCGGCCGATCGGACCGACGAAACGGCAAGTTTGCACACCAAACCTGTCAGAACCTGCCGTCTCGTCACCTGGCTGGACCACTCTCCCCAGCAGACCCCTGCATCAGTGCAGGTCAGGGGCCCGGCCTCGCCACCGGCCGCACCCGGCTCCCCACGAGACGGCAAGTTTGCACACCAGACCTGTCAGAACTTGCCTTCTCGTCACCGGACCGGACCACAGGCCCCAGCAGCTCCCTGCATCAGTGCAGGTCACAGCGATTGACCCCTCGCCGCCGCAGAGCGCACCCCGACGAAACGGCAAGTTTGCACACCAAACCTGTCAGAACTTGCCGTCTCGTCACCGGCCTGGACCACTCTCCCCAGCAGACCCCTGCATCAGTGCAGGTCACAGCGATTCACCCGTCGCCGCTGCAGAGCGCACCCCGACGAAACGGCAAGTTCCGACACCAGTGCCGGGCACACCCCACGAAACGGCAAGTTCCGACACCCGCGCCCTCAGTCGTGCAGACCGAAGCGGGCGTGCAGTCGGCGCAGGGGCGCCGGTGCCCACCAGTTCCACCGGCCCAGGAGGGTCATGGTGGCGGGCACCAGCAGCAGGCGTGTCAGGGTCGCATCGGTGGCGACCATGATCGCCAGCGCCACACCGATCTGCTTGATCGCCAGCATCTGCCCGGCCGTGAAGCCGATGAAGACCGCGATGATGATCGCCGCCGCGGAGGTGATGATGCGCCCCGACCTCTGGAGCCCTCGTTCCACGGCCGTGTCGTTGTCCAGGCCCTGGTCCCAGTACTCCTTGATCCGGGCGAGGAGGAAGACCTCGTAGTCCATCGCCAGGCCGAACCCGAAGGCCACCATGCAGGCGACGATGAAGGTCTCCAGGCCCTGGGTCCTCGGCAGGCCGAGGAGGCCGTGCTCGAAGACGAGCGTCGTCATCCCCAGCGAGGCGAGCAGGGACAGGGAGTTGATCACCAGCGCCTTGAGGGGGACCAGCAGGGATCCCGTCATGAGGAACAGCAACACGAAGACGGCCACCACCACGATGGCGAGGGCGAGCGGGGAGTCCTCGACGAGGGCATGCGTGAAGTCGTGCTGGAGCGCCGCACCCCCACCGACCCACCAACCGGTGCCCGGGTCCAGGTCACGCATGGCGAGCATGACGTCGGTGACCTCCCCGCCCACCGGGTCATCGGCGTCCACCCGCACGTCGATGACACTCATCGAGGTGTCCGAGGCGAGCTCGGAGACCCGGACGCTCTCGACCCCGGGGATCGCCTCGACCTGACCGACCAGGTCGGTGGTGTCGGCCGCGGGCATGTCGGCCACGGCCTCCACCGAGGGCACCGCGAGGACCGGGTAGTCGGACTGGACGGTGTCGAACGCCTCCCGGAGTTCGGTGCCGGCGGGGATGTAGTCGGTGAAGTTGTTGCGCAGCTCCAGGCCCTTCAGCGGCAACGCCATCGCGACCAGGACCAGTGCGCTCACCCCCATCACCCACCAGGGGTGGGCATGCACACGACGGGCCAGGCGGGAGAAGAACCCGTCGTCCCCGGAGGAGTCGCCCACCGCGGCGACGAGTCGGCGCAGCACGGGCACCCGCGTCACCGGCGAGGGGCGCATGACCCGGGCACCGAGCAGGGTGAGCAGGGCCGGGACCAGGGTGACGGAGGCCAGGAGTGCCAGCAGCGTCACCACCATCCCGCCCAGCCCGATCGTGCGCAGCACGTGGGTGCGCATGACGAGCAGGCCGATCATCGCCGAGGCGATGGTGACGGCGGAGAAGGTCACCGTGCGCCCGGCCGTGGCCACGGCCCGGCGCACGGCCTCGGCCACCGGTCCGCCCTCGTCGGCGCGACCACCACCCGGCCCGACCGGACCGCCCGCGCTCCCCGGACCACCGGCGGCGTCGATGAGCTTGGCCTCCTCCCTGAAGCGGCTCACGACCAGCAGCCCGTAGTCGATGGACAGGGCCACCCCGATGACCGAGATGACGTTGAGGATGTAGGAGTCGATCCCGGTCGCGAAGGTCGAGACCCACAGGATCCCCATTCCCACCGCGATGGCGCACACCGCGGCCGCCAGCGGCATCCCGGCCGCGAGCAGTCCACCGAAGACGATCACCATGATCAGCGCCGCCACCGGCAGGCCGACCAGTTCTCCCGCGATCAGGTCGTGGCGGACCTGGCCGAGGATCGCGTCGGAGATCACGTGCTCGGAGACCTGCTGGACGTGGGCGTCGGGGAACTCGGCGAGCAGGGCGGTGCGGTAGGCGTCCACGCCCGCCTCGAGCGCCTCCTGCGCGGCGTCACCGGCGTCGGTGCCCGTGTCGTCGCTGAGGGTGACCGCGAGGACGTACCCGTCCCCCGCCGTGGACAGGAGCGCGCGGGCCCGGTCGGAGGTCGGGTCGGGCAGGGAGAAGGGGTCCACCACCGAGTCCACGCCCGTGACCTCGAGGAGGGAGCGGTTGTCGTCGGCGAAGCGGGCGATGTCCGCGGAGTCCGCGGCCAGGTCCAGACCGGACACGACGACGGTGCTGGTGGCGCCCTCGCCGTCCGCCGCGTCGGAGGTGAGCTCGGAGACCCTCGCCGACTGCGAACCGGGCACGACGAAGTCGGAGGTCTTCATCCGGTCGAACAGTCCGCCCTGGCCGAAGCCCCACAGGGCGGCGGCGCCCGCGAGCGCCACCAGGACCAGCCATCCCACCAGGACCACCACGGGACGACGGGTGACGGTTCGGCCGATGCGTTCGAACAAGGGGGCTCCTCCGACTCGACTGGCTGCGGCCCCGTCGGGGCCGACCGGGCGCCCGCCCGGCCACTCGCGCCACTCGTCAACGCTACCCACTCGGTCCGGTGGCCACCACGGGCATTCCATGTGGGGACCCCAGGGGTCCACGTGGTCGGGTGCCCACCGTCCGGCCCCGCGCCGGGGCCCGGCGAACTAGTCTCGACCGCATGGACCCCGACTGGATCGAGCACCACCGCGCCACGGACGGCGAACTGCTCGGCTGGATCCTCCCCCAGGGGGAGGACTTCGTCCCCATCGACCGTCTCGGACGCCGCGTCGGTCCGGCGGGCGACTGGTTCTCCGCGGAGCACAGGCTCGACGACCTCGGCCTCGCCTACCTCGCGGAGCCCTACGAGTTGCGCGTCGAGGACGGGAGCTGGATCCGGGTGCGCCTCACCGAGGTCTCCGTCTCGGGCATCCGCGTGAAGGAGGAGGACTGGGGCGCCATCGACGTCCCCCAGTCCGACCACCTCCTGCCCTTCCCGATGCCGGTCTACCTGCGCGAGCTCGGCGGCGCACGGTGCTGACCGTCGTGCGGGAGGACCCGCTGCCACTGACCCTGGCGGGACACCCCGCCCTGCGGTGGGGCCCCGACTCCGACCGGGCCGTCCTGGCGGTCCACGGGATGGGTGGCAGCAAGTCGGATCCCGTGGTCTCCGCCCTCGCCCGCGGCGCGGCCCTGGCGGGGTGGTGCACCCTCAGCGTCGACCTGCCCGGGCACGGCGGGCGCGGCGACCGGGAGGCACTGACCCCGTGGTGCTACGGCGAGGAGCTCGCCGAGGTCGGCCGGGAGGTCTGCGCCGCGCACCCCCACGTGGCGCTGTTCGCCTGCAGCCTGGGGGCGTTCATGTCCCTGCACGCCCTGGCCGACGCCCCACTGGAGACGGCGCTGATGGTCTCCCCCGTGGTCGACATGGAGGCCTTCATCGCCCGCAGGATGTTCCTCCAGGGTGTCAGCGAGCACGAGCTGCGTCGGCGCGGCCACATCGGCCTGGCCGACGGGCAGTCCCTCGACTGGGGCTACCTCTCCTGGGTGCGCCGCCATCCGGTGCGCTGGGAGCACCCGACCCACGTGCTCCACGGGGACTCCGACGCCATCGTCCCGAGGGCGGACATCGACCCGTTCACGAGGGCGACCGGGGCGCAGCTCCAGGTCATCCCGGCGGGTCACTTCCTCCACACACCCCGTGACTTGGCCACGGTGCGACGTTGGGCGACGGGGCGGCTCACGGACGCCGTCGGCGACGGCGTGACGGCGGTCGGCTGAGCGCCACGGCACGACCGACCCGGGGGTGCCACCGGTCGGCTGAGCCGTCACGGCACGACCGGCCCGGGGGTCGGCGGGCACACATCCTTCCCCGTTCCCCGTCCACCGCGCCGGTGGACGTGCGCTGCTCCGCTGCCCATCCGGTCTGACCCGGCTCTCCTCCGGCCGGACCGGGTGCCCGTCGACCGGCCCGGCAGCCCCGTCCCGGCATCCCCGCTCCGGCGGGGCCGCGCCTGCGGGTCCGTGCCAGCAGGTCCGCGCCTGCGGGTCCGAGCCAGCAGGTCCGTGCCAGCAGGTCCGTGCCAGCGACCTCAGCAGTCCCCCATCACCCACACCGGCGCGCCGATGTTCGTGACCGCCCCGCCCTCCGTGATCGCCTCGACCCCCATCTCCCCGTTCTGGGAGATGTCGAGCATGAAGCGGTCCATGGTGTTGCCCTCGTAGGAGAACGTCTCGTGGAAGACGTCGGGAGCGAGTTGGGGCACCTGGGCCGACGAGGTCCCCAGGGTCACCCCCTCCACCGTCGACACGGGCACCCCGGGCAGGTCCCCGGCCCCTCCGGACAGCCTCACCCACCACGTCCCCGACGCCTCGGTGCCCTCGTGGTAGAGGGTGAGTCCCTTCCACGAGCTCGAGGTGGTGTCGACCGAGCAGTACCCGTCCCCCTCGTGGAACTCCTCGCCGGGCTCCCCGAGTCCGGACCGCAGTTCCTCCAGCACCCGGGAGGCGGGGTCCTCGTAGGCGAAGAGGGTGGGCTCGCCCTCCTCCGTGTCCAGCTCGAGCCCACCCGTGCGGATGACGATCCCCACGAGCATCGCCGCGTCTGCGGAGGCACTCGCGGAGGGTGTCGGGGACGCCGTGGGTGTGGAGGTCGCGGTGGGTCCACCGGGGAGCACCGCGATCCCGGAGATCCCCTCGGTCACCGTGCCCAGCAGCGTCCAGGTCTCGAGGTCGTCGCTGTGGTGGACCTCCCCGCGCGAGGGCGCACTCCCCTGGGAGCCGTAGGTGTGCGTGTCCACCGCGTACCACCCGTCGGGCCCGGCGCTGAGCCCGGTGAGGTTCGGGCGGTCGGGCCGGGTCGCACCCGTCTGCCAGGTGATCCCGTCCTCGCTGGTGCCGGCCAGGCCGAGGGGACGGTCCTTCTCCGCCATGTTCTCCTCGATGCCGGTGGGGTCCCTCTCCGACCCGACGAAGCCCCAGGTCTGGCCATTGTGGTGGACGTCCATGTCCAGGATCTCGGAGTCGAGGTGGTGACGGGTCCAGGTTCGCGCGTCCTCGCTGGTGAACTCCACCAGTTCACAGCTGCGGTACGCGCACTCGGTGGCCATCGCCACCCACAGCCCGTTGCCGTACCCGACGGAGCGCATGGCCTGGTAGTGGATCTCCGGGGAGTCCGCGAAGTGCGCGTTCTCGTACGGGTCGGTGGTCGCGACGCGCTCCCAGGTGGTCCCGTCCTCGCTCAGGTAGATGGCTCCCGAGGAGGCGTCGCCCGCCCCGGACTCCTCCGCGAAGGAGCGGTCCCCCACTGCGACCCACACGCCGTCACCGTGGGCGACGTCCGCCAGGGGGTCGATGACCCGGATCGCCTCGGACCAGGTCCGCCCGTCCGTGCTCGTGTGGATGATGCCGCCCGACTCGGAGTGGCCCACGGCCACGGCCGGTCCGTCCGTCGCGTCGACGTCGGAGAGCGGACCGGTGTCGAGGACCTTCTCCCAGCCCACCCCGTCCTCGGAGACATGGAGCGAACCCGTGGCCGCCGACTCGGGGACGTCGTCCATCGCCGTCACCAGGAGGAGGGGATCCGTCTCCCCCTCGACGCCTCCGACGGTGACGTCCACGAACTCCGCGGTGTCGACGTGGACGGTCCTGAGGGAGACGACCGGGTCGGCTGCCGCCGACACGGCGTGCACCGCACCCGCGTCGAAACCGTCCCAGGCCGTTCCCCGGAACGTCGCCCCCTGGAGGACGATCCCCGTCGCCGGCGCCAGGAGCGGGTTGCCGCAGGCGCAGCGCACGGCCGGCAGGCCCTGGGCGTCGACGAGGACGGCCGTGCCTGCCTGCAGGACCGCGGCGAAGGCCACGGCGCCACTCCCGTCGAAGCGGTGGTTCGTCACCAGGGTGTCGACCGTCAGGTAGACGGGGAAGAGCCCCGCGAGGTGCTCCCCGATCCGGTCGACCGTGATCCCCCTCGCGCCGGCCCAGGCCGACGCCGTCGCGGTGTCCGCACCGAGTCGGGTGGCCAGGGCCGCCACGTCGCACACCGTGGTCGTCGGTGAGTGGGCGTAGAGGCCCTCCACGTCACCTCCGCTCGTGCGCACGCCCGTGGTCGCATCGGCCGTGAGGGTGGCGGTCCGTTCCTCCACGCTGGCCCGGAGGGTACCGCTGAACTGGGCGGGTGCGGACTCCGCCGCAGCATCGACGAAGGGCTCCGGACCCGCTGCGGCGGCGGGTTCGAGTTCGACGGCCTCGGAGATGCGGCCCTGGTTCCAGAAGACGACACCGCCGACCACCAGGACGAGCACGGCGAGCGCGGCGATGAGTGCGGGGATCCGGCGGGACTTCGGGGCAGGGGCGGCGGCGTCCATGGAGGTCTCCTCGGGACATGCGACGGGGGGACGTACGACTCGGGTGGGGCAGCCGGGGACTCGACCGGGGCTGCTGGGGGTCTGGTGGGACACACGGCTGTGGGGGACGCAGCCGGGGAGGCCGCTCGTGGAGCGACTCGGACGGTCGCCCGGGGGCACCGCGCGGGGGTGTGCCTCTCGGGACACCACCCGAGGGTGCGGAGGACGGACGTCAACCCGCGACCCGTGTCAGCGAGCCTAACAGGGACCTAGGTCACATTCCATGACTCTGTTCAAAATGCGAACTTCCCGCGCCGGGTGTCCCCTCGGGATCCGGTGGACCGTCCAGGGAGCCACTCACACCGCGGGCACCGCCGGGAAACTACTCTGGGGCACGGTGCTGGGGCTCCTCCCCATCCCATCGACCCACTCACCCCGGGGGCGCCGTGAAAGACCTGTGGAAATCTCTCGACCCGATCGGGCTCCTGGTGGGCGCGGTCCTGCTCGCACTCTCGCTCACGCCGTCACTCCTGCCCCGACCCGCGGCACTGCAGGGGGTCGGCTCGGGCCTCCTGTTCGGGATCGGTTACGCGATCGGAGTCGGGGTGTCCACGGTCCTGGGACGGCTGACGACGTGGCGCCCCTCCCGCCGGACCAGACGCATCCTGCGCCTGGTCGGATGGCCGGGCTACGCCGTCGTCCTCGTGCTCGGCGCCGTGGCCGGGGTCGGTGCACAGAACGAGGTGCGCCGCATGGTCGAGCTCGCACCCCTGGACGGGGTCAACGTCTCCGCCTTCGTCCTCGCCCTGCTGCTCACCAGCGCCGTGTGCCTCGCCCTCGGGCGTCTCGTGCGCCGGGGGTGGGTGCGGTCCTACCGCCGGATGATGGCGCAGGGACGCCCTCGTCGACGGGCACGCCGCCGCGCCACCGCACGCTCCCTCCTCGCCGCGGCGGTGGTGGTCGCCGTGGTCGCCACGGGTGCCTACGTGGGCCTCGACGTGCTCTTCCGGGCGCGCAACGGGTCCCCCGACCCCGGTCTCGCGGTCCCCGCCTCCACCTACCGCTCCGCGGGGGCCGGCTCTGAGGTCGAGTTCTCGCAGCTGGGACGCACCGGCGCGGACTTCGTCGCCGGCGGGCCCACCGCGGAGGAGATCACCGCCCTCACGGGCCGTCCCGCCCTCACGCCGATCCGCGTCTACGTCGGGACCGCGGCGGGGGGCACCTTCACCGAGCGTGCCGCCGTGGCCGTGCGGGAACTCGAGCGCACGGGTGCCTTCGACCGCAAGGTCCTCGTCGTCGCCACGACGACGGGTTCCGGGTGGGTGGAGCCCCAGGCGGTCGACTCCCTGGAGTACCTGCACTCCGGGGACACCGCCACCGTCGCCCTCCAGTACGCCCACACCCCGAGCTTCGTCTCCGCGCTGACGGATGCCGACCTGCCGGTGAGGGCCTCGGCGGCGCTCTTCGACGCGGTGCGCGCCAAGTGGCTCACCCTGCCCGAGGACCAGCGGCCCCAACTCGTCGTCTACGGCCTCAGCCTGGGCGCCCAGGGGACCATGAACAGCTTCGGCACACTGGAGCGCATGCGCGCCGAGACCCAGGGCGCCCTCCTGGTGGGACCGACCAACGCCACGCCGATGTGGCACGAGCTGCAGGCGGCCCGTGACCCCGGGTCGCCCCCGTGGCTGCCGGTCCTCGACGAGGGCGTCGCGGTGCGGTGGGCGAGCAGGGCCAGCGACTTCTCCACACCCACCGGGACGTGGGAGGAACCGCGGGTGGCGATCCTCCAGCACTCGACGGATCCCGTCACCTGGCTGTCGGCGGACCTCCTGTGGCGGCGCCCCGACTGGCTGAGCGGCTCCGGGCGCGCCCCCGACGTCAGCCCCCACATGCACTGGATCCCCGTGGTGACGGCCGTGCAGGTGGCCCTCGACATGCTGGTCGCCGTGGACGTGCCCGCCCGCCACGGCCACGCCTTCGGCGACACGATGCTCGACGGGTGGGTGGCCGTGACCGGGGACGGTGGCCTGGACGACGCCACGCTGGCACGGATCCGCACCGAGATCGAGACCTACTGGGACATCAACCCCGCCCTGGAGTGAGCCGGCGCCGGGCCGGCCCCGGAACGGGGCCACGTGCGGTCGACCTGACCCCGCGTGGGCACGCCTCAGTCGTCCCCCAGCAACTCCCACTGCACGAGGCGCAGGGCGCTGCGCGCGACGATGCGGTACTCCTCGTGGCCGGTCCGGCGCGCCCCACGGATCCTGAACGGGCGCGTCTGCCCCTCCCAGGTGAAGACCTCGTCCCGCCGCCGGTCGAGGAGCTCCCACTCCCCGTCCCCCACCCGGGCCTCGAGGTCCCACGACGCCGCCGCGCCCGTGTCGGTCGTGACCGTGTAGAGCGACGTGGTCCGGGCCGCCCCGAAGCGGTAGGACACCCGGTCGCCCTCGTCGAGGGGGAGCACACCTGCGCCCCTGTCGTCGAAGACGGTGTCCGCCGGACCCACGGTCGAGGAGGCGGCCGTGCGCGCCCCCTCCGGGTCGGTCAGGTCGAGGCGGAGGCACGGGCGGGCCCCGGTGGGGGTGAGCGACGAGGGCGTCGTGCCCCTCGCCCAGTCGGTGGGGTCGGGTGACAGTCGCACGACGATGCGCGCACCGTGCACGAGGCGCTCGCGGGGGATCGACACACGGTCCCACGGCTCGCCGTCCACCCACACGGCGGCGACGTGGTCGCCCTCGCCGCTGGTGCCCACCTCGAGCTCGCCGCCGGGGAGGTGGACCCTCGTGGTCGGGAACAGGGGGGCGGTGATGACGAACTCCCCCGACGCGGGGACGAGTGGGTACAGCCCCAGCGCAGCGAAGAGGTACCACGCCGACATCTCACCGTTGTCCTCGTCGCCGGGGTAGCCTTGGCCGATCTCGGACCCGAGGAACAGTCGCCTCAGCGCCTCGCGCACCACCTCCTGCGTGGGGTGGTGCACGCCCGTGAAGGCGTACATGAAGGGGATGTGGTGGGCAGGCTGGTTCGACAGGCCCAGCATCCCCATGCGGACGTCACGCGCCTCGGCCATCTCGTGGATCGCGATGTCGTAACTGCCCTTGAACTCGGCGCGCCCCGTCTCCGGTTCCGCGAAGAACTCGTCGAGGCGCCGGCGCAGCGCTTCGGGGCCCCCCATCAGGGTCGCAAGACCCGCGCCGTCGTGCGGAGCGGTGAAGGCCGTCCCCCACCCGTTCGTCTCCGTGTAGTCGAAGCCCCACTCACGTGGGTCGTAGTCCGCCGGGTCGGCGACGCGCCAGGTGCCGTCGGGACGGCGCCCGAGGAAGAAACCCGTCCGCGGGTCGAACACCGTGGCGTAGCGGGCGCCGCGCGCGGCGAAGTACTCCGCCTCGGCCTCCAGGGCGTCACGGCGCGGGTCCCCCTCGGGCAGGCTCCCCAGCAGCAGCGTCGCGAAGCGAGCGATCGCGGCGTCCGTGATGGCCGAGTCGAGTGTCCACGACATCCCCTCGGCCACCGAGGTGTCGGTGAAGCCACGGAACGTCTGGGAGCGGATGCCCTTGCGACCCACCCTCGGGTCGGGGGCCGGGACCGTGGCGTTGTGCACGGCGGAGGCGTAGGCGTCGTCGAGGTCGAACCCGCCCACCCCACGCGCGGCGGCGTCGGAGAAGATCACGTCGGTGGTGGTGCCCGTCATGGAGTCGAGGGGTCCCGGCGCCGTCCAGCGGCTGGTCCACCCACCGTCTCGGTAGTGCTGGACGAGACCGTCCATGAGACGCCCGGCGTCAGCGGGGCACAGGAGCAGCAATGCGGGCCACACCGTGCGGTAGGTGTCCCAGAGGCCGTTGTTGACGGTGAGCTGCCCCTCGACCACGCGGCACCCGGTCGCCTCGGGTGTGTGGGGGCGTTCGAGGGGGTGGAACGGGCTGGCGTAGCGCCACTGCGGGTGGTCCGCCGTGCCGACGTTCTCGGCGGCGTCGTTGGGGTAGAGGTGGAGCCGGTACAGGTTCGAGTACAGCGTGACCAACTGGTCGTGGCTCGCCCCGTCGACCTCCACCTGTCCGAGGCGTTCGCGCCACAGCTGGGCCGCGCGTGCCGCCACCTCCTCGCAACCGGACCCGGCCACGCCGTCGAGCTCCAGGTTGCGCCGGGCCTGTTCGAGGCCGAGGAAGGAGGTCCCCATGCGCAGCGTCACCTGGTGCCCGTCACCGAGCTCCAGGGCGACCGCACCGCGCACCCCCTCCACCCTCGACGCGAGGACAGGACGGTCCAGCGTCGCGTACACGAACATGCGTGGGCTCCCGTCGACACCGTCGACGTGACCGGTCACGACCCCCGGCGCCCCGGGGCCCGGCAGCGTGAGGCCACCCTCGTCGTCCGGCTGGTCGAAGATGACGGAGCCGCGCGGGCCGGGATAGGTGAAGCGGGCGACGGCGGAGAAGCGGGCGGCCGTGACCTCTGCGTGGATCCCCCCGTCCAGGTCGACCGCGTACCGGTGCGGGCGGTCGACCTCCGTGCGGTGGTCGAACCCGAGCGCGCGTTCGGCACGCCCCAGCGGTGGTTGCGCATCGGGGTGCGGGAGGAACTGCCACACCCCGCGGTCCCCGATCCAGGGGCTCGGGATGTGCGAGAGGGCGAAGGCCTGCAGGGCCGGGCGCCCGTCGTCACGGTTGTCCGCGTGGTAGCTGTACACCCACCCCCTCGTCGATGCGTCGGTCACGGGCGTGACGAAGACCCCTCCGTGCGGGATGCCCACGAGGGGGGCGGTGTTGCCGCGCGAGTGGGCGAACGTGGAGTGGGTGCCGCGCGTGGTGCGGACGAGGTCGAGCGGTTCGGCGTCGGCGGGGCCGGGCGCGATGCGCACGGCGTTGACGTAGCCCTCGACGGGCAGCGCCGCGCCACCCGCCACCGGTGCGACGGCCGCAGTGCGGACCTCGAGGGAACGGACCACCCTGCCGACCGCGGCGTCGAGCGCGATGCGCTTGAAGGTCCACTGGTCGGCCGAGACCGTCCTGGACGCGTACTGCGCTCCCGGGGTGACCGCGACCCCGTGCTGGTCCGAGGGCGCCGTGTCCCCCAGGCGCGAGCCGTCGTCGAAGGCGACGTCGAGGGCGACCGCGGTGGCGGCGTACGCGTCACGGATGTCCGCCTGCGAGCGGTCGAGCACGGCGAACACCGCGTACTCGAGCACGTCCCCCTCGCGGACCACGGTGCCCTCCACCGGTGCGCCCGGCAGAGTGGCGCGGAGGTCACAGCCGGCTGCGCCCCCGTCGTCGGAGTCGCACGCATCCCCGGCCGCGGACTCGCCCGCATCCCCGGCCACGCCCCCGCCCTCGGAGTGGTACCGCCACACCGGTCCCGGCACGAGCCCCTGCCCCGGACGCGAGGCGGGTGCGGACGCCGGGCCGTCGGCGGCCCCGACGACCAGCCTGCGACCGTCCCCGTCCGCGTGCAGGGGCCTCGCCCCGGCGTCGGTGGTGGGGGTGGATGCGGGTGTGTGACCCGTCGCCGCCCCCGTTCCCGTCGGGTGCGCCGCGGGCTCCCGGCCCGTGCCCGACGAGGACGGACCCCCGGCATCGGGGGAGGGACCCTCGAAGGACTGGACTCGTCTCATCCCCATGCTCCGTGTGCTCCTGGGTGTCGAAGGTGTGGGTGGCACGTCGCCACGTCGGACGGCCACGGTGCGGGTGCGGGCACTCGGCGACCGCGCCGCGGGCTCCCGACCGGTGGGCGGCCCCGTCCGGACCGCGGCGCCGGTCGCGACCGGACCACGCTCGGGCACCTGAGCGTAGTCCCCCCTCCACCACCCGTTCCACCTCGTGCCCCGGCCC
>NZ_CCXH01000289.1 GCF_000820725.1 Actinomyces polynesiensis | reverse complement strand
GCCCTCCCGACCGTGTCGGGCCCGGCGGGGCGCCGGACCCGACCGGGGCCTCAGGGCACGAGGTGTCCGGACGTGCGGAACAGTTCGTACCACTCGGCGCGGGTGAGTGGCAGGTCGGACCCGGCGGCCGCCTGCGTGACGCGGTCGGGGGTCGTCGTCCCCAGCACGACCTGCATGTGCGCGGGGTGACGGGTGATCCAGGCGGTCGCGATCGCCATCGGGGAGACGTCGTACTTGGCGGCCATGCGGTCGATGGCCGCATTGAGCTCCGGGTAGTCCGGGGAGCCGAGGAAGACGCCGTTGAAGAACCCGGCCTGGAAGGGTGACCAGGCCTGGATCGTGATGTCGTTGAGCCGGCAGTAGTCCACGATGCCACCACCGTCGCGGGTCACCGACTGGGGTTCGGCCTGCATGTTGGCGGCCACCCCCTGGGCGATGATCGGCTCGTGCGTGATGGACAGCTGCAGCTGGTTGGCGACGATCGGCTGGCGCACGTGCCTGCGCAGCAGGTCGATCTGGCGCGGCGTGTGGTTGGAGACCCCGAAGTTCAGCACCTTGCCGGACGCCTGGAGCTCGTCGAAGGCGCGCGCCACCTCCTCCGGCTCCACGAGGGCGTCGGGGCGGTGCAGCAGGAGGATGTCGATGTGGTCGGTGTCCAGTGCGGCCAGCGACCCCTCGACGGACTCCACGATGTGGTCACGGGAGAAGTCGAAGTAGGGCCCGTCCTTGACGATGCCGGCCTTGGTCTGGATCGTGATCGCGTCGCGCTCGGAGGGGGTGAGCTGCATGGCCTCGGCGAAGCGGCGCTCGCACTCGTGCAGTTCGTCCCCGTAGACGTCGGCATGGTCGAAGAAGTCGATGCCGGCGTCGCGCGCGGTGTGCACGAGTCCGCGGATCTCGTCGTCGGACTTCTCCGCGATGCGCATGAGTCCGAGGACGACGTTGGGGGCGGTGATGTCTGTGCCCGGGAGTGTGAAGGTCTTCATGGTGCTCCTCAGCGATGGTGGGTGTGTGGTCGGACGGTGTGTGGTCATTCGGTGGTCGAGAGGCGCTCGACCTCGTCGGTGGTGAGTTCGAGGTCGGCCGCCAGGGCGGAGTCGCGGATGCTCTCAGGACGGGAGGCGCCGGGGATGGGGACCACGACGGGGGCGAGGGCGAGCTCCCAGGCCAGCGCCACCTGCTGGGGGCTGACCCCGTGGGCCTCGGCCACCTCACCGAACACGCGGTGGGCGGATCCCACGGAGCCTGCGTCGCGGATTCCGCCCAGGGGGGACCACGGGATGAAGGCGATGCCGAGTTCGGCGCAGTGGCGCAGCTCCCCCAGGCTCGAGCGGAACTTCGGGGAGAACTGGTTCTGCACGGAGACCAGGCGCCCGCCCAGCACCTCGTTGGCCTCGTCGATCTGGGCGACGGAGGCGTTGGAGATGCCGGCCATGGCGATCACGCCCTCGTCGAGGAGGTCGCGCAGTGCTCCCACGGACTCGGCGTAGGGCACCGAGGGGTCGGGGCGGTGGAACTGGTAGAGGCCGATGGTGTCGACCCCGAGGCGCCTGGCCGAGGCCTTGGCAGCGGCGATGAGGTGGGAGGGGCGCCCGTCGACGGTCCAGGAGCCGTCCCCGGGCCGGAGGTGTCCGCCCTTGGTGGCGACGAGGACGTCGCTGGTGTCACCCCCGTAGGTGCGCAGGGCCTTGGCGATGAGCAGCTCGTTGTGCCCGACCTCGTCCGCGCCGATGTGGTAGGCGTCCGCGGTGTCGATGAGGGTGATGCCGGCGTCGAGGGCGGCGTGGATCGTGGCGATCGAGCGTGCCTCGTCGGGGCGCCCCTCGATCGACATCGGCATGCCCCCCAGACCGATCTCGCTGACGTCACGGGAACCGATGGTGCGTCGTTGCATGGTCGCTCCACTCCTGGTGTCGAGGATGTGCGGATGCGTCTACGGTAGGCGGGAGCAACCCACAAGTAAAACAACTCAGAGTCATCCAATTGAGAAGCAGGAGCGATCAATGGAGCTGCGTCAACTGGAGTACGTCGTGGCCCTCGCCGATGAGGGGCAGTTCACGAGGGCGGCCGCTGTCTGCGGCGTGTCCCAGTCCGGTCTCTCCGCGGCGATCCGCAGCCTCGAGGAGGAGCTCGCCTCCCCCCTGTTCGCCCGGACCACCCGCAGCGTCTCCCTCACCGACGCGGGTCGCGCCCTGCTGCCCCACGCCCGCACCACCGTCGCCCAGGCCTCGGCGGGGAGGGACGCCGTCGTGCGTGCCACGCACTCACTGTCCGGACGGCTGCGGGTGGGTGCCGAGCAGTGCCTCGGCCTGGTCGACGTGCCGCCCCTGCTGGAGCGGTTCCACCGCAGGTACCCCCTGGTCGACATCCACTTCACCCAGGCCGGGTCGCACGACCTCGTCGACCAGGTGCACGCCGATGCCCTCGACGTCGCGTTCGTGGCGACCACCGAACACCTGGGCGTCGTCAACAGCCTCGAGATCGGCCGCCGTCCCATCGTCCTGCTGGTCCCGGAGGGACACCCCCTGGCCGGGGAGTCCACGGTGAGGTGGTCGGACCTGCGCGACCACGAGTTCATCGACTTCCGCGAGTCGTGGGGGGTGCGCTCCCTCAACGACACGGCCTGCGCCGCCCAGGGGGTGGAGCGCAGGATCCGGTGCACCGTCGACGACATCCACACCCTCCTCGACCTGATCCACCGGGGACTCGGAATCGCCCTCGTCCCCCAGCACGTCGCCGAGAAACCGCAGGCGAGCGGCCTGGTCGCCCTCCCCCTGCCGGCGGGCCTGACACCGTCGTGGGTGGTCTCGGCGATCACCGGCACACGCGCGGAGTCCTCGGCGGCGCGCCTGTTGGAGATCCTCGGACTGGACGGGACGGCGGAGGACGGGGCGACGTCGCGGACACGGGACGGGTTGGGGTCCTTCGCATGAGTTCACGCTGGGTCCCCAAGCCCACGCTCGAAGGCGACCTGGTGGTCCTGCGTCCCTTCGACGTCGCCGACGTGGATGTCATGGCGCGGATCCTCGCCGATCCGGAGGTCCTCCGGCTCACCGGGTCGGTGACGTCGACCGAGGAGCTCCACCGGGCGAGCCCACTGGCCGATGACCGCACCCGGGAGTGGTACGCGTCGCGCGCACAGGTCGACGGGAGACTCGACCTGGCGGTCGTCGACAGGGCGAGCGACACCGTCGTCGGTGAGGTCGTGCTCAACGAGTTCGACCCCTCGAGCAACTCCGCGAACTTCCGCACCCTGATGGGGCCCGAGGGGCGTGGCAGGGGTCTGGGCACCGAGGCCGCGCGGCTGATCCTGGGCCACGGGTTCGAGGTGATCGGGCTGCACCGGATCGGTCTCGACGTCTTCGCCTTCAACCCGCGCGCGCGGCACGTCTACGCCACGGTCGGCTTCGTCATGGAGGGTGTCAAACGCGACGCGTTCGCCTTCGACGGCGAGTACGTCGACGAGATCTGGATGTCGATCCTGGCCGATGAGTGGCAGCAGCACCACGGTCGGCCCGGGACGGGCTGAGGCGGGACTCTGCCTCGACCCGTCGCCGCCCGGTTCGGGGTGGGCCCTGAGGACCTCATGCCCGCATACAGGAAGGACCCGATCCCTTCCGGGACCGGGTCCAACCGACTGGTAGCGGGGACAGGATTTGAACCTGCGACCTCCGGGTTATGAGCCCGGCGAGCTACCGAACTGCTCCACCCCGCGTCGGTGAACACAACACTACCCGCCACCCACCAGCACTTCAACACGAGCTGCGGTGACATACCTCTCCGCCTCAGGAATCGCTGACGACGATCTCCACCGGGATGTTCCCCCTGGTCGCGTTCGAGTAGGGGCACACCTGGTGGGCGGCGTCGGCCAGGCGCTGCGCCTCGTCGTGGTCCAGGCCGGGGATGACCGCCTCCAGCTCGACCGCCAGGGTGAACCCTCCGCCCTCCTTCGGGATGATCCCCACCCGCGCCCCCACGGCGGTGTCACTGACCGTGACGCCCGACTCCCGCGCCACCCGCAGCAGGGCGTTGTGGGAGCAGGCCGCGTACCCGGCCGCGAACAACAGCTCCGGGTTCGCACCCTGCCCCGTGCCCCCGAGTTCCACGGGCATGGCCAGGTCCAGGTCGAGGCGGCCGTCGGAGGTGCGCACGTGACCGTTGCGACCGGCACCGGTGGAGAGGGCTTCTGCGGTGTAGAGGGCATCCATGCGACCACGCTACGGGAGCGGCCCCTCCCCGGACAATGGCCGGGCCCCGATCCGACCGCCCCCGGAGCCGCACCGACCGTCTGCCCGCACCACACCGAGCGTCCACTGCCGGCACGCCGCCCGACCCCATCGCATCCCCCACCCGCCGACGGCGAGGGGCCGGGAGCAGGACCGGTTCCCCGGTCCCTGCTCCCGGCCCCACGGGCCCGACGGCCCCTCAGCCGTCGTTGGTGTCGCTGTCCGTGCCGGCGTCCCCACCCGACTGGGCGCTGCCGTCACCCGTGTCGGGGGTCACGGCACCGGAGACGTCCTGGCCCAACTCCTGCTGGGCGGACAGTGCCTCGGAGAGGGCGCTGTCGAGCTTCTTCTGGGCCTCGCCGTAGGCGGTCCAGTCGCCCGACTGCATGGCCTCCTCGGAGGCCTTCATCGCATTGCTGGCATCGACCAGCGCCTGGTTGAGGCGCTCCTGGGCACTCGAGGGACCGGCGGTCCCCCCGTCGTCATCGCCCGATCCGGAACTCCCGCCACCGGCCACCGTCGCCTCGGAGTCCCCTCCGAAGGTCTGGTCGAGGGACTCCTCCAGGGTGGAGGCGAACCCGACCTGGTTGCCGAAGGCCGTCAGCACCGAGCGCAGCACGGGGTAGGAGGCGTCCCCCTTGCCCTGGACGTACACGGGCTGCACGTAGAGCAGACCGCCACCCACGGGCAGGGTCAGCAGGTTGCCCCTGATCACCGTCGAGTCGGACTGGTTGAGCAGGTTGAGCTGTGTGGCGATGGACTGGTTGGAGTCGTAGGCGTTCTGCACCTGTCCGGGACCGGGCACCGTCGTCGAGGAGGGCAGCGCGATGAGGCGCAGTTTCCCGTAGCCCTCGCGCACCTTCCCGGCCTCCGAGCCCGTCTCCGAGTCGACGGCGAGGAAGCCCGCCATCGCCTCACGCCTGGACTCACCACCCGGCACGAACACCGAGGTCAGGGAGAACTCCGCGGAGTCCTGGCTCGGCATCTTCATGGTCAGGTAGTAGGGCGGCTGCACCGCGGTCGAGCCGGAACCGGAGGTGGTCTGGTCGCTCTGGGCGGCGGTGGCCGCCGTGGAGGTCTCCTGGGCGAGCCTCCACCGGTCACCACCGGTGTAGAACTCGGAGGCCTCGGTGACGTGGTAGGAGGTGAGCAGGTCGCGCTGGACCTTGAAGAGGTCCTCCGGGTAGCGCAGGTGACTCATGAGGTCCCCGGAGACCTGCGAGATCGGCTCGACGGTGCCGGGGTAGACCTTCATCCAGGTCTGCAGGATCGGATCGGACTTGTCCCACTCGTACAGGTGCACCGACCCGTCGTAGGCGTCGACGACGGCCTTGACCGAGTTGCGCATGTAGTTGACGGTGTTGGCCTGGATGAACTGCCCGGGCGTGTCCGACTGGGAGTCCACCGTGGACTGGTCGAGCGCCTGGTGCTCCGAGTAGGGGTAGGAGTCAGAGGTCGTGTAGGCGTCGACCACCCACACCAACCGCTTGGGCGTGGAGGGGTCCCCGTCCATGTCCACCACCGCCGGGTAGGGCTTCTGCTCCAGCGTCAGGTAGGGCGCCACCTTCGCCACGCGCTCCAGCGGGCTGCGGTCGCAGAGGATCTGCGAGGCGGAGTTCGTCTGGGAGGAGAAGAAGATGTCCGTGGACCCGAACTTGATCGAGTAGAGCAGCTTGTTCCACAGGTTGCCCACGCTCGGGCCGCCGTCACCGGTGAAGGTGGTGCGCACCTGACCGCCGGGGGCGTTGTCGTCGGGGTAGTCCAGCTCCTGGGCCGCCGCGCCGTCCTCCGCCCCCACGATCGAGTAGTCCGGGGACGAGGGCGAGAAGTAGATCCTCGGCTCGTAGTCCCCCATCTCACCGACGGAGGGGATGGACTGCTCCCAGTAGGAGGGCAGGCCGTCGGAGGTGACGGTGTTGCCGTAGGCGGCCACCACCCCGAAGCCGTGGGTGTAGACGGTGTGCCGGTTCACCCAGGTCTGCTGCTCGGAGGAGAGCCCCGCCAGGTTCAGCTCACGCATGGCGATGACGGTGTCGCGCCGGTCCCCGTCCACGGTGTAGCGGTCCACCGACATGCCCGAGTCGAAGCCGTAGTAGGGCCTCGACTGCTGCAGCTGCTGGACGGTCTTGGTGATGACGAGCGGGTCGAGCAGTCGGATCTGCGAGGTCGACTCCGAGTCCTCGCGCAACTGGCCCGGCTCCGCATCGGTCTTGGCGGCGTAGGTCTGGAACTCCATGTCGTCCAGGCCGTAGGCCTTCAGGGTGGCGTCGATGTTGCGCTGGATGTACTCCGACTCCAGCTCACGTGCGTTCGGGGTGACCCGGAACTGCTGGATGAGCGCCGGGTAGATCCCACCGATGACGAGGGAGGACACGACGGTGACGACCACGCCCGTCACGGGCAGGCGCCAGGTCCCGCGGAAGGCCGCCACCACGAAGAGGGCTGCCACCAGCACCGAGATGACGGCGAGGATGGCGCGCGCCGGCAGCACGGCGTGGATGTCGGAGTAGAGCGCCCCGTCGGTGGGGTCGCCCTGCTTGGTGAGCAGGCTGAACCAGCCCAGCAGGTAGCGCACCCCGATCATCAGGGAGATCCCGGCGGCCAGCAGCCCGATCTGCAGGCGGGCCGGCTTGGAGGCGTGGGGCCTGGGTGCGAAGGCGATGGAACCGTACAGGTAGTGGACGGCGACGGCGCCGATGAGGCAGAAGACGAGGATGTTGAGGATGAAGGAGGCGATGGCCTGCAGCAGGGGCAGGGTGAAGACGAAGAAGCCAATGTCGATGCCGAACTGCGGGTCGGTCTCCCCGAAGGGTGTCCTGTTGAGGAAGGTCAGGACGGTCTGCCACTGGGAGGCGAGGCTGCCGGCGTTGGCCAGGCCCAGCAGGACGGGCACCCCCCAGAAGATCAGCTTGCGCAGCGGGGCGATCGCCTCCTGGTAGGCGCGCAGGTTCGCGGCCCCCTCCCCGCGCAGGGCGGGCTGACGCTTGCGGTAGGCCCAGTTCAGGGTGGCGGCCAGTGCGCCGAAGACCACCCCGAACCCGACGACGAAGAGGGCCGCCATCGTGCCCCAGCGCGTCCAGATGATGCGCTCGGACTTCATCTGGTCGAACCACAGGATCTCGGTCCAGAACCCGGAGGCGGCATAGATGAAGACACCGATGGCGACGATCACGAAGAAGGTGATCGCCACCGGGCTCTTGAGGTTGGGACCGTCGGAGGAACCCCCCTTCGGGTTCCTCGGCTTCGGTCTGGGGGATGGGAAGGCGCTCACCGCGTCGTCCTCTCGCTCGACTGTGTCGTCCGCCCAGTCTAGCCGCGCACCCACCACCCGCCGCCGCTCGCCTCCCTCTCCGCTCCCGGCGAACGCGACCCGGGGTCCGGACCGTGTCCGGGCGACCGCGGTCCACGTGGTCCGCGCCCCCGGTCGGGACGCGCAGGGACGAGGGCGGCGCCGCCCTCGTCCGCGGTGGGTCTGTCACGCGGACCCGTGGGGCGTGCGACGATGGAGCCATGAGCGATACCCCCACCGGACCCCAGATGCCGACGGCCCTCCAGGTCGCGTTGGCCAACGTCGTCCAGGACATCGAACTCGCGGCGTCACGGGCGGGCTGGGACCACGCCCCCTCCCTCTACGCCCTCGTCGCCACCAAGGACCTCCTCGAGCAGCACGAGGTCCCCGCCGACATCGCCGACCAGCTGCGTCGCGGCTGGGACGGGACGGGCGCGCACCTCTCGGCGATCATCCAGGAGGACCTCCCGGAGGACGACCTCGAGGAGCTGCTGGGCCACCTCGCCTGGCCGGACTCCGTGGCAGGTGCCGCACTGACCGTGGAGCGCATCATCGTGCCCCCCGAGGTCGAGGAGGAGGCCCCGGAGGACCCGGACGCCGCCGTGGAGTTCATCGCCAACCACCCCGCCCGCCAGGACGTCCGCCTGGCCGCGGGGGTCCTGCGCAGCGGCGAGTCCTGGACCGCCGTGCGGGCCAGGGCCTTCGACCAGGACGACAAGGTCGGCACGGGGACGAACCTGGTCCCCGGCCTGGTCGAGGCCCTCCAGGCCTCCTTCGCCCCCGTCGAGGACCCGGGCACGGACGAGGTGCCGGGGGCCGACGGGGTCGCGGGCGGGTGAACGCCGCGTCAGCCCGCTGACCCGGACTCGAGTTCCTCGGCGTCCTTCTCCGTGCAGGTGGGCAACGTGTCCCCCTGGCCTGCGGCGATCTTCCCGACAGCCGTGCGGGCCTCCTCCAGCGTCGAGACCTTGACGACCGACAACCCGTCGGGGACGTGGCCGACCACCTCGTCGCAGTTGGTGGACGGCGCGAGGAACCAGGTGGCCCCGTCCCGCACGGCGCCCCACATCTTCTGCTGGATCCCGCCGATGGGCTCCACGCCCCCGTCGTAGTCGAGCGCGCCGGTGCCGGCGATGGACTGCCCGCCCGTCATGTCGCCGGGCGTCAGGCGGTCGATGATCCCCAGGGCGAACATCATCCCGGCGGAGGGACCCCCGACCTTCTCCAGGTGGATGGTGATGTCCAGGGGCATGTCGACATCGGCGGTGAGGTAGATGCCGAGCTTCGACCCGGTCGTCCCGGTCCCCCCGGACACCGAGGCGATCGTGACGTCGGACTTCCTGCCGTCGCGCTCGATGGTGACGACCACCTTCGAGCCGACGGGCTGCGTCCTCATCACCGCGAAGGGCACGGAGGCGGAGTCCACGGGGTGGGTGACACCGTCGGGGGTGGTGAGGGCGACCATCGTGTCCCCCTCCTCGACCTCGCCCTCGGCGTCGGTGCCGCTGACCGCGCCCTGGATGGTGACGGTGGCGGGCACCGTCCACCCCAGTTCCTCCAGGGCGGCCACCCCGGCCGTGGACTGGGAGCTCTGCATCTGGGCGGCGGAGGCCTCGTCGATCTGCTCCTGGGTGACGTCGGCCGGATAGGCCTGGTCGTAGGGGACGATCCTGTCCTGCCCGTCGAACCATGCCTGGGCCAGCTCGATGAAGTTCAGGCGGCTGCCGGGGCCCCCGGTCTCGTAGACGGTGACCATGCGCAGGGCCCCCGTGTCCTCGCCCACCGGGTCCACCTCGACGGGCCTGCCCGTCGAGGGGTCCGTGCCGGAGATGTCGATCATCGGGGTGTCACCGGAGGCGCCGATGACGTCGAAGGTCGGCCCGGGGCTCTCCACGACGTAGGGCACGGGGACGAGCACGGCGGCCGCGCACACCGCCAGCACCAGCACTGCCGCGACGAGTCCCGGGATCCGTCGCCGGGTGAGGACCCTGCGGCGCCGACGGTGCGAGGGCGGGGACTGGAGCGCGACGGGCAGCTCGGCGTCGCCTGACCCGCCCGTGGCACCGACGGACCCGGACGGGTCCTGGGGATGGTCCGTTAGGGGCTCTGGTGCTGCTGCGGGTTCTTCGTCCACGCGCCCATTGTGACCCACACGGGAGGGGTGGGGCGCACGCGGCCCACCATCCCCATTGCGCTCTCAGCGCACTCACACCCTGCTCCCAGCACCGGGTCGTGTGGGGACAGTAGGCTCGTGGCATGAGTGAGCCAGACGACATGGATCGCGGGGCGAACCCCTTCGAGGAGTTCCTCCGGCAGATGCTCGGCGACCAGGCCGGCGAGGAGGCCTCGCGCGCGATGCGTGCGCAGGGCTTCGACCCCTCGGCCGTCAACGGGATGTTCTCCAGTCCCGACCAGATGCGCGCCATGTTCGGCCAGTTCCAGTACCTGATGGACCGTTCGACCGGACCCGTCAACTGGCAGATGGTCGAGGACATGGCCAAGCAGCAGGCCTTCCAGAGCGGCGACGACCCCCTCTCGGCGGGCGAGGCCGAACTGGCCCGTCAGGCGATGACGGTGGCGGACCTGTGGCTCGACACCGCGACCTCCTTCTCCCCCGGGCCCGTCTCGCGGGAGGCGTGGTCCCGCGTCGACTGGGTGACGAAGACCCTGCCCATGTGGCGCCGGATCACCGAGCCCGTGGCCGCGAACGTCTCGCGCGCACTGGGGGACGCCCTGACCGCGCAGCTCGGCGACGACGAGGGCGTCCCCGGCCTTCCCGGCGGGCTCCCGCCGGAGGTGGCCGCCATGGTCGGCCGCACGCGCGACCTGATGCCCCGTCTCGCCTCGATGATCTTCGCCATGCAGATCGGTCAGGCGCTCGCCGCCCTGTCCCAGGAGGCCATGGGCTCCACCGATGTGGGCCTCCCCCTGGGGGACGGGCACACCACCGCCCTCGTCGTGCGCAACGTCGCGGCCTTCGGGGAGGGACTCGAGGTGCCCTTCGACGAGCTCCAGCAGTTCATGGCCGTGCGCGAGTGCGCCCATGCCCGGCTCTTCGCCTCCGTCCAGTGGCTGGCGGGGGACCTCCTGCGCGCGGTGGAACGCTACTCCGCGGAGATCGCCATCGACACCGACGCGATCGCCGAGGCCGCCCGGGGTTTGGACCCCTCGGACCCCGCCTCCGTCCAGGCGGCGATGTCCAACGGGGTCTTCGCCCCCGAACCGACCGAACGCCAGCGGGCCGCCCTCGAACGTCTCGAGACCCTCCTGGCCCTGGTCGAGGGATGGGTGGAGGTCATCACCGCCCGGGCCGTGGCACCCTACCTGCCCCACGCCGAGCAGCTGCGCGAGATGATGCGCCGTCGGCGCGCCTCGGGCGGCCCCGCCGAGCAGATCCTCGGTCAGCTCATCGGACTGCAGATGCGGCCCCGGCGCGCACGTGGCGCCGCGAAGGTGTTCGACCTCGTCGAGGAGGCGCAGGGCCGGGACGCCCGCGATGCGCTCTGGACGCACCCGGACATGGTGCCGACCGCCGCCGAACTGGACTCCCCGGACACGTTCCTCGCGCAGAGGGCCGCCGCCGCGGACGAGGACGCCCAGATCGACGCGGCCCTCAACGAGCTGCTCGAGGGGACCCTCGGGTGGGCTGAGGGCCTCTCCCCCGACGTGGACCCCGAGTCGGAGAGCCTGCGGCGGGCCGGCTTCGACGTCCCCGACGGGAGCGAGCCCGGAGAGGGCCCCGACGGTGGTGACACCGCCGAGGGAGGCACCGGTGCTCCCGGTGAGAGCGATCCCGCGGACGGCGACGACGACCACCCCTCCCCCGGGCCGACCGACTCCGACCTCTGAGCCCCCGCCTGTGGACACGCGTCCACAGATCCCGCCTCCCCCTCCCCGGGCCCGTCCTCCCCACCGCACAATGACGCGGTGGTCACGGTCGGCGTGACCGGTGCGAGGAGGAGAGATGCAGTTGCGTGAGGGCACGGCCGTGATGTGGAGGGAGCCCGGAGTGCTCCAGGTCGGAGCGGACCCGGACGACCACCTCGTCCTCGACCGCCTCTCGGGTCCGGAGGTCGCCTGGCTGATGGCCGCAGGCCTCGACGCGGTCCCGGTCGACCCGTTCGCCCCCTCTCCCCGCCGGGAGGTCCGGCTCCCGCCACTTCCCGCCGGGTCGCGTCTGCCGGCACGACTGGGGGCGGCCGGGTTCCTGAGGCCCGACGTCGGTGCAGGTCCTCCCCTTCCGGGCGGCGTGCGCCTGGACGGCATCGACACGGTGACGCTGGCAGCGGCGCAGTTGCTCGCGCAGGTGGGGGTGCGCAGGTTCGACCTCGTCGACCACCGCCACGTGGACCTGGCCCTGGCCGACGTCCTGCCCGCCGGATCGCTCGGCGCCCCCCGAACCTCCGCGGCGGCCGAGGCCCTGTCCGGCGTGCACCTCGGGACCACGACCGGCCGACTCGCGGCACCCGACCTCGTCATCGTCTCGCGGACCCGACGCGTGGATCCCTCCACGACGGGGATGCTCATGGCCGAGGACCAACCCCACCTCCTGGTCGTCCAGCGGGAACGCTCCCTCGTGGTGGGGCCGCTGGTGCTGCCCGGTCAGACCTCGTGCTCGCACTGCGTGGACCTGCACCTCACCGACCGGGACCACCGGTGGCCCTTCCTCATCGAGGAGGCGCTCGGCTGCCCGCTGGCGGCGCCCGACCCGGCTGCCGCCCACGTCGCGGGACTCGAGGTCGCCCGCGCCGCGCTGGGCGCCACGGGACACCCGCTGCTGGGTGGCGGCGACCCGCACGACTCCACGCCCCACCTGGTCCACGTGGACCACGGGGGGAACCTGCGCAGGGAGCCGTCCCCGGGACACCCCCGCTGCGGGTGCGGGGCCGCGGGAACGGTCTTCGCACCGGTCACGCCGGATGACCCGGGATCCGGGGCTCAGGGCTCCCCGACCTCGACCTGCACGTCCTCCCCACGCACGATCGCCAGCACCGCGGGACCGTAGCGGTCGAGCTTGACCGCCCCGATCCCCCGGATCACGCCGAGCTGTCGCAGGGTCTTGGGACGGGAGACCGCCACGTCGCGGAGCGTCTGGTCCGCGAGCACGGTGAAGGCCGGTTTCGAGGCGGCCCTCGCCACCTGGGCGCGCCACTCCCTCAGACGGGCGAACAGCTCGAGGACCTCTGGGGGGTTCTCCTCCTCGAACTCGTGGGCGAGGGCCTTGGCGCGGTGGCGCGGCGTGGAGCCGGACCCGCCCGGGGTGCTGCGTGCCGACCTCGGCGCGGGCGTCTCCTCCGGCCAGATGCCGTCGAGGAAGCGGCTGCGGGTCCGTGACCCGCGTCCCCGTCCCTCGCTGCGCGCCCTGGACCAGGAGAGCTCCAGGTGGTCGCGCGCGCGGGTGACACCGACGTAGAGCAGTCGCCGTTCCTCCTCGCGGGCCTGCGGGGTCTGGGCCATGGAGATCGGCAGCAGGCCCTCGGAGACACCGATGATGAACACGGCGTCCCACTCCAGACCCTTGGCGGCGTGCAGGGTGGAGAAGGTCACCCCGGCCACCGTCGGGGCCGCCTGGGCGATGGAACGCTCCTCCAGCTCGGCGACGAACTCGGGCAGGGACAGCGCCGAACGCTCACCGGCCAGCTCGACGAGGGCGTTGAGGTTGTCCCACCTCTCCCGCACGGCCCCCGTCCCCGTCGGTGCGTCCGGGGTCCACCCGACCAGTGACACGATCTCCTCCACCTGGGCGGCGAGGCCGGAGGGGTCGTCGTCCCCCGGCCCGTCCTCCACGTGCCGGTCCGTGTCCGTGCTGCTGCCGAGCGCTCCCTCGGCGTCCGGTCCCCCCGCGGCCCCGCCGCCGGCAGCGGGACCGGCGCTGGAGGCGGCCCCACCGGACCCGTTCGCCCGCGCAGCAGCAGCGTGCGTGGCGGCGACCGCCTGTCGGCGCAGGAGGAGCATGGCGCGCCTGATCTCGTCGCGTTCGAAGAAGCGTGCACCGCCCCTGACCAAGAAGGCGATCCCCGCCTCGGCGAAGGCGGCCTCGAGCGCCTCCGACTGGGAGTTCGTGCGGTACAGCACCGCGATCGAGTGGATCGGCACCCCCTGGGAGACCAGCTCCTTCACACGGGAGGCCACGCCTGCGGCCTCAGCCCCGTCGTCGGGGAAGGTCCTGAAGACGACCCCGGGTCCCATGGGACGCTGGGAGACGAGGTGGACGGTCCCCCGCAGCACTCCCTCGCCCCGGGCGCCCCCACCGCGGGCACGCCCCATGACCTGGTTGGCGACGGCCACGACCTGCGGGGTCGAGCGGTAGTCACGGTTGAGTTCCACGACATTGGCGCCCGGGTGCCGCTCCTGGAAGCCGACGAGGTGACGCGGACTGGCCCCGGCGAAGGAGTAGATCGTCTGGGCGACGTCACCCACCACGCAGATGTCGCGCCGCTCCCCCACCCACAGGTCCAGGAGGTGCTGCTGGAGGGTGGAGACGTCCTGGTACTCGTCCACCACGAAGCTGCGGTACTGGGCGCGGACCTTGCGGGCGACGTCCTCGCGCTGCTCGAGCACGCCGCACATCAGGAGCAGGACGTCCTCGAAGTCGATGACACCGCGGTCCTGCTTGGCGTCCTCGTACGCCGACATCAGACGCGTGAAGGCCGCGGCATCGAGACCGGCCGGCGGGTCGCGGTGCTCGACCCGGATGCGTTCGGCGTAGTGGGCCGCGTCGACCATGGACACCTTCGCCCACTCGACCTCGGAGGCGAGGTCGCGCACCGTGGTGCGGTCCGCGCGGATCCCCGTCCGGTTCGCCGCGGCGGCCACCAGCGACGCCTTGTGCTCGACCAGGCTGGGGAGCCTCCCCCCGACCACGGAGGGCCAGAAGTAGGACAGCTGCCGCAGGGCCGCCGCGTGGAAGGTCCTGGCCTGGGCGTGAGGGACGCCCAGGGTGCGCAGGCGCTCACGCATCTCGGCGGCCGCACGGGAGGTGAAGGTCACCGCCAGCACGGTCGACGGGTCCACGGCGCCCGTCGCCGCCGCATAGGCGATGCGGTAGGTGATGGCACGGGTCTTGCCCGTCCCCGCCCCGGCCAACACGGCCAGCGGACCCGTGACCTGTTGCGCGACGCGCCTCTGGTCGGGGTCGAGCTGGTCCAGGAGTGCCTCGGGGTCGGTGGGGGTCATGCCCGGATTGTCTCAGGTCCCGTGCTCACCTACATCACTGGGGACGACCTGCGGTGGGAAGTGCCACCGAAGAGGCAGTCGTGCCACCGGCACCCCACCAGATGGGCAGTCGTGCCACCGGCACCCCACCAAATGGGCAGTCGTGGCAGGATCCACCACCGAATGGGCAGTCGTGCCACCAGCACCCTCACCAGACAGGCAGTCGTGGCTCCGACGCGATGGGCTCAGGCTTGGCGCAGGGGGTCGATGCGCCGGGGGGACTCCGGCAGGGGTCCGCCGAACCAGTCCTCGACGAGCGCGCGGGCGATCGCCGTCGGGGCCGGGGGCTCGAGTCGACCGGAGGTGATCTCCTCACCGAGCTCGTCGCGGGTGAAGAACCGGGCCCGGTCGATCTCGACGCCGTCCACGTGGAGCTCCGCAGGCGCCCCCGGGGACAGGTGGGCGACATAGCCCACCATGAGGGAGCGGGGGAACGGCCAGGGCTGGGCACCGAGGAACCGCAGCTCCCCGACCTCCAGGCCGACCTCCTCGAGGACCTCGCGACGCACGGCCCGGTCGGGGGACTCACCGGCCTCGACGAAGCCCGCCAGCACTGACCAGAACCCTGCACGCCACGCCGAGTTGTGGGCCAGCAGCACCCGGTCCTCGTGGTCGACCACGGCCATGATGACGGCCGGGTCCTGGCGCGGGTACTCAATGGTCCCGCACCCCGGGCAGGTCGTGGTCCACCCCGCCGAGGTCGTCTCCACCCGTTGGCCGCAGCGCTGGCAGAACCTCGCCTGCCGGTGCCACTGCACCAGGGCCACGGCCTCACAGGCCAGGGCGGACTCGTCGTCGGTGAGCAGGTGCGCGCACCAGCGCAGGTTCGCCCAGGTGACCCCCGGCACCTCCACCGGCTCCCCGGCACGGACCGCCACGTGCACCACCCCGTCACGGGTGCGCCCGATGAGCATCGCCCCGGGCTCACCGTCCGCGAACGCCGCGGCGACCTCGCCCTCGGGGTGCCAGAGGGTGACCGTCCCGGACCCCTCGCCGCGGCCGCCCGCCAGGAGGGAGGTCGGTCGCGGGGCGGCGTCGCCCTCGTCGGCGGGGATGGTGGCGAA
>NZ_CCXH01000288.1 GCF_000820725.1 Actinomyces polynesiensis | reverse complement strand
AGGGAGGTCGGTCGCGGGGCGGCGTCGCCCTCGTCGGCGGGGATGGTGGCGAAGGGGGTGTCGGCGTCGGCCCGCACGGTGGCACCCACACGACGCACCGCGGTGTGGGCGCCCGCGGGTGACTCGACGGCCAGTCGGCCCGCCGGGTCGACGAGGAAGGCACGCACCCCGGTGACGGGACCCTCGACGATGCCCTCGAGCGCGCCCGGTCCCTCCAGCAGCAGGGTGAGGGGGTCCACGGCCTCGCGGGCCGCGGGGACGGAGTCGAGGATGCCCCGCGAGAGGGGAAGCGTGATGCCCATGTGCCCACGGTATCCGCCCGGCGCTACGGTGGTCACCATGACCTCAACCACGACACGCGCCGATGGGCGCGCCCTCGACCAGCTCCGCCCCGTCTCCGTCACCCGAGGGTGGGCGGGATCCGGGGAGGGCTCCGTCCTCATCGAGGCGGGCAACACCCGCGTCCTGTGCGTCGCCTCCTTCACCGAGGGCGTGCCGCGCTGGCGCAAGGGGTCCGGCGAGGGCTGGGTGACCGCCGAGTACGCGATGCTCCCCCGTGCCACCTCCGAACGTTCCCAGCGCGAGTCCGTCAAGGGCAAGATCGGGGGACGCACGCAGGAGATCTCGCGCCTCATCGGACGATCCCTGCGGGCCGTCGTCGACGTCGCCGCGCTCGGGGAGAACACCATCGTCCTGGACTGCGACGTCCTGCGCGCCGACGGCGGCACCCGCACCGCCTCGGTGACGGGGGCCTACATCGCACTCGCCGACGCCATCTCCTGGGCCCGCGAGCGTCACATCATCCGCGAGCGTCCCGGGCACCCCGTCCTGTCCGACTCGGTCTCCGCCATCTCCGTGGGCATCATCGACGGCACACCGATGCTGGACCTGCCCTATGTGGAGGACGTGCGCGCCCAGACCGACATGAATGTCGTCCAGACGGGGTCCGGGCGTTTCGTGGAGGTCCAGGGCACCGCCGAGCACGCCCCCTTCGACCGCGACGAGCTGGGCATCCTGCTGGACCTGGCGGCCGTGGGCAATGCGGAGCTCACCGACCTGCAGCATCGCGCCCTGGCCTCCGAGGTCGGCACCACCGTCACGCTGGAGCAGGCGTGAGCGCGGGGGGCACCAGGGGACAGGGGGGCGGGGAGGGGACGCACGAGGGCGCCCGACTCGTCTTCGCGACCTCGAACCCCCACAAGATCACCGAACTCGAGGCGATCCTCGAGCCCCTGCTCGAGGGGTTCACCCCCGGCACGATCGCGCGCATGGACCAGTTCGACGTCGACTCCCCCGTCGAGGACGGGGCGACCTTCGAGGAGAACTCCCTCATCAAGGCCCGTGCCCTGTGCCGGGCCACCGGCCTGGCGGCGGTGGCGGACGACTCGGGGCTCTGTGTGGACATCATGGGGGGCTCTCCCGGCATCTTCTCGGCACGGTGGTGCGGCCACCACGGGGACGACGCCGCGAACCTGGACCTGCTGCTCGCCCAGATCAGCGACGTCCCCGACCGGCTGCGGGGCGCGTCCTTCGTGTCCGCCGCGGTGCTCGTCCTGCCCGATGGGCGGGAGTTCGTGGAGATCGGACGCGTCATGGGCACCCTGCTGCGTGGGCGTCGCGGCACCGGCGGGTTCGGGTACGACCCGGTGTTCGTGCCGGAGGGGGCGGATCTCACCACGGCGGAGATGTCCCCGGAACAGAAGAACGCGATCAGCCACCGGGGCATCGCCTTCCGGGCCCTGGCACCCCACATCGTGGAGGCGCTGGGCGGTCGGGTGGAGTCCTGAGCGGGCGCCGGTGCGGGAGCGGGTGCGGGTGCGGGCGTCAGTGCCCGAGCGCGGGCTCCTCGGCGGGGACGCCGCCCCGTCCACGCATGCGGCGTGCCGACGCGATGCGCCCCCGCACGCCCACCAGGTGCTCCGAGAGCGCCGCCCACTCGGCACGCAGGCGGATGACCAGCCGGTCCCTGACGCGCCACGTCATCCGGACCCCGATGACGATGAAGATCAGGTTCGTGACCACCGACGGCCACGCCCTGGTCGCCAGGCAGGCCATCGCGAGCAGCGCACAGGCCACCATGTTCAGGGCGTGGTAGCGCAGGGAGTCGGGTGCCACCCGTTGGGTGGACACCGTCCAGTACGCGAGCAGCGAGCACAGCGCGCCGATCCACCCGAGGACCATCGCGACAGCGGAGAGAGACCCGATCACGAGGCACATGCTGCCCGTCCCGGTGATACAGTGCAATCGAATGATTCTTCAGATCTCCTGAAGGATCACTTCATCGAATCCGCCCTCGTGCGGCACGGCTCCCCGGCCCTCCCGACGCGGGGCCCGCACCGCCGGCACCACCCTCCCCGGGGAGGTGCCACGACCCCGCCAGGAGCACCAGGTGTACATCGACCCCCGCCGCCTCCCCGTCCTCCTCGCGGTGCGTCGTGAGGGTGGCATCGTCGCCGCCGCCGACGTCCTGGGCATCTCGCCCTCGGCGGTGTCCCAGCAGGTCCAGCGCCTGGAGGACGAGGTCGGCCTCGAGCTCATCGAGCGCACACCCACCGGCGCCGTCCTCACCCCGGCCGGACACGTGCTCGCCGGCGGGGCGGAGCGCATCGAGGCGGAGCTGACCGACACCACCCAGGCGCTGCGCCCCTTCACCGGTCAGGTCACCGGGGTGGTGACGATCGGTTCCTTCCAGACCCTGCTGCGCGCGGTCCTGGTCCCCTTCCTCGCCGACCTCGCCCATGTCCTGCCCGGCATCGAGCTGCACCTCGTCGAGACCGACGAACTCCCCGGCATGGCGGCGCTCCGTTCGGGACGATTCGACATCCTCACCCTCGAGCGCGACGAGTCCCCCGGAGGCGCCCCGCGGGGGTTCACCGACACGGCGTTCTTCGACGAGCCGTGGGTCCTCGCCACACCGACCTCCGCCCCGCCCATCGGCTCCGAACGCGACCTCGCCCCGCTGCACTGGCTGCGCGTCCTGCCGGGCACCGCCGGTGCGCACGCGATGGCCCGCATCACCGCGGGGATCCCCGAACCCCAGTTCGCCGAGGACTCCTACATCAACTACGGGGTCGCCCTGTCACTGGTGGCCGCCGGACGCGGGTCCACCGTGCTCCCCCGGCTCGCACTCGTCGACGTGCCCCTCGACGGCGTGCGCGTCACCCCCCTGCCCGGCCTGGGTGTCCGCCGTCTGCTCATCCGGCACAGGACGCACTCCGCCGACCGGTCGACCCCCGGCGGGCAGGTCATCCAGCGGCTCGTGCAGTGGGTGGCCGAACACCCCTTCAGCGAGGGTGCGCAGGCCT
>NZ_CCXH01000287.1 GCF_000820725.1 Actinomyces polynesiensis | reverse complement strand
CCGGCAGCCGACGCTCAGACCACGTACTCCCGGCCGACCCGGGCGATGTCGAGGGGACCCGACCAGGTGGAGCGGGGCGTCCGCGGAGACCTCCCGAGGATCCGTCCAGGGCTGGATGTGGGTGAGGACGACGCGGCCGACCCCGGCCTCCGTGGCCGCGGCCCCGGCGCGCGCGCCGGTCATGTGGATGCCCCGCACCTCGTCACAGGTGGTGAAGCCCGCCTCGGAGAGCAACAGGTCGACCCCCCGCATGCCCGCGGTGATCGTGTCGCAGCGGTCCGTGTCCCCCGTGTAGAAGAGGGTGGCGGACCGGCCCGGGTCCTCCTCGGAGGGACCCTCCACACGCATCCCGAACCCGGGCACGGAGTGCCAGGCCGTCGAGGGGGTGAGGGTGAGGGGCCCGACGCGCAGCGGCACCCCGGCCCCGAGGGTGTGCAGGTCGAACTCGCCCTCGTAGGACTCCTCCTCGCCGACACCGTCGATCTGGCGGATCCGCTCCAGGAGGCCTTCGGGGCCGGCCACGACGAGGGGCGCCGAGCCCCGACCGGGTCCCCAGCGACGGTGGACGTGGAGTGAGATGACGTCGCCGATGTGGTCGGCGTGGCAGTGGGAGAAGACGACGGCATCGACGTCACGCGGGTCGACGTGGGTCCACAGTTGGCCGAAGGCCCCCGGGCCGAGGTCCAGGACCACGTTCCACGTCCGCACGTCCCCGGTCACGGGATCAGGGCCCTCCGCCTGGACCAGGTAGCACGAGGCCGCCGAGGCCGGGCCCGACATGGACCCGGTGCAGCCCACGATCCGCAGCCTCATGGCAGGGCCCCCTGCGGTTCGGGGTGCACCGAGATCGCCTCGTGCACCTCCGGTCCCAGGAAACGTCGCGCCAGTTTCGCGAAGGTGTCGGGACCCCCGGTGGTGAGGAACTCGTGGTGGGGGGGCTCGTCGGCGTCCCGGGGCTCGTGGAGCATCTCCCGGTCGACCAGCTCGTTGTAGGTGACGTTCGCCGTTGCCTCGGAGGAGGTGACCAGTGAGACGCCCTCGCCCATGACGCGCCCGATGACGCCGGTGAGCAGCGGGTAGTGGGTGCACCCGAGGATCAGGGTGTCCACGTCGGCCTCGCGCAGGGGCTCGAGGTAGTCGCGCGCCACCCGCTCCAGCTCGGGGCCCGTGGTGACGCCCGCCTCGACGAACTCCACGAACCGCGGACAGGCCTGCTGGACGACCGTGAGGCCGGGCACGGCGGCGAGGGCGTTGACGTAGGCCTCGGACTGGATCGTCGCAGCGGTGCCGATGATGCCGATGCGGCGGTTGCGGGTGGTGACCACGGCGGCACGGGCTGCGGGCGTGATGACCTCGATGACGGGGATGTGGGCGTCGGTCCAGTACCGCTCACGCGCGTCGGACAGCGCTGCGGCGGTCGCGGTGTTGCACGCGATGACCAGCACCTTCACCCCGCGCGAGGCCAACTCGTCGAGCCCGTCGAGGGCGAGCTGGCGGACCTCCGCGATGGGGCGCGGACCGTAGGGCGTGTGGGCGGTGTCCCCGAGGTAGACGACCTGCTCGTCGGGCAGCTTGTCGATGATGGCACGCGCGACCGTGAGGCCCCCCAGCCCGGAGTCGAAGATCCCGATCGGCGCGTTGTCCATGCTTGGGACACTAGTGCGCGGGGGCTTCCTCCCGCATGGCTCGCAGCAGTGAATCCTGCCACCACGTCACCGCCACGTAGAGGCCGCTGACGAGGGCGAGCCGGGGTTCCGTGCGCCCGGAACGTGCCTGGTCCCACACCCGGTGGGCGTCCTCGTCGGCCTCGATACCCAGCTCCCCCGCCAGGGCGAGACGGAGGTCGTTGAGGGCGGCGAGCCAGTCCCACACACAGGTGCGTACCACGAGGACGTCGCCGCCCGTCTCCCGGCGCGACGCCCGCAGGTCCTGGCGCAGGCGGCGCAGACGGGCGGACTTCTCCGAGCGGAGGAAGTCCTCGGTGAGGGCCCGCAGCCTCGCGGCCTCGGGGGGGTCCACGCTCATGGGCGGCAGGAGGTTGTCCAGGGTCGGGTCCCCGGGCTCGGGGCGCGAGGACTCGATGCCGGTCGCGGCGCGCACGAGGGGGGTGAGGTCGCTCGGTTCGTCGAGGACGGCGAGGATCTCCCCTGCGAGGCGCTCCAGCATCCGGGAGTCATCCCCGTCCAGGTCGGCGCGGTAGCCGTGGGCGGTGGCGCGGAACTCCCCGATCATCACGCCCGCTCCAGGGTCGCGTGCAGGCCGTAGGAGTGCATGGCGAGCACGTCCGCCTCCATGCGTTCGCGGGTACCGCGCGAGACGGTGGCACGCCCGAGGTGGTGGATCTCGAGCATGAGGGCGTGGGCGGTGGTCCGGGGGTAGCCGAAGTGGCGGCTGAGGACCTCGGTCACGTAGTCCATGAGGTTGACGGCGTCGTCCCACACCACCGTGTGCCATTCGGGCACGGCGGCCGTCGAGCGGCTCACCTGCCCGGACTGGGCAGGCGTCGGGGTGGCGGGCATGCCACCAGCGTAAGCATTCGCGGGGGACCGAGGTGTGGGTTTGGTCTCCACCCCTGTGCGGCAGATGACTAAGTTGGTCCCATGCCTGCTTCCATCTCCACAGCCCTGCTCACCGACATGTACGAGCTGACGATGCTCGACGCCGCCATGCATGACGGGACAGCCGACCGTCGGACCGTCTTCGAGGTGTTCGGACGTCGCCTCCCCGCCACCCGGCGATTCGGTGTGGTCGCCGGGACGGGACGCATCCTGGAGGCCCTGGAGCGTTTCGAGTTCTCCGGGGACCAGATCGACTGGCTCCGCGAGCGCCGCATCGTCTCCGACCAGGCCCTGGAGTTCCTCCGGGACTTCCGCTTCGGTGGTGACATCGACGGCTACGCCGAGGGCGAGTGCTACTTCGAGGGCTCCCCGATCCTCACCGTCTCGGGCACCTTCGCCGAGTGCGTCCTCCTGGAGACCCTGGCCCTGTCCGTCCTCAACCACGACTGCGCGGTCGCCTCGGCGGCCTCCCGCATGACGATCGCCGCCCACGGCCGACCCTGCATGGACATGGGGGCCCGGCGTGCCCACGAGCGCGCAGCGGTCTCCGCCGCGCGGGCCGCCGTCATCGGCGGGTTCCACGGCACCTCGGACCTGGAGGCCGGCAAGCGCTACGACATCCCGACGATCGGGACCTCCGCCCATGCCTTCACCCTCCTCCACGACACGGAGGAGGAGGCCTTCGCCGCACAGATCAGGCTGCTGGGCACCGGCACGACGCTGCTGGTGGACACCTACGACATCCCCACGGCGGTGCGCCGGGCCGTGGAGGCCGCGCGGGCGGCGGGAGGCGAGCTCGGGGCGGTGCGCCTGGACTCCGGTGACCTGGTGGCACTGGCCTTCAAGGTCCGCGGCCAGCTCGACGCCATGGGCGCCACCACCACGAAGATCACCGTGACCAACGACCTCGACGAGTACGCGATCGCCGCGCTCGGCGCCGCCCCGATCGACTCCTACGGTGTGGGGACCCGTCTGGTGACCGGCTCGGGGGTGCCCACGGCCGCCCTCGTCTACAAGATGGTCGAGCGCGAGGACACCGACGGCCACATGCAGGGGGTCGCCAAGAAGTCCTCCTCCAAGAGCACGGTGGCGGGACGCAAGTACGCCGGGCGCGTCATCGGCGAGGACGGGTACGCCGAGGAGGAGCTGCTGGTGGCCGGGAGCAGCGCGGAGGACGCGGGCACTGCGCTCGCCGACGCCGGGGCGCGACCGTTGCAGGTCTCCTACGTGCGCGACGGCCACATCGACCACGCCGCCTGGGGCCGGGAGGCGCTGGTGCGTGCCCAGGAGCACCACGTGCGCTCCCGCAACGAGCTGCCCTACCAGGCCTGGCGCCTGTCCGAGGGCGAGCCCGCCATCCCCACGCGTCACCAGCCCGCCGACTGACCCCACCCCCGCGAAGTCCGCTCCGTTCTGGGGTCGAAGTCCGCCCTCTTCTCCCCGTGAGGTCCGTCCCCGCCCCACTCGGGACCGGCCCCGATGGTGTGTCCGGTGCACGGCGATCGCGCCGGTCCTGGAACACAGGGGGCGAAGGGGGCACCGGGAGCAGTCACAGGGGGACGGACTTCGACCGCTGAACAGAGCGGACCTCACCGTGGGAACAGGACGGACCTCACCGGGTCAGTGGGGGGCGGTGAGCTTGAGGCCGGCGACGCAGGCGACCAGACCCACCAGGAGCAGGACCCGCACCACGCCCACCGGCTCCGCGCCGGTGGCCATGGCCCACCCGGCGGTCGTGGCCGCGCCGACGCCCACCCAGACCGCGTAGCCGGTGCCGACGGGGATCTCACGCAGGGCCCACGCCAGACCTCCCATGGAGGCCAGGAGCCCCAGCGCGAAGACGAGGGTCGGCAGCGGGCGGGAGAATCCCTCGCTGCGTGCCAGGGCCGTCGCCCAGACGGCCTCGAAGAGACCGGAGACGACGAGGACGATCCAGTGGATGTGCATGGTGGCACCTCCCCGGGGCCGTCCCCACGTGAGGTGCGCCGCCCGGGTCGTCCCGGTGGCAGTGCCGCCACCCTACCGCAGCCTCCCCCGCCCCCGGTGCGGTCCCCCGCCTCAGTCGTCGAGGGCCCCGGCCGCCCGCGCGACCGGCAGGCCCGCCCTGTACCGCTCCATGAAGGCCTCGAACCCGGCCACGTCCTCGGGATCCGGCTCGATCGTGGTGGTCCCTGTCCCCGCGAAGACCGCCCGGTCGAGGAACTCCGACAGGCTCCCCCACTCCTTTCGCTGTGCGCGGTAGAGCGCGAGCAGCGCCATGCCCCACGGCCCGCCCTCGCCAGCTCCCGTCCCCACCGTGACCGGGGTGCGCAGCGCTCCGGCCATCACCTTCTGGGCGACGACGGGGGTCTTGAAGAGACCACCGTGGGCGTGGAGACCGTCCAACCGCACGCCCTCGTCCTCCAGGAGGATGTCCATGCCCAGCCTCAGGGAACCGAACACCGTCATCAGTTGCGTGCGCGTGAAGGAGGCCAGGGAGAGGGGGCCGTGCGGGGACCGGATGGACAGCGGTCGGCCCCGGTCCAGGCCCACGATGGGTTCCCCCGACAGGAAGTTGTAGGCGAGGAGCCCACCCCCGTCGGGGGGTCCCTCCAGGGCCTCGGCGTAGAGGAGGTCGTGGACGGTGTGGCGGGGCAGGTCGAGACCGGCGGCCCGCGCGAAGCGTGAGAACACGCCGACCCACTGGTCCCACTCCGAGGTCCCGTTGTTCGAGTGGACCATGGCGACGGGGAATCCCTCGGGAGTGGTGACGACGTCCAGCTCGGGGTGGACGTCACGCAGTTCCCGCTCCAGCACCACCATGGCGAACACCGAGGTGCCCGCCGACACGTTGCCCGTGCGCGGGCCCACGGCGTGCGTGGCGACCATCCCCGTCCCGGCATCCCCCTCCGGTGGGCACATCGCCACCCCGGCACCCAGGGTCCCGCTGGGGTCCAGGAGCCGTGCCCCCTCCTCGGTGAGGACGCCTGCGTCCTCACCCGCCACCAGGACCTCGGGGAGGAGGTCGCGCAGTCGGAGGTCCAGACCGTGCCCGGCCAGGACCTCGTCGTAGGCGTCCAGGCGCGCCCGGTCGTAGTCGCAGGTCTGGGGGTCGATGGGGAACATCCCGGAGGCGTCCCCCACCCCCAGGACGTGACGGCCGGAGAGACGCTCGTGCACGAGGCCGGCGAGCGTGGTGAGGGAGGCGAGGTCCCGGAGGTGCTCCTCCCCGTCCAGGACCGCCTGGTGGAGGTGCGCGATGCTCCAGCGCAGCGGGATGTTGAACCGGAAGAGCTCGCTGAGCTCACGGGCCGCCGGGCCGGTGGAGGTGTTGCGCCAGGTCCGGAAGGGCACCAGCAACCCACCGTCCGCACCGAGTGCCAGGTAGCCGTGCATCATGGCGGAGACGCCCATGCTCCCGACGGTGCGCAGTGTCGTCCCGTGGGTGCGCTCGACGTCATCGGCCAGGTCCCGGTACGCGGCGCGCAGCCCCTCCCAGACCATGTCCTCGTCGTAGGACCACAGGCCGTCGACGAGGCCGTTCTCCCAGTCGTGGGACCCGCTGGCGAGGGGGCGGGCGTCGGCACCGACGAGGACGGCCTTGATCCTCGTCGACCCGAACTCGATCCCGAGCGCGGTCTCCCCCCGGTCGATCGCGTGCCGGACGGCCTCGGCCGCAGTGGAAGTGGTGTCGTCCATCGTGTCCCCCGGGGATCAGGCGTCGGCGTGGGAGACGGCACTCCCGTGTGCCGCACCCGTCAGTGTCAACGTTAACACTGGCGTGCCCGTGCTGTCCGCGTCCCCGCGACCCGACGTCCCCGCGACCCGACATCCCCGTGCGCGACCCGACGTCCCCGCGGGGCGGGACGTGCCCACCCCGAACCGCCCGGGTGCCTCACACCCGGCCCACGAACCACTCCCTCAGCAGGGCGATGCGCGCGTCGATCTGCTGGACGGTCGCCTGGGCCACCTCCGGGCCACCGGCGCGCTGGCGCAGGCGGGAGTGGATGACGGCATGGGAGTCCCCGGACCTGCGCGACCAGTCCGAGACCAACCGGGCCAGCTCCTTGCGCCGCGCGGCCCTCAGCCGGTGCTCGGAGATCCCGGCGTTCGCCTCACGCTGGCGTGCGGCCTCCACGGCGCGCCCGTGCTGGCGGTCCTGGTCCGCCTGCCGGGCGTGCAGGAGGGTGGTGACCTGTTCGGGCTCGAGCAGTCCGGGGATCCCCAGGTACTCCTGCTCCTCCACGGACCCGACCTCCGCGACGCCTCCCCCACGCCGCCCCGTCGAAGAGCACCGCGTCGAACTCGGCGTCCGCCTCCAACGCCTCGAAGCCGGGCAGGAGGTCGGAGGAGGCCTTCTCGCTGCGGTTGGCCTGGGCCACCAGCGCGTCCTCCGGGTTGTACAGGTCGCCCTCGGCGTCGGCGCGCACCGGACGGTCCAGGGCATGGTCGCGCTCGACCTCCATCTGCCCCGCGAGGTCCAGCAGCTGCATGACGGAGGGGATGAAGACCGTCGCGGTCTCCCCACGCCTCCGGGCCCGGACGAACCGGCCCACGGCCTGGGCGAAGAACAGCGAGGTCGAGGTGTTCGTGGCGTAGACGCCCACCGCCAGGCGGGGGATGTCCACGCCCTCGGAGACCATCCGCACCGCCACCATCCACCGGTCCTGGGACTCCCGGAACCCGTCGATGCGCTCCGAGGCGTCGGCATCGTCGGAGAGCACCACCGTGGCGCCCTGCCCGGTGATGGCCCGCAGGTGGCGGGCGTAGGCCCGTGCCTGGGTCTGGTCGGAGGCGATGACCAGGCCGCCGGCGTCGGGGACCTGGCGGCGCACCTCGGAGAGGCGCTGGTCCGCGGCGCGCAGCACCGAGGGGATCCACTCCCCCTTCGGGTCCAGGGCCGTGCGCCAGGCCTGCTTCATCATGTCCTTGGTGAGCGGCTCCCCCAACCGGGCGCTGAACTGCTCCCCCGCCGAGGTCCGCCAGGACATGTTCCCGGAGTAGGACATGAACAGGACGGGGCGCACGACGCCGTCGCGCAGCGCGTCCCCGTAGCCGTAGGTGTAGTCCGCCCGGGAGCGGCGAACGCCCTCCTCGTCCTCCACGTAGCGCACGAAGGGGATCGGGCTCGTGTCGGAGCGGAACGGGGTGCCGGTCAGGGACAGGCGGCGGGTGGCCCCCTCGAAGGCCTCCCCGATGCCGTCACCCCAGGACAGGGAGTCCCCCGCGTGGTGGACCTCGTCGAGGATGACGAGGGTCGGGTTCGCCCTCGTCCGCGCGGCGTGGAGCGTCGGGTTCGCGGCGACCTGCGCGTAGGTGACGGCCACACCGTCGAAGTGCGAACCGGCGCGCCCCTGGGAGTTCGTGAAGGCCGGGTCGACGTGGATCCCGACGCGTGCCGCGGCATCGGCCCACTGCCCCTTGAGGTGCTCGGTGGGACAGACGATGGTCAGCTTGGACACGACCCCACGCCCGAGGAGCTCCACGGCGACGCGCAGCGCGAAGGTCGTCTTCCCCGCACCCGGGGTGGCCACGGCGAGGAAGTCGCGGGGTTCACGCTCGAGGTAGGTCTCCAGCGCCGCGGCCTGCCAGGCGCGCAGGTTCCCGGCGGTCCCCCAGGCCGCACGCCCGGGGAAGGCAGGGGGGAGCTGCTGGGCAGCTGCCGTCGAGACTCGCGCGGGTCCGGCCGTCCGGCCGTCTCCGCCGCGGCTCACTTGTCGGAACCTCCCGACCCGCCGTCGGAGAAGGGCCAGTTGCGCCCGTTCTTCCCCATCGCGTCGCGCAGGGCCTTGCAGCGGGGGCACACCGGGTAGCGGGAGGCGTCCCGGGAGGGGATCCAGACCTTCCCGCACAGGGCGACGACGGGCTGGCCGGTCACCATCGAGGAGTCGGCACGGTCCTTGCGCACGAAATGGGCGAACCGGTCACCGTCACCGGGTGACTTGCGCTCCTGCTCCTCGGTGCGCTCCAGCAGGCCGGTGGCGGACTGGGGGTCCGTCCCTGCCCCGCCGGGGGCCTGGGGGGACTCGGGGCCTCGTGGTTCGTCCAGTGCTCGCATGGCGCCCATTGTAGGTGCGACGTACGAGGGCGGCTCCGGTGGGACCCCGGTCCGGTGAGTGCACAATCCCACGCGCGGATCCGCCGGCAGAGGAAACGCGCGCGAGCTGCGGGCGGACCTCGCACGATGCGCGCGGGCCGCGGTCGGGCCGCACCCGGGCGGCAGCCGGACAGGACCCGGGCGGCGGCCGGACAGGACCGGGTCGTGCCCGTGCTGGGGTCGGTTCGCGCCCGGACAGACCCCGGCTGCGCCCTCGCGTCCCTCAGTCGAGGCCGGAGGCGCTCTCCCAGACCTCGCGGTAGTAGTCGGCCAGTGTGAGCTCTGCGGCCGCGTCCTCGTCGAGGAGGACGAGGGCGTCGGGGTGGAACTGGATGAGGGTCGCGGGCCAGAGCGCGGAGACCCCGCCCTCGAGCATCTCGTGGACGGCGGTCGCCTTGTTGGCGCCCGTGGCGATGAGGACGAGCCCGCGGGCCTCCATGATCGTCCCGAGGCCCTGGGTGAGGCAGTGCGTCGGCACGGCGTCGACGTCGCCGTCGAAGAAGCGCGCGTTGTCCCGGCGGGTGCGCTGGGTGAGGACGCCGACGTGGGTGCGGGAGGCCAGGGAGCCGCCGGGCTCGTTGAAGGCGAGGTGGCCGTCCGCACCGATGCCGAGGATCTGGAGGTCGATGCCCCCGGCCTCGCGGATGGCGGCGTCGTAGCGCGCGGCCTCGGCCCCGAGATCGGGGGCGTTGCCGTCGGGGCCCTGGACGGCGCCCGCCGCGAAGTCCACCTGGTCGGTGAAGTCGCGGTGGATGACGCTGCGATAGGCCTGGGGGTGGTCGGCGGGCAGGCCGACGTACTCGTCCAGGGTGAAGGCACGGGCCCGGGAGAAGGAGATCCGTCCCGCCTGCTGGCGGGCGACGAGCTCCCCGTAGAGGGGCAGTGGCGAGGACCCGGTCGCCAGCCCGAGGACCGCCTCGGGGTCCCGGGTGAGCAACTGCTCGAAGCGGTCCGCGGCAACCGCGGCGATGGCCGCGAGATCAGGAAGAATGGCGACCTTCACTGGGACTCCTCACGAGAACAATCGATTCGTGTTGAACATTCTATGCCGTTGCGCTCAATATGTGTCACACGGTGTGGGGGGCGCCACTGCGACGACCGCCACGCACCACGACCGACGGCTGGTCGTCCGTCGCAGGGGCAGGTGACCCGTCGCGGAGGCGGGTCGTGGGCGCGGAGGCGGGTGGTCGTGCCCCCGGCCCCGGCTCCGGTCCGCGACGCTCGGCCGGGGCCGGACCCCAGACCTCGGCCATCGGCCCCCGGCCCCGTCCGCGGGGTACGGAAAGGGGGGCGGACGCCGACCGGCGTCCGCCCCCCTCCG
>NZ_CCXH01000286.1 GCF_000820725.1 Actinomyces polynesiensis | reverse complement strand
CGCCGACCGGCGTCCGCCCCCCTCCGGGACGATCAGTCCTCAGTCACTTCGCGACGGCCTTCTTCAGGGTGGAGCCTGCGGAGATCTTGACGCCGAAGCCGGCGGGGATCTGGATCTCCTCACCGGTGCGGGGGTTGCGGCCGGTGCGGGCGGCGCGCTCGACGCGCTCGACGGACAGCAGGCCGGTCACCTTGACGGGCTCGCCCTTGCCGAGGGACTCGACCAGGACGTCCTGGAAGGCGGACAGCGCCGCGTCGGCCTGGACCTTGGACAGGTTGGCGCGATCAGCGATGGCGGCCACGAGCTCAGTGCGGTTGACGGACATGTAAGGACCTCTCCTCTTGCAGATGTCGGGGACCACTGTGGTGGTCACAGGGAAACACTACGGAAGGTTCGACCGGATTGTCAGATCTGGCGGTGTTTTTCGGTCATTCGGGGCCGTTTCCGGGGGCTGTTCCCAGAATGTGGCGCTCCCGGGGCCTCCACCGGGCCCGTCCCGGCCGCACGCCCGGAGGGCCACCGCCTCACCGTCGGCGCACCGAGATCAGACGCTGGAGCACCACGAAGGCGAGGAGGACGACCCCGATGAACACCTTGGTCCACCACGAGTCCAGGCCCTCGCGGGCGATGAGCACCTGGATGAGACCGTAGACGAGGACGCCCGCGCCGGTGCCCAGCACGAACCCGTACCCGCCCGCCAGGAGCGTCCCGCCGATGACGACGGAGGCGATCGCGTCCAACTCCATCCCGATGCCCGTCAGGTTGAATCCTGACTTGGTGTACAGGGCGAAGAGGATCCCGGCGATGCCCGCACAGGTCCCCGAGATGACGTAGACGAGCATCCGGGTACGCCCGGCGTCGAGCCCCATCAGCCTCACCGCCTGGCCGCCGTCCCCAGCGCCGAGTCCGTAGACGGTCCGCCCGAAACGCGTGTAGTGCAGCAGGTGGAAGCCGATGGCGAGCACCACGAAGGCGATGACCATCGAGGCGTTGATGCGCCAGGAGCCGCGGCCCTCCCCGAACTTCAGCGCCCACGCGGCCAGTGCCGAGAAGCCCGGGTCGTCGATGGGCAGGGACTGGACGGAGACGACATTGGCCAGACCGCGCGCCAGGAACATCACCGCCAGGGAGGCGATGAACGGCTGGATGTCGAAGACCTGGACCAGGATGCCGATGAGGAGCCCGCACAGGCTCCCCACCAGCACCCCGGTGACGAGCACGACCGGCAGGGAGGCCCCGGCGAGGAACATCTTCGCCGTCACCAGGCCGACGAGGGCGACGACCGCCCCGACCGAGAGGTCGATGCCGCCGGTGAGGATCACGAAGGTCATGCCCACGGCGAGCACCAGCAGGTAGGAGTTGTCCACCAGCAGGTTGGAGAGGAGCCGCATCGAGGTGAAGGGACGCGACCCCGATCCCAGCCCGTAGCGCATCTCGCCGACCGCGAGGATGGCCACGAGGGTCAGCACCGTGCCGATGACCGGGTAGAAGCGCTTGTCGGGACTCAGGGAACGCCCCCTGGAGCGGGTCGGGTGTTCCTGCCGGGTGGGAGCGGTGTCGAGGGTCGTCATGTCTCCAGTGCCTCTCATGCCACGGCCGCCGTGCGGGCGGCCTCCCGACGGACCCTGCGCACCCGCATGCGTTCGGCGAAGATCGGCGAGGCCGCGACGCACACCGCGATGAGGACGACCGCCTTGAACAGGGGCGTCGTCTGCGAGGGGAGTTCGAAGATGATGACGGCGCGTTCGAGGGCGGCCAGGATCAGCGCGCCCACGACGGTGCCGCCGAGGTTGAAGCGGCCCCCGTCCAGCTTGGTGCCGCCGAGGACGACGACCATGATCGCGTCCATCTCCTTCATGAGGCCGATGTTGTTGGCGTCGGCGGCCATGGTGGGGGCACCGTAGACGATCCCCGCCAGCCCGGCCAGGAGTGCGCACACGACGTAGACGATCCAGGTGGTGGACCGCGAGCGGACGCCGGACAGCCGCGAGGCCTCGCGGTTGATCCCGATGGACTCCAGGAGCATCCCGAAGGCGGACCTGCGCACCAGCACCGCCACGAGGGCGAAGGTGAGCGCGGCGATCACCACCGGCATCGGGATGCCCAGCAGGAACCCCGAACCGATCGCCTTGAAGGGTGGGCTCGTGACGGTGGTGATCTGTCCCTTCGTCAGCAGCATCGCGATCCCGCGGCCGGCGACCATGAGGATCATGGTGGCGATGAACGGCTGGATGTCGAGGACCGTCACGAGGAAGCCGTTGAACACGCCGATCGCGAGCGCGACGGCGAGCCCCAGGAGGACGGCCACCAGCACCGTGCCCCCAGCGGTGGGGGACCCGGAGCCCTGGATGTAGGTCAGGGACACGGCCAGGGAGATCGCCATGACGGCGCCGACCGACAGGTCGATGCCCCCCGTGGCGATGACCAGGCACATGCCGAGCGCGAGGAGCAGGGGCGTGGCGGCATTGCGGAGGATGTCGATGAGCTGTCCGAACAGGTGCCCGTCCTGGACGCTGACGGTCAGGAAGCCGGGGCTCTTCAGGCCGCACGCGACGATCAGGGCGATCAGTGCCACCGCCGGCCAGAAGGCCGAGTGGGAGGAGGCCGACCTGAGGGCCAGCCCGATGTCGAACCTCCGCGTCGGATTCTCACTCATCCGGATCCTCCCCCGTCCCCTGTCGCCCTGCGGATCCGGCGATGGTCTCCAGGATCCGTCCCTGGTCTGTTCCCTCGGTGTTGTCGAGGACGTCGATGAGGCTGCGGTCCCGCATGACGGCGATCCGGCGGCTCAGACGGATGACCTCCTCCAGCTCGGAGGAGATGTACACGACCGACATGCCCTCACCGGCGAGGTCGGCCACGAGCTTCTGGATCTCCGCCTTCGCGCCCACGTCGATGCCGCGGGTGGGCTCGTCCAGGATGATGAGCTCCGGATGGGTCGCCAACCAGCGCGCCAGGAGCACCTTCTGCTGGTTCCCGCCCGAGAGGTTGCGGATGACGGCGTTGGGGTTGCGCGGATTGATGTTGAGCGCGTCCATGTAGTGCAC
>NZ_CCXH01000285.1 GCF_000820725.1 Actinomyces polynesiensis | reverse complement strand
GCCAGTTACACCACGCAAAGGGACTTGATCGAGGCGTCTGCCAACACCGACTGGATCTCGCGGATCGTCGCGGCAAGCACTCCCGACGACAGGAGTCCGCTTCCCAACGGCCCGGATGAGTCCTCTCCGAGCATGGGCAACTTCGACAGTGCTGCACGGACCTCGCTTGTCATGTGGTCGATCTGCCAGCGAACCTCATCGCGGCGTGCGGCCTCGTGGTTGATCTCCGCAAGAGAAGCGGCCTTCGCGGCGTATGTGGCCGCACCCAGCGCGTGTGCGCCCATGTGGGCAACTCCCGATGCTTGTCCGGAAGACCGAGCAGCTGCGACCGCAGCAGGAGACTTCGCAGACTGAGCCGCCCGGCCCGCGACAAACCTCCGCTTGATCTCGCCAGCGGCATCGAGCTCGCCACGGCCATATGCACGCGCCCGCAGGATGCCGTCCCGCACACGGCTGTCGTCCGGGGCCTCGGCCTCGAACAGCGGCAGAACTCGTTCAGCGCAGTCTGCCGCCCACAGGGCAACGAGACGCCGATCAGCTTCCTCAAGAGTCTGCGGCGAGGTCATGCATCAAGCCTCTCACGGCGCATCGAGCAACCACATTGGTCTGCTTCGACTCCCAGGTGTGCCGATGGGGACGCCCTTCGTATGAGGACCCGTTCCTCCTAGTCGGAGCAGACCTCTGAGCCAGAGGCGCGTGCGTCAGTCCTCGTTCGAGGACTCCGTCAGCTCCGCGGCATATCGGGAGACGGCACGCCCGTACATCGGCAGCGTGGGCGCCAGTGCCTCGAGTGCGATTCGTAGTGCGGCGGCGTGGTCTCCGCAGTCATGCAGTGCCAAGGCCAGGAAGGCCTGTCGTGCGTCCCCGGTGATGGCGGAGGCCGGCGCGTTCTGCAGCAGTTCGACCGCTGCTGCGGGCACACCGATGTTCCTCAGCGAGCTCGCCAACTGGATGATCGCCTGGGGCAGGCGGTCTCCTGAGAGCCCCAGGTCGAGGGCCTTGCGGTACAGCGGGATTGCCTCGCGTTCCCTGCCGAGGAAGTCGTGCGCCGATGCCCACTCGAACAGTGCGTCGGGGTCGTCCGTGTCGCGTTCCTCGACGAGGATGCGCATGTCGTCGAGTACTTCCTGGGGGTACGCATCATCTGCACGGTCCCAGAACGCCGCGATTCGCTCATCCCACGTCATCGACACGTCCGCGATTGTCCCACGTCATGGGGGAGTGGCAGTCCTTTCACCACGTCCCTCCCGACGATCCGCTCGCAGGAACGGAGTGCGTGCCCACCCCCGCCCGGCCCACCCGGGACCGAGTGCCCTGTCTCCTTCCAGGAAGCTCACCTAGGGTGTGTCGCATGGCAGCGATGATGAGGTCGGCCGTGTCCACGCTGGACGCGCGTCACCCTGTGCGCCCTGATCTGGGACTGTGCGTGGCACAGATCCGCGCCGCGTCCGGGTGCCGCACCCGCTGCCCCGACGCCGAACTCCTCCGGGCGTCCTTCCACATCATGGTGCTGTGCACCGGTGGCAACGACACGCAGGTCGTCGACTTCCAGGACGTGCACCACAGGCCCGGTTCCCTGTTGTGGATCCCGTCAGGCACCGTCCACGAACGGGTGCCCGCCATCCAGGGCCGTGCGGTGTGCTTCACCGCCGCCTTCCTCTCACCCGGCTCCCCGCAGATCTCCAGTCCTGTCGGTGGCATGTGGAACCTCCAGGGCAGTGACCTCGACGAGGTCAATGCCCTGGTCACCGTCCTGGACAATGAGTACGCCCGGTACGTGTCCGGACCCACCGGGGCGGTACAGGCACGCAGCCTGCCCCTCCTGCGTCACCTGCTGTGTGCCCTGGTGATGCGGGTGCAGTCGGTCCCGCGTGAGCGTGCCGCCTCCAACGCGGTCAACCCCGTGGTCCGGGACTTCCTCGACCTGGTCGAGGCGCAGTGCTGCACCATGCACACGGTGGAGGAGTACGCCGCAGCACTCGGCTACTCAGCGAGGACCCTGCAGCGGGTGTGCTACGAGGAGGTCGGCACACCACCCCGACAGGTCATCGACGAGAGGGTCAGCGCCGAGGCCGAGCGCCTCCTGGCCCTCACCGACATGCCGGTGGCCGCTGTCGCCCACACCGTGGGTTTCGGCGATGCCGCCAACTTCTCGAAGTTCTTCCAGCGCCAGACCGGGCAGACTCCCGGATCCTTCCGTCGCCAGCTCCTCTCCTGATCTCCCGAGCTGCGCCGCCTCGGCAGCGCCCCGCCCGTCCTTGCGGAGGGACGCGGTGTGCCACGACCGCACTGCCTCCTCCGTACCCCGGCTGGCCCCCGCCCGGCCCCGTTCCCCTCGCGCGGTGACCGTCCTTTCGCGTCCGTTCCCCCGTGCTCGGCAGCCGTGTCCGACCCCCACCACACGGTGTCCGACGGCCACCACGATCCGCGCCACCCCGACGGGCACGACCGCGAAGGATTGGGTTCATCAAGGAGCGATGCCGACGACGCCTCCGCGAAGTGGCGGGGTCGGCACCGACACCGCACCGGAATGGAAGGAACCCGATGACGACCATTGCCTGCTTCAAGTGGGTCGTGAGTGACCAGGACCTGAGGACCGATCCCTCCACGCACGACCTGGACACGAGCCGCGCGCGCCACGAGATCTCGCCCTACGACCGCAACACCATCGAGTGCGCACGTCTCACCGCAGCCGCCCGCGCGACCGCATCGGGCACCAGCCAGGAGCTGGTCGGCCTGACCTTCGGGGACATCACCCCGGTCGGGCTCAAGGACGCCCTGGCCCGCGGCCTGGACTCCACCCTCCACGGTCCTCCCCCCCAGTCGGCGTCGAGGTCGACGGCCGCGTGACGGCGCAGGCCCTCGCCGCGGCCATCCGTG
>NZ_CCXH01000284.1 GCF_000820725.1 Actinomyces polynesiensis | reverse complement strand
AGTGGCGTCGAGGTCGACGGCCGCGTGACGGCGCAGGCCCTCGCCGCGGCCATCCGTGGCGTGGAGGGCGCCGACCTGGTCATCACCACCGAGGGCGCGGCGGACACCTACGCCCACGAGACCGCCCCCCGCATCGCCGAACTCCTCGACTGGCCGCTCATCACGAACGCCCAGTCCATCGAGGTCGACGGGACGACGCTGCGCGCCACGCGGGTCCTCGATGACGCCATCGAGCACGTCGAGTGCTCACTGCCCGCCGTCGTCTCCGTGGTCCCGGAGATCGCCCCGGCCCCCATCCCCGGCCTGAAGGCCGTGATGGGCGCCGCCAAGAAGGCCAAGAAGAAGGTCTCTGTCGAGGACCTCGGCCTCGCGACCGCTGACCTCGCACCCCGCACGCACACCGCACGGACCACCGGCTACGTCGCGGAGCGGCGCCACGTGCGCCACGACGGAACACCACAGGAGATCGCCGATTCCCTGGTCTCCTCCCTCCAGCAGGACGGAGTCCTCGCATGAGCACGATCCTCGTCGTCGAGACCCCCGAGCTCGCTGCCGACCTCGAACGCCAGGCCGCCTCACTGGGTGGCACCCTTCTCCGGGCCGTCCTCCCCACCGGGGCACGCCCCGAGGCCACGGTGCCCTCCCTGGAGACCATTGCGCGGGAGCACGGGTGCGCCCTCGTCCTCGTGCCCGCCACCATCGCCGGACGTGAGATCGCCGCACGCCTGGCCCAGCGACTCGACGTCGCCCTCGTCCCCGAGGCCACCTCACTGGAGCTGACCGCGAACGGTGGCCGCGCCGAGCGGGTCGTCTACGCCGGCGGTGCCGTGGCGGCACTCGCGTGGGAGGGACCCGCGGTGGTCTCCGTCGTCGCCCGCGCGGGCGCTGACGCCCCCACGCCCGACCCCACCGTCGACACCGTCGAGGTCACCGCCCCCGACACCCGGGTGGTGCGTACCGGACTCGAGGAGCGCCCGAAGTCCGACGTCGACCTCACGAACGCCCAGCGCGTGGTGTGCGTCGGCATGGGCCTCAAGGAGCGCTCCGACCTGGACCTGGTCGACCGACTCGCCGAGGCCCTCGATGCCCAGGTCGCCTGCACCCGCCCGGTGTCCGAGGACCGCGGATGGCTGCCCGTGGAGCGCTACATCGGCATCTCCGGCCTCCACGTCTCACCCGCCCTGTACCTCGGCCTGGGAGTGTCCGGCCAGGTGCAGCACGCCGTCGGCATGCGCGGGGCGAAGGTGGTCGTCGAGGTGAACACCGACGGTGACAGCCCCGCCATCGCCGATGCCGACCACCAGGTCGTCGCCGACCTCTACGACATCGTCCCCGCCCTCATCGAACGGCTCTCCGCAGGGGCGAAGTGATGGAGGAGGAACACACCGACGTCATCGTCGTCGGCGCCGGACCCGCCGGATCCGCCTGCGCCCTCACACTGGCACAGGCCGGCCGCAGCGTGATCCTCGTCGACCGCGGTGCCACACCCGGCGCGCGAAGAACGTCTCCGGGGGACGCCTCTACACCGCGGCGCTCGACGCACTGGAGCCGGGCCTGGCCCAGCGCGTGCCCGCCGAACGCCACGTCGTCCAGGAGCGCATCGGGCTGATCGACGGCGACCGCTCGGTGCTGGTCTCGACCCAGGCCCCCACGAGGGCGGACGGCAGCCCCCAGTCCGTCACCGTCACACGCTCCGTCCTCGACGAGTGGATGGCGGGACTGGCCGAGGAGGCCGGCGCCATGGTGGTCCCCGGGATCACCGTGGACGGCCTGGTCCGCGAGAGCGGGGTGGTCGTGGGCATCCGCGCCGACGGCGAGGAACTGCGCAGCGACGTGGTGGTGGCTGCCGACGGCACCAACTCCCTGCTGGCGCGTGAGGTCGGGATCGTCCGACCGCCCGTGTCCGGTCAGGTGGCCACCGGCGTCAAGGAGGTCATCGAGCTGCCCCAGGGTGCGATCGAGGACCGCTTCGGGGTCAGGGAGGGCGAGGGCGTCGCCCAGCTGATGGTGGGCTGCACCCGCGGTCTCCACGGCGGCGGTTTCCTGTACACCAACGCCGACTCCATCGCCCTGGGCATCGTCGTGGACCCGATGGGCCTGGCCGCCATCGACGGGACCCCCCGCGGGCTCCTGGAGGACCTGCGCGCCCACCCGGCCATCGCCCCGCTGCTGCGTGGGGGAGAGGTCGTGGAGTACGCGGCCCACCTCGTCCGCGAGGACGGGCTCGCAGGCGTCCCCGAACACCTCACCGCCCCCGGCTTCATGGTCACCGGTGAGGCGGGTGGGTTCATCCTCAACCTCGGCTACACCATCCGCGGTATGGACCTCGCGATCCTGTCGGGTCTGGCCGCCGCCCGCGCGATCCTCGGCAACGGCCCCACGGAGGAGTCATACCGGGCGGAGCTGGAGGGCACCGGACTGATGGCGATCATGCGCGAGGCCAAGGGATACCCCCGCTTCCTCGAGGCGGACAGGATCTACGCCGACTACCCGGCACTGACCCTGCAGATGGCCGGACAACTGTTCACCGTGCCCGACCCCGGCCCGCACACCCCACCCCAGAGGGTCGTGCCCCGGCTGTGGCACACGTTCAAGTCCTCCCGCGTGCGCATGAGGGACGCGGCAGGAGACGCGATGAGGGCGGTGAGGGGACTGTGAGCCCGGTGGAGGACACGCAGCGACGGCTCGAGGTCTCCGACCTGCTGGGTCGCGACAGCTTCGAGGTGGACGAGGACTACGCCCACATCGCGATCGACCCCACGGTCTGCGCCGGATGCCCGCACCACGCGTGCATCGCGGCCTGCCCCGCCTCCCTCTTCACCCGCGACGAGGGCGGCCAGATGCACTTCGACCACGCCGGATGCCTCGAGTGCGGAACATGCCGCGTCGTGTGCACGCCGGGGGGAATCGTCCGCTGGACGTACCCGCACTCCGGATTCGGCGTGACCTACCGGGCCTCGTGAGGGCCCACCCCCACACCCAACCCCACCCCGGCCGCCCGCCCCACCCGACGTGGTGGGCGGCACCGACATCAACCAAGGAGACGCATCATGAGCATGTGGTACATGAACGACGACCGTGAGGCCGTCCTGGCCATCGCCCGCGAGTTCGCGAAGACAGAGGTCGCCCCGCAGGCACTGGAGATCGACCGCGACGACAGGTTCCCCCTCGAGCTCTTCAAGCGCGCTGGTGAGCTGGGCCTCCTCGGTATCACCGTGCCCGAGGAGGACGGTGGCCTGGGCATGGACCAGACCACCAACGCCCTCGTCCTGGAGGAGATCGCCAAGGTCAGCCCGGTCCTCACGATCGCGATGGGCGCGCACATCCTCCTGGCCGGCGGCATCCTGCAGATGCTCGGCACCCCGGAGCAGAAGGCCAAGTGGCTGGCGCCCGCGGCCACCGGCGAGGTCGTCCTGTCCTGCGGACAGACCGAGGCGATCGGGGGCGACGACCAGGGCGAGTACACCACGCGCGCCGTCCTGGACGGGGACGAGTGGGTCATCAACGGCGGCAAGGTCCTCGTCTCCAACATCGGAGTGGCCGACTACTACGTGATCGTCGCCGTCACCGCCGAGCACCCGGACCCGGTGGCGAAGACCGGACTGTCGGCCTTCGTGGTGCCGGCGGGCACCCCCGGCTTCGGGGTGGGCAAGGCCGAGCACAAGCTCGGGTGGCACGGCTCGGCGACCGGCTCCCTGTCCTTCAGCGACTGCCGCATCCCCAAGGAGAACCTCGTCGGCGCCCAGGACCAGGCTCTGCAGGCCATGTTCATCTCCGCGACCGCCGAGTTCCTCTCCTGCGGTCCGGTCTCCCTGGGCATCGCCGAGGGCGCCTACGAGATGGCGAAGGCCTACTCGATGGAGCGGGTCCAGATGGGCCAGACGCAGTTCGACCGCTTCCAGGTGACCCGCCACAAGCTGGTGAAGATGTACACCCAGATCGAGTCCCTGCGAGCCCTCGTCTACTCCACCTACGCCCAGCGTGACGCCGGCGAGCTCGAGCTCGCGCGTGGTCGACTCCTCAAGGTCGAGGGGTCCCGGGTCGCGGAGGAGGTCGGGCGCGACGCCATCCAGATCTTCGGGGGTGTCGGCGTCATCCGCGAGACCGGCGTCGAGCGTTTCTGGCGCGACGGGAAGGTCATGGCCATCGGTGGCGCCTCCGCGGAGGCCCTCGTCGAGGCCGTCTCGATGATGATGCGTCGCGGAATGATCTGAGCACCCGTCGGGGGCGACCGACGTGGGTCGCCCCCGGTGGCAGCACGACCCGGCCGCCGCAGGCGGCCGGCCACCCAATGAAGGGATGTGTGGACATGAAGGACTACTCAGACAAGGTCGTCGTCGTCACCGGCGCCGCCAACGGCATCGGGGCCGAACTGGCACGGCGTTTCGCAGGTGCGGGGGCGGCGCTGGCTCTCTACGACATCGACAAGGAGCATCTGGAGGCGATCCGTCAGGAACTGGTCGACGGCGGGAGTACTGTGCTCGCGGTGCCCGGGGACGTCGTGGACGCCCCGGCCGTGCGCGCCTTCGCGGACCGGGTCTTCGGGGAACTGGGGCGCGTCGACGTGCTCTTCAACAATGCCGGCGTCATCTCCGCTGGCCTCCTGTGGGAGGAGCCCCTGGAGGACTGGGACTGGCTGCTCGGCGTCAACGTCAAGGGCCTGGTCAACACGATCGCCGCATTCGTGCCGCGCATGAGCGAGCAGGGCTTCCCCTCCGACATCGTCGACACCGCCTCGATCGCGGGACTCCTCACGGTGGAGAACTCCCCGGCCTACGTCGCCTCCAAGTTCGCGGCGCTGGGCATGACGGAGGTGCTCGACCTCCAGCTCCAGACCACCCACTCACCCGTCAAGGCGCACGCGGTGTGCCCGGCGGTCGTCCAGACGGACCTCGCGCGGTGCAACGAACACCGCGACCAACCCGGGTTCGACCCCTCCGACCACCCCTACCTGCAGTCCGAGGACTACCAGAAGCGCTGGGCCGTGGTCGAGGGCTCCCTGCCCTACGGGCTCCCCGTCGCCGAGGCGGTCGACACGATCATCCGGGGGGTCGAGGACGACACCTTCCTCATCCTCACCCATCCGGCCTACAACCCTGCCATCGCGGGCCGGGTGCAACTGCTGCTCAGTGGGGCGCACCCCCAACTGGTCCAGCGCTGAGGCCCCGACATCCCGGCCGGGTTCCGGCCGGACTCCAGTCACGGATGAAAGAAGCACACATGTATCCCTATGAGAAGACCTACGACCACGTCGTGACGGTCGACCTGGACCACGAGTCACACATCGCCACGGTCACCCTCGACTCGCCCGAGAACCTCAACCGGTTCTCCGAGCAGCTCATCGACGAGCTCTCCGCCGCCATCGACCAGATCCGCGTCGACCGGGAGATCCGCGTCGTCATCCTGCACGGCACCGGACCCGTCTCCTTCGGGCCCGGGGACCTGTCCGTCCTCAAGTCGAAGTTCGCGGTCTCGCTGCCCGCCGGGCGTCAGGTCATGACCGAGATCGGTGAGCTCATCCGCGCCATGATGTTCATGCCGCAGCCGGTGATCGGAGTGGCGGAGGGACAGTGCCTGGGCGGGGGCTGCAACCTGCTGCTCAGCACCGACCTGGTGATCGCCCAGGAGTCGGCCGTGTTCCACGAGCTCTTCGTCAACTACTCGATGAGTCCCGACACGGGTGGCCTGTGGGCCCTGCAGCGGCTCGTCGGTCCCATGCGCGCGAAGCAGATCGCCATGCTCGCCGAACCCATCAGCGCGGCCGCCGCCAAGGAGTACGGGATGGTCCTCGACGTGGTGCCGGACGGCTCCGCGATGGAGGCGGCCCACGACCTGGCCGTGCGGATCGCCGCGAAGTCGCCGGTCGGTGTCGCCCACACGAAGGCGATCTCGAACCACATGGAGGACTACACGCTGCAGACCTACTTCCAGGTCGAGGCCGACTACCTGTGTCTGGGAGCCCTCTCGTCGGACTTCCGTGAGACGAACATCGCGGCAGCCCAGCACCGGGAGCCCGAGTTCACGGGGGAGTGAGACCCGGAACGCGGCAGCGGTGGCCGCCCTCGTACAGGTGCACGAGGGCGGCCACCGCGCTGTTGGGACCCGTCATTGTGCTGCGCCACGGGGGACCGGGTCGGTGTTCACGGGAGCGCTCCACACTGGGCTCGATTTCGTATGACATTGATGGCATGGCTGAGGAAGAGACGATCAACGGCGTTCCCGTCACCGGGGAACAGATCGCGGCCTGGGTGGACGGGGCCGAGACCGGGTTCGACCTCGAAGCGTTGAGGAAGCGGGGACGCGGTCGGCCCGGGCGTGGAGCCGGGCCGCCACAGGTCTTCGCCCTCCGCCTGACGGTGGAAGAACTCACTGCTCTTGATGCGCGGGCGAAGGGGGAGGGCAAGTCCCGCTCCGAGGTGATCCGAGAGGCATTGGCCTCAGCGTGAGGGTCCACCCGTCCGCGTTGAGGCATGGTGTCGTTCCGGAGGATGCAATCCAGGCCGCAACTTGGGCAACGTGGATCGAGGACCTCGATGACGACAGTCCTGCGCGTCAGCTGCGGCTAAGCTCTGAGACCCACGGACGGTTCCTGGAGACGGTCGTTCTGGTCTTCGACAGAGGGAACGAGCTGGTCATCCGTGCGATGAAGGCGCGCCAGCAGATGCCTGATCTTCTTCCGGAGACAGGTCACTCGGAACAGATCCGACTCCGGTCGCGGACGGTCCGGAGCACGCCGCCACCATCACCGGAAGAGAGGGGTACTCCATGGAGGACGACGTCGAGGGCCTCTACGCCCAGGCGAAGAGCGGCGCGTGGGGAACGGTGCTCGCTGCGTGGCGCAGGGACCCGGAGCTCGCATCAGCCTGCGCCCACTTCACCAAGCCCACATCAGGATGGACCTTCCTCCACCAGGCCGCGCACTTCGGGAACGAGGCGGCGTGCCGCGCGCTCATCCAGGCTGGTGCCTCGGTCATCAGCGCCTCACGTGACGGGCAGACACCGTCACAGGTGGCGCTCGCCCGCGGCCGCGGGCACGTCGCAGAGGTGCTGGACCATGCTGCCAGCGGAGTCGATCGTCTGTGGGACGCTCCCACTGAAGCAGGCGTCCTGCCGAGCAGTTGCCTGTGGTCGGAGGCCCAGCCCCGGACGGCGACGAGCGAACTCGTCGTGGCCTACGGTGGCGCCGTCACCCGCGTGCGTCAGGGCGGGACGTACTACGTCGACTCCTTCGGACGAGTGCTGGTCGGCTGGCACGGGACGACGACCCCGCCGGCGGACATGGCTGGGTACCCCATGGTCCGCGTCGAGGGCAGCCGGGACTCCCGGCGGCAACCGTTTGGGGACGACTGAGGGACCGCCACCGTCACCGGGTCTCCAGGTCTGAGACCAGCGCCTGGACCCGGACCCTGATCTCGTCACGGATCCTGCGGACTGTCGCGATGTCCTGACCGGCGGGATCGTCGAGGTCCCAGTCCTCGTAGCGGGTGCCGGGGAAGAACGGGCACGTGTCCCCGCACCCCATGGTGACCACCACGTCGGAGGACTCCACGGCCTCGGCGGTGAGCACCTTCGGCTCCTCCGCCGTGATGTCGATGCCCTCCTCCAGCATGACCTCGACGGCGAGAGGATTGATCCGGTCGGCGGGGATGCTGCCCGCAGAGCGGACCTCGACGCGTCCCGCGGCGAGGTGACGGAGGTAGCCCGCGGCCATCTGGGAGCGCCCGGCATTGTGGACGCAGACGAAGAGGACTGACGGCTTCCGTCCGGACATCGCGGTCTCCCTCCACCAACAAGTGCGAGCAGGTGCTCCCCACCCCCATGTGTCGCCTCGAGGCAATCATGGCAGGACTGCGCTCGACTGGCCGAGGCTCACGCCGGGGGCCCCGCCGAAGTAGACGGACCGCATCACCGCGATCCT
>NZ_CCXH01000283.1 GCF_000820725.1 Actinomyces polynesiensis | reverse complement strand
CGAGGACCGCACCACCCAGATCATCAACTGACCCCCGGGGCGGCCGTCGCCAACGGAGATGCGCGGACGCAACCTCCCCTTGCTTCCCGGACAGGCCACCGATACCACCCGGCCAGCACGCCGACCACGCGGCACAATGGACGTGGCCGCCGGAGTCCCCGGCCGCCGGCCTGCACGGATGGGAGACGGACATGAGTGCACGCATCGCATTCCTCGGACTGGGTCGCATGGGACGGGAACTGGCCACCCACCTGGTCGAGGACGGTCATGACGTCACGGTGTGGAACAGGACCGCGAGCAAGGCCCAACCCCTCGTGGACAAGGGGGCGACCCTGGCCCCCACCCCGGCCGCAGCGGTGCAGGGTGTCGACGTGGTCGTGACCACACTCTTCGGCCCGACCGCGGTCCAGGAGGTCGTCCTCGACGCCGACCTGCCGATCGCCGCCGGGACACTGTGGATGGACGTCAGCACCGTCTCGCCCGACGACGCGACCTCCTACTCCGAGTGGGCCTCCGCCCGCGGCATCCGCTTCGCCGCGACCCCCGTCATCGGCACGATCGCCCCGGCGCGCGCCCGCACGCTGGGCACCGCGGTCGGCTCCACGGAGGCACCGACGAGGGCGGAGGCGTGCGACATCGCGCGGTCGTGGTCCAGCGAGCGGGCCGGCGGGTGGATCCGGGAGTACCCGACCCCTGCTGGTGCCGAGGTCGCCAAGCTCATCGCCAATGTCGGCATCGCCACCGCGACTGAGGGCATCCGCGAGGCCCTGCGCATCGGGCATGGTGGGGGACTGACCACCGAGCAGGTCATCGACGCACTCCAGGGCTCCATGCTCGAGAAGCAGGTCAACGCCAAGCGCGCCCTGCTCCTGGGAGCCGACTTCTCCGACACGGCCTTCTCCGCGAACCTCCTGGCCAAGGACATCCGCCTCATGCTGGGTGTGGCCGACGGAGCGCTGCCCGCGGCCACGACATTCCTCGACGCGCTCACCACCGTCCAGCGCACCGGTGACGGCGAGGACGACTTCACGGCAGCCCTGCGCCACGACGTGTGAGCCACTGACTCCGAGAACTGACGGCGTGCCCGAGGCGTTCCCGTGTCGACGTCCGGGGCACCCGGGGCCCGTGGCCCCACCTGCGCTACTGGTCCCTGCGGGTGGTGGTGCCGTCCCCGAACAGGTCCTTCGAGGTGCGCATCACCGAGCCGTCGTCACCCCGGGTCGTGTACCCGTCGCCGAAGAGGTCCTTGGTGGTGTGGTAGGTGGTGCCGTCGGACCCATGGGTGGTGGTCCCGCCACCGAAGAGGTCGCTGGTGGTGTGGTAGGTGGTGCCGTCGGACCCGTGGGTCGTCGTGCCACCGCCGAAGAGATCGCTGGTCGTGCGGTAGGTGCTCCCGTCCGACCCGTAGGACGTGGTCCCGCCCCCGAAGAGGTCTCTGCTCGTGCGGTACGTCGTCGCACCGCCGTACCCGAACCCCGCCCCCACGGGGCCCGCGGACGCGCCGGACCCGTACAGGGAAGAACCTCCGGTGTAGCCCGATCCGACGTAGCCCCCCGACGTCCGTCCAGGCGGAGTGGGCTTGCCGAACAGCACGGTGAGGAGGACGAGGGCGGGAATGGCCCACACCCCGCCCATGATGATGGTGCGCTGGTGGTCGAGGACGTCGGGGACGAATCCCCTGACGACCACCAGGACGACGGAGACCGCAGCGGCCCACGCCAGCGAGGCGATCATGGACGCGACCGGGATGAGGACGGCGGAGACCAGGTGGAGTCCCGTCCCGCGCTCACCGGGGAGCAGGGCCCGGACGGCCCCCACCGCGAGGCCCACGAGGGCGCCACTGACTGCACGCGCCCTGAGCCACTCGATGAGCTCACCGTTGCCCATCGGGGAGCCCCCGGTGCTGAAGTCGATGGAGGAGAACACCGCGACGCAGAAGGTGACCGAGACGGCCATGAGAGCGCCGAAGACGGTGTAGGAGATGACCAGGAGAATTCTGCGGCCCACGCCGCGACTCGTGACTGCCATGACCTCGTTCCTCACCGTCCTGGGGAATCTGCCACCTGCACAGGACCTCGACAGCGGTCCTGCCTGCATTCCTGGGTCAGGGGACGACCCAGTCAACCACCGATCCCACGGGTGACGACGATCCGGTCAGGGAAATGCCCCTGCGAGGAGAGGGCCCTGACCCGTCCGCCCTCGTCGCGCCTGTCCGCCCTCGTCGGGTCAGTCCGCACGGGCGACGATGTCAGCCTCGGCGAAGGCGGCCTCGCGCGGTCGGCTCACCCGCAGGTGGTCGGCGGCCATGAGCCCGATGGTCACCAGCACCGCGAGGGCTGCCGCCACGTACGGTGCCTGCGCCCCGAAGGCGTCGCTGATCGGGCCGGACAGGGTCGGGCCCATGGCGCCCCCGATGAAGCGGACCCCGGAGTAGGCGGAGGAGGCGATGGAACGCGGCAGGTCGGTGGCCTCCATCGCGGCCTCGGTCATCGCGGTGTTCGTGATGCCGACCAGGCCGCCGCCGACGATCGTGGCCGTCACCTGGATGGGGAGGCTCGCGGGGAAGAGCGTGAGGACCACGAGGGTGAGGGTGATGGCCACCAGCGCGGCCATGATCGTCTGGCGCAGGCCGAGGGTGCGTGTCAGGCGCGGGGCGATGAGGATCGAGCACAGCGCCAGCAGTCCGCCCCAGCCGAAGAAGACCAGTCCCAAGTCCATCGGCGTGAAGACCTGTCCGTTCAGGGTCGCGGCGTTCTCCACGGGGAACGGCGCGTAGGCCAGCATGATGAAGTACGCGAAGTTGTAGAAGAGCGTGGCGGTCAGCAGGAGGCGGAACTCGCGGTGGCCGAGCGCCCGGAAGGGGGCGGCGAGGTCCGTGCGGGGTCCGCGCGGCTCATGGGTGGGCAGGAACATCGCGATGGAGACCAGGGCGATCGCCATGAGGGCGGCGGTGCCCAGGAAGGGGCCCCTCCAGGAGATCCCGCCGAGCAGACCACCGGCCATCGGGCCCAGCGCCATGCCGGCACCCATCGCGGCCTCGTAGAGCATGACGGCGCGGCGTGAGTCGGAGGTGGAGCCGATGATCGCGGCCAGGGCGGTGGAGACGAAGAGCGCATTGCCCACCCCCCAGCCGCCGCGGAAGCCGATCACCCAGGAGACGCTGGGGGAGGAGGCGCAGGCCAGTGCGAAGACGACGATGAGTCCGAGGCCCAGCAGCAGCGTGGTGCGCCGCCCGATGCGTGAGGACACCCAGGAGCTGAGGAACATCACGAGCGCCGTGACCGCCAGGTAGGTGGAGAAGAGGAGCTCGGTCTGGCCGGGGGAGGCGTCGAGGTCCTGGGAGATGGTGGGCAGGATCGGGTCGATGAGGCCGATGCCCATGTAGGAGATGGCGCAGGCGAAGGCGATGGCCCACACGGCGGGGGATATCTTCTCGGGATGGGCGGCGCTCTCGGTGTCCCGGGGCGTGGCCAATGTCGTGTGCTGGGTCGTGGTCGACCGGGAGGGGCCGTCAGGCGTCGCGCCCCCGGGTGTCGTCTGCTGGGGCGTGCTGGTCGTGGTCATGGGTGTCCTCGGTGATGAATCCGTGGGTGGCCCGCAGCATCTGTTGCAGGTCGTGCAGGGCCGGGGCCGCGGCGAGGATGGCGTCACGGTCGGAACGGGGGAGCCGGTCGACGACGGCCGCGACCTGTTGGCCGACGGCCTGCTCGAAGGCGCGGATGGTCCGCGAGCCCTTGGGGGTGATGCTCAGGTGGGAGACGCGGCGGTCCTCGGGGGAGTCGCTGCGTTCGATGAGGTGGTCGCGTTCGAGGTCGCGCAGCTGTCGCGTCGACGAGGACGGGGCATGCCCGTCCAGTCGCGTGAACTCACCGACCGTGAGGGGCCCGAAGGTCTCGACGACCTGCAGTGCCCTCCAGCGTGCGGCGCTGACCGGCATGCCGCCGAGTCGTTTGGAGAGTCTCTCGATGCGTCCGAGCATCAGGACCAGGCGGGCCCACTGGACGGGGTCCTCGTCGGACGCCGCCGGGATCTGTTCCTGTTCCTGCACGTGGGGGAAAGTAGCACGCTTTGCGTAGCATTTGAAGGGGGTGGTCGGAGGGCGGTCGGAGGGTGGTCGCTCGGCCGTCGGCCGTCGTCCGTCGGAAGCAAGTCGGCGGGGTACCGACGACTTCAGCGGAACCCGGCCGTGGTCGCCCTCGTCCGTGCTGATCCGCACGCACTGGCCTCGTCCGCCGTGACCCGCACGCACCCGGCCTCCCGTGCGGCCGGTCGGCCCCTCGGCGAGAATGGACCCATGGCGAAACCGCGGATCTTCACCATCGCGATGTCACGCGTGTACCCGCTCTACGTCGAGAAGGCGGAGAAGAAGGGCCGCACACGCGAGGAGGTCGACCGCGTCATCGAATGGCTGACCGGTTACACCCCCGACGCGCTCGCCGAGGAGCTCTCGGCGGGCACCGACCTGGAGACCTTCTTCGCCCGGGCGCCGTCGCCCAACCCCGCTCGCGACCGGGTCACGGGCGTCGTGTGCGGGGTGCGGGTGGAGGACGTCGAGGACCCGACGATGCGGGAGATCCGCCGCCTGGACAAGCTCGTGGACGAGCTCGCCCGCGGGCGCGCGATGGAGAAGATCCTGCGAGACTGAGGCCGAGGGGGAAGGCCCAGCCTCTGGGACTCACTCTGGTACCCCGTCGATCCAACCGGTCCTGGTCAGTGCACCTGGCCCCAGGTGAGGCCCATGCCACTCACGCCGACCACGGCTCCCGCCAGTGCGCCGACCAGGACAGCGATCCAGGCCGGCCGCTTCCACACCACGAGCAGCAGCACACATCCCAGGGCGATGACCAGTGAGGGGAGCCCGGTGATCCCCGTGGTGATGATCGGGGTCCACCAGGCGGCGAGGAGGATGCCGACCACAGCCGCGTTGGCTCCCGCCATGGCAGAGCGGGCGACGGGGTGTGTCCTGACCAACTCCCAGTAGGGGAGCGCCGCCACGACCAGGAGGAGGCCGGGCAGGAAGATCGCGACCAGTGCCAGTGCGGCAGCCGCAGGTGCTGCCCCTGCGGGCTCCATGGCGAAACCCAGCGGGGCGGCCAGGGTGAAGAGGGGCCCCGGTATCGCCTGCGCTGCGCTGTATCCGGCCAGGAACTGCTCCTGGCTGATCGACGCTGCGATCACTGGTTCGCCCTGGAGGAGCGGGAGGACGACGTGCCCCCCGCCGAAGACCAGTGCTCCCGCCCGGTAGAACGCGTCGGCCAGGGAGACCCACTTGTCCTGGGTGAGGGCGGTGAGGACCGGCAGCGCCAGGAGCAGCACCACGTACGCGCCGAGGGCAGCCAGCCCGGTGCGACGTGAGATCCCCGCGTCGACGTGTGCGGCCTCGCGCCCGTCCTCCTCCCCACGCCACAGGAGTCCCGCACCCAGGCCCACGGCGAGGGCGCCCAGTTGCCCCAGGACGCCCGGGAGCGCCAGGGCCAGGCCTGCGGCGGTGACCGCGATGAGCATCCGCGGGACGTCCGGTGTGAGCGTGCGCGCCATCCCCCACACTGCGTGCGCGACCACCGCGACTGCCACCGCCTTGAGACCCATGAGGACCCCGTCGCCCACCACGCCCCCCAGGGAGACCAACCCGAGTCCCGCCAGCACCAGCACCAGGGCCGAAGGCATGGTGAAGGCCACCCAGGCGGCCAGTGCCCCCATCGGACCCGCACGTCAGAGGCCCAAGGCAAAGCCGACCTGGCTGGAGGCAGGGCCGGGCAGGAACTGGCACAGCGCCACCAGCTCGGCGTACTGGGTGTCACTGATCCACCGCCTGCGTGCCACGAACTCCTCACGGAAGTAGCCGATGTGGGCGATGGGCCCACCGAAGGACGTCACACCGAGGCGGAGGAAGACGCGGAAGACCTCGCGGGCGCCGGCATGCTCCGGGGCAGGCGGGGGGCCGCCCTCAGATGCCACTGGTCGCCCGCAGGGGGGTGGCCGCCCGCTCCAGTGCCGGGAGGTCCACGATCGAGATGTCGCGGCGGCCCTGCAGGGTGATGGCGCCGGAGGCGACGAGGGCGGACAGGCGCCGGCTCAGGGTCTCCGGTGTGGTTCCCAGATGGGCTGCGACCTCATGCTTGGCCATGGGCAGGTGCACCCCGGGCACTCCGTCGTGGAGGGTTGCGGGGAGGTCCAGGAGGTAGGCGGCCACCCGCGCACCCACGTCGCTGGAGGTCACGGCCGTGAGCAGGCGCTCCGCGGAGGCGAGGCGATCGGAGAGGGTGCGCAGCATCCGCTGGCTGATGTCAGGGTGTTCACGCAGCAGGGCGGACAGGTCCCCATGGTCCAGGACGCACATGCGGGAGTCCTCCAGGGCGACGACGGTGTTGTCGGAGAGCTCCCCGGTCAGGAACGCGCGTTCGCCCACGACATCTCCTTCGGAGAGGGTGCGCAGGACCTGCTCCTGCCCCTCAGCGGTCGTGCGACTGACCTTGAGGCGCCCGCTGTGGATGATGAGGACACGTGAGACCGGCTGGCCGGGGAAGACGACGGTCTGGCCCGTGCGCACCTGGAGGGGGCGGATAAATCCCGCCACCTGCAGTTGGTCCTGGCGGCTGAGCCCCTGGAAGATCGGGACGCGCGCCACGCAGAGTTCGCCGGGGGACATGGTGGGACCCTATCGGAGGTGGGCGGGCCCGTGCACGGTCCTCACGTCCGGATGCCCTCTGGACCCAGGCGCGGACACCGACCACGGTGCCTCGGTGTCGCCCTGGTAGGGGAGGGGGTGCGGGTCGCCCTCGTCCGCCCGGGGCGAAGCCCCCGGGGAACTTGACCTGGGTCAAGGAAATGGCCGACGGGTGCACCTACCTTCGGGGTGTCAGACACGAAAGCCCACGAAAGGCACCTGCACCATGAGCACGCTCCACACCACCACCACCCCCACCCACACCGTCCTGCGGGCCCAGGGATTCTCCTGCCCCTCCTGCGTGGCCAAGATCGAGAAGCAGCTCCGTCGACTGCCAGGCGTCCAGGGTGTGTCGGTCCACTTCGCCTCCTCCCGGGTCGAGGTGGACCACGACCCCGCCCGGGTGTCGACCCAGGACCTGGTCGACGCCCTGGCCCACGCCGGCTACCCGAGCGCTCCGTCCGACCTCTGACCCCGCCCGCCGCCCCCCACTCAGCCGTGCCCAGACCTGAAAGGCTTCGACAGCTGTGGAACAAGTCCGCCAGATCCTCAGGAACCGCTGGTTCATCCCCGCGATCTCCGCAACGCTCATCCTGACCGCCCTGCTCCTGCGCCACGCGGGCGGGGGAGTGGGGGCGGTGGTGCTGGGCCCCCGGTGGTGGCTGCCAAGCGCCGCAGATGTCCGAGCTCCCGAAGCTTTCACCCTGCCCGACCTGGTCATGGTCGCAGCCGCCGCGGTGGCGGGTGTCCCCGTCCTGGTCCGCGCGCTGCGTGCTCTTCGCGCGCACGTGATCGGCATCGACCTGCTGTGGCGATCGCCGCGCTCGGTGCCCTGGCCATCGGCAGCTTCTGGGAGGCGGCGGCGGTGACCTTCCTCTTCGCACTCGGGCACGCCCTGGAGGACGCGACCCTGGGCCGCACACGCTCGGCCCTGACGCAGCTGGTCGCCCTGGCACCCCAGACCGCCACCGTCATCCGCCAGGGCTCCCCCCACCAGGTGCCCGCCTCCCAGGTGCACCACGGTGAGACAGTCCTGGTCAGGAACGGTGCGAGGATCCCGGTGGACGGCCGGGTCATCTCAGGCACAGGAGCGATTGACGAGTCCTCCATCACCGGGGAGTCGATCCCGGTGGAGAAGTCCATCGGCGGACGCGTCTTCGCCGGGACGATCTGTCGGGGCGGCGTCCTGGAGGTGCGAGCCACTGGCATCGGCTCCGACACGACCCTGGCACGCATCATCCACCGGGTCGAGGACGCCCAGGACGCCCAGGCTCCCACCCAGACGTTCATGGAGCGCTTCTCGCGCTGGTACACGCCCGCAGTCATCGTCCTGGCATCGGCAGTGGGCCTGGCAACGGGGGACATCGCCCGGGCCCTCACACTGTTGGTGATCAGCTGCCCTGGGGCCCTGGTCATCTCCATCCCCGTGGCGGTCGTGGCCGGGATCGGGCGTGCGGCGCGCACCGGCATCCTCATCAAGGGCGGGGAGTACCTGGAGACCACGGCCCGGATCAGCGCCGTCGCCCTGGACAAGACGGGGACCCTCACCCAGGGGCACCCGCACCTGGAGGACGTCGTGGTCCTGGACCCCGCACGGGACGAGGGCGAGGTGCTGGGACTGGCCGCCGCCGCGGAGATCGGGTGGGAACACCCACTGGCTCCCGCGGTGCTGGAGGCTGCCCGCGCTCGCGGTGTGGGACCCGGTGGGCTGCCCGACCAGGTCACCCCCGTGCCGGGGGCGGGCATCATCGCCAGGGTCGGGGGCCGACGTGTCCTGGTCGCCAGCCTCTCCCTGCTGCCACGCCAGGGCGTGGAGGACCCGGGCGGTCGGGCGGCACGGGCCTGGGAGGACCTGGCCGCGCGTGGGCGCACGCCGATGGTCGTGGCCGTGGACCAGCAGGTCATCGGCGTGCTGGGCGTGGCAGACAGGGTACGCACCGAGGCCCCCCAGATGGTGGAGGAGCTGCGCCGGACGGGTGTCACACGCATCGTCATGCTCACCGGGGACGCCCGGCCCGTGGCCGAGGCGGTCGCAGCGGCGACGGGCATCACCGAGGTCCGGGCCGGGCTGCTGCCCGAGGACAAGCAGGACGCCGTCGCAGCACTGCGACACGACGGACACGTCATCGCGATGGTGGGCGACGGGGTCAACGACACTCCCGCCCTGGCCACCGCAGACATCGGCGTGGCCATGGGGGCAGCCGGATCCGCAGTCGCAGTGGAAACCGCAGACATTGCGCTGATGTCGCAGGACCTGCTCCGAGTGCCCCAGGCCCTGGGGATCGCGAAGCGGACCGTTCGCGTCATGCGTCAGAACATCGTGGTTGCCCTGGCCACTGTCGCTCTCCTGCTGGTGGGGGTGTTCACCGGTGGGGTCACGATGGCGCTGGGCATGCTGGTCCACGAGGCCTCCGTCCTGGTGGTCATCCTCAATGCCATGCGCCTGATGGGGGCCCGTGGTGTGCGGGGCTCCAGGAGCGCACACCGCCCCGGCCCCCGTGAGGACATCGAGCCCAGGGCGGAGTCGCGCAGGCTGGGGGTACCCCGCATGGAGAGCGACGCGCACGGGGGAGTTGGCGACGCCAGCCACGGACTGCACAACGTGCGCCCCAAGATGGCTGGACATCGCGAGTGAGAGCGGGCACCGTGGGGACATGGACTCACACCCGTCAGATCAGGCCCCGGCCCCGACTCGGACTCCTGCCCTGTGGTGGACGGTGTTGGTGGTCGCCGCGTTGGTGGCCCTGGTGGCGTGGTGGGCGACGGGTCGGGGGGACGCCGGGTCGGGATCCGATCAGTCCCGGTCGACGGGGGCCGCGTCCCCGACCACGGTGGCGAGCCCCGATGCGCCCCAGTCGGTCGGGGAGCCCTCGGAGGGGGAGCTCGGCAGCGGGTGGGACCAGGCGACCGTCTCGCCGGTGCCGGAACCCTCCGGCCTTGACGCCGACCAGCGCAGCGCCCTCCTCCGGCTCGGCGCCACGGCGCAGCAGAGCGACGGGTCCTGCAGCGCTGATGACGTCGCCTTCCTCCTGCGCGGCTTCGACGTGGCCATGGGTCACCGCTACTCACACCTGATGGTCACCAACACCTCCTCACACACCTGCACGGTCCAGGGGTACCCCGGCATCGGTGGATACGGGGACTGGGGGTCGACGTTCCTGTGGACGGCGGAACAGAGGAACCTGACCGGGTCGGGGACGCCCGGCGAGGACGAGCAGCCGCTCATCACCCTCGCGCCCGGAGGGATCGCCACTGCGGACCTGGAGTGGACGGGGGAACTGGCAGGCGCAGGTGCTGAGCGGCTGTGGGCGTTCGCCGTCCAGCTCACCCAGGGGCAGACGCCAGCGCTGTTCGTCCCACCGGGCGAGGACCCGTTGGAGGACTCCAGCACCTGGAACAGCTCGCAGGGCGACGGAGACCCCTCGCTGGCCGAGGCCTACGAGCAACTGGAGAGTTTGGACATCGGCATGCTCACCACCGTTGAGATTGGTGCGTGGCATAAGACCACTTGACCAACACCTGGGGGCAATGCAGCATGGGCGCGGCCGAGTCGGGCCCATCTCGCTACCTAGACTGTTGGTCCGTGTATCCACCAGCAATGTCAATGCGTGAGCCGATTGATGCGCCGCTGAGGGGCAAGAGACGGATCGCAGCAGCAGTAATGTTGACTCAGCCGGGTCCATCCAAGCGAGAAGCGCATGGCTCGGCCCTTGCGTCACAGGGAGAGCGCAGATGACTGTCATCCTGGTCGCAGTTGGTGCGACAGTGGCTCTGTTCGGTCTGGACAGGCTGTTGCTGTGGGCAGAGGCGAGGGGGTGGATCTTCTACCGTCGCCGGAAGCCTGACGGCACGGGCGCAGTTCTGGACCCGGTCTTCGATGTCCTGGATCCATCCCACGTGCACCTTGTCGAGGAGCAGGAGCACCAGCGAGTCGTCGGTGTCGAAGACAGCACCAAACAGGACATCGACCCCATCACCGGTCTCCCACGCTCCTGACCCATTGGGAGTCTTTCACCCCGGAGATGAACCGCGAATGAACCCACGTGCTACCTCTCGGCCGACGAGATCCCCAGCCAGGTGTGACGGTTGCGCCACCAGCACCAGCCGACCTTCGGGGCGTTGCGTTGTTCGGCACCGTCGCGGCCCGTCCCTCCGCTGATCCACAGTGCGGGGGTGCGGGTGTCGAACACCGGCTCGCCCGTGCGCGTGGCACCCTTCTGCTTCCGGGAGGCGATCGTCATGAAGCAGGCGTTCGGCTCGATCACCCCGGGATCGGTGAGCGCCCAGCTGAGGCCCTCCTGCAGGGTCAATCCACGTCGTCCGGTGGCGTCGAACTCACGCAGTGCCTCCTCCGGGGAGGCATTGCGCAGGTCGTCGCCACGGCTGACACCGCGCACCAGGTAGAGCGGCGAGTCCGGGAGCCTCACGCCCACGGGGAGGAACTCGTCGACGTCCGTCATGTCCGCGACGACGAACCCGGCCTTCCCCTCACGCCTCACCAGGGGTGCGAGGTCGGAGGCCCGGAACCACCGTGGATGCAGGGCCACCAGTGCGACCTCGTCGGGCACCTCCTCAATGAGGCGGTGGGCCGCGGCGCGCACGGCGTCCGCGTCGAGGGAGACTCCGAACGCCCCGGAGGACTCCAGGAGACCGATCTGGTCGCCGACTGACAGTGTTGGTTGCCGCATGAGCCCTCCCGGGGATGGTGGAGATCCGTCCGTGGACCACAACGCGTCGAGCGGTGATCCATTCCCGCCGGTGCCCGGACCCCAGCGCCCGGTGCTCCGGGGCATCCCGGTGACCGGTGCCCGGACCCCAGCGCCCGGTACCCCGCCCCGGAAGGGGGGCGCAGGTTCAGTGGCGCGGCGAACGGGCGGTGGGACGCGGCCCCATGTAGGCGGCAAACCAGCGCTCCGTCTCGGTCCAGACGACTTCGCGTACGGGGGCGGCGGAGAGGGTGACGTCGTGCAGCGCGCCCTCGACGCGCACGATGGTCACATGGCTGCCCAGGTCGGCGGACCTGCGGGCCACCCCGACGACGTCGAGGACGGTGTCGGTGTGCATGGCCGCCTCGCTCCACACCAGGGGCAGGCTGGACGAGGCGCTGAACAGCACCAGGACGGGGACGGTGATCCCCAGGCCCTTTGCGACGGCCTCCTGGCCCTGCAGGATGGCCGAGAGCCACGCCGGCGTCGCGTGCCACCCCGCGTCGGAGCGCAGGGTCGGGTCGTAGTCCCACTCACCGTCGAAGCGGGAGGAGATCGAGCGGGTGTAGAGGCCGAGGTCCACGTTGACCATGCGGTTCTGCGGGGCCAGGGCAGCGTGCATCCGCACCCCCGGCTCCAGCAGGCGACGTCCGATGTTGCGGGTCTGGAACTCCAACCACGGGGAGTTCAGCACCAGGCCGTCGGCCCACCCGGAGTGCCGCGAGACCCACAGGCTGAGGATGAGGCCCCCGGTCGAGTGCCCCACCAGCAACAGTTTGCGGCGCCCGGGATCGGGCTCCATGTGCGCGGCGTCCGCGAGGGTCTCGCCCGGATGGGCGACATGACGTGGTTCGGACCCGGCCACGTGGGTCGGCGGCGGGGGAGTGGGCGGGGACCCGGCACCGATCCGGCCCTCGTCAGCGGGGCGCGCGGTGGCTGCCGGTGACGACGGGAGTTCCGGAGACCCCTCGGGACCCGAGGCGGAGGTCAGGAGGTCCGGCGCGGGGTCGACTGCCGGGGGCCCGCCGGTCCCGGAAGCGTCCTCCACCGTCGAGGACCCCGCCGTCAGGGGTCGGGACTCCGCGGCCGTGGATCCGCGGGAGAGCAGCTCGGAGAGTGGCTCCGAGAACAGTGCGCGGACGGCGGCCGCCGCGAGGCCTCCCGCCGGGAGCACGCCCGTCAGGGAGCTGACGGCAGTCGGTGCACTGCCGTCCGCACCGACCAGCGCGGTGGCGCCGTCGGTCGCGGGGGCGGGGGCCGGGTGACCCATGGTGACGAGGGCGGCCCCGATCTCCTCGTCATAGGTGGAGAGGTCCCTGATGAACCCGGGCGTCTGGTGCTCACGGATGCTGCGGCCATACTTGCGCAGGTCCAGGGCGAAGAAGCGCGCGCCCTGGCGCTCCCAGAAGTCCGCGACGTGGGTCTGGAAGAAGTAGTCGTTCCACCCGTGCACGTAGAGCACGTCCACGCCGGCATCGGGGAGGTCGCCCTCTGGGGTGCTCCCGGCGTTGCCCTCGCCGGCGTGTTCCCCGCCCCCCGCCCCCGACCCCGCTGTCCGCGCGGGGCGCACGAGCGTGGCGACGACGTCACCCTCCTCGTCAGGTTCGAGCTCCAGCGTGAGACGCTCGAAACCGGGGAGGATGTCGGGCACCCAGCCGTCGGCCGCAGTGGGCGGCGGGGGAGTGCCGCCGCCGTCGTCCGGGACCGTCGGGGAGGTGCTCTGTGGATCGCTCACACTCCCAAGGTACGGCCGCCCCGGGGCCGGAGACCCGGTATCGGGATTCGGATCCGGAGCGCAGCACGACGCCCCGTGCCACGACGTGGTGGCCCGGGGCGCTGTGGTCGGTGCTGGAGAGGTCAGGCCTCGTGGGCCTTGGCGTCGTGCTTGGCCTTCTTGGCCGCCCGCTTCTCCTTGAGGGTCTTCCCGGCGGGTGTCTTCGAGCCGGACTTCTTCGGGGACTTGTCACCCATCGGATCATCACCTCCTCAGGTGTGTCGGTGGTCACGTCACCTCGAGCCTACGCCGGATCGGTGGTGGCCGACACCCGCACCTCGTGGCGTCGGTGGTCCTCCGCCCGGAACGCGTCCGTGGGACGTCCGGGGACCGGGGGACGCGGGACGTCGCTCCCAGCCGATCGGTGACTACCGCGGGGCTCCGCCGACGGGGAGTCCGTTGCGGAGATTGTCGACGAAGGAGGTGATCTCATCGAGCAGTCCGTGGAAGGACCCGGCGAGCGGTGTCTCCTCGTCCAGGAGCGCCGCGATCTCGTCCAGGGCGTCAGATGTCCGCTGCTCGGCATGTCGGAGCCCCCAGGAGGTGAACTCGGCGACGAGGTCCGCGCGGGTGATCTCCTGATGGCGGTACGTCCCGTTGACAGCGAGCGCGAGTCTGCCGTCGTTGGGCCCGTGGGCCTGTGGAACCACGTCGTAGGCGGGTGCCAGGAGCGTCTCCCCGGTGGAGGGGTGCAGGAGAGCGATGTTCTTGGTGTGCATGTCGAGGTTCCCCACGGCCACCGACAGGACCACCATCCGCGCCAAGCGGTGCAAGTCCCGAGCACTTGCGTACTGGCTGAGGACCTCGGCAACCCTGCGGAGGCTCACCACCCCACCCATCTCCTGGTACTTCTCGTTGTGCTCCGCGCCGAGGGCCTGGCTGAGGTCCTCCTGGTGCACACGGGTGCCGTCACTGCGGTCGTAGCGTTCCACCACCAGTGCCGCCAGACCGTCGAAGTCCGCGACCGTCGTCCCGAATGCCGCCAGCCCCATCCGTCGGGAGAGTCGCGAGCCGAACTCCTCGTCGAATTCGATCGCCTCGGGCGACGGGAGGAAGTCGAAGGTCCGTGCGTCGCCGTCGATGGTCCCCACACGGGTCCCGTGCAGCTCAACGGCGAGTCGCATCGTCGTCGTCCCAGGTGGCGGTGAAAGTGATCCCGGTGGCACGGGCGAGCTCCAGGAGTCGACGCAGGTGGATCGTGGACTTCCCTGTCTCGAAGGCGCTGACCGTGCTCTGTGTGATGCCGAGCTCGCGGGCGAGGTCGGTCTGTGACAGGCCCTGGGCCATCCTGGCCTGCTGGAGGGCGAGTCCGAAGTCTGCTGGTGCGCGAAGACGTGCGCTTCGTGTGGGCATGGGAGGCCTCCGATCGACTCGTATCAGGATTTCAGTATACCGTGGGAGTATCGTGAAATCCATATACTCGGGCGGTATCGGTTTTTCACGATAGGTCGGGGTCCGTCGACGACGCCCGGTGACCTCGCCGGTGGCGGTTGCTTCCGCCGGCGTCGGGTCCATCGTGTCCCTGGCCGGATCCACCTCCTGCGGCACCCTCACCCAGCAGGAGCGACCCGTGGTGAGCCATCCAGTGGGCACGTCCGGCACCGGGACTGCGCCGCGGCCGCGCCTGCGTAGCTGACCGTCAACGTGTGGCGGCGTGCGGGCCGGACCGGGGAACCCGCCCCACCCTCGTGCGCTCCTACACTGCGGGACATGGCTGCCTCCACTCCCACTCCCACCCCCCGCCGCCGGGGCCCCGACGCCATCGAGGTCCGCGGCGCCCGGGTCAACACCCTGCGTGACGTGGACATCGACATCCTTCTGGGACAGTTCGTGGGCATCACGGGACTGTCCGGCTCGGGCAAGTCCTCCCTGGCCATGGGGGTCCTCTACGCGGAGGGCTCGCGGCGCTACCTCGACGCCCTGTCGACCTTCACCCGGCGGCACATCAGCCAGGCCGCCAAGCCCGACGTCGACCGCGTGTCCTTCCTGCCCTCCGCACTGGCCCTGCGCCAGCGCCCGCCGGTTCCCGGCCCGCGCAGCACCGTGGGCACCATGAGCGAGGTCCTCGCCGTCCTGCGCCTCGTGTACTCCCGCATCGGATCCCACCTGTGCCCCAACGGCCACCGCCTCCCGCCCTCGTACCGGCAGGGGATCGTGGCCACGCGCACCTGCCCGGTGTGCGGGGTGGAGTTCGACGCGCCCAGCGCCGAGGACTTCTCCTTCAACACCCTGGGCGCGTGCCCCCGCTGCCACGGCCTGGGCCAGGTCCGCGAGATCGACCCCCACGGCATCGTCCCCGACCCCACGCGCACCATCTCCGAGGGTGCGGTGGCCCCCTGGCACGGCCTCATGCACTCCAACATGCCCCTGGTCGCCGCGGAGCTCGGCGTGCGCACCGACGTGCCCTTCGAGGACCTCACGGACGAGGAACGCGAGACGGTCCTCCACGGCCCCGAGGTGACCCGCCGCATCGTCATGCCCACCAGGAGCGGCCACGTCATCACCCTCAACGCCGCCTACGTCAACGCCTACGACTCCGCCGAGCAGATCGCCGACGAGGGGACCGGCGGCGCCACCTCCACCCGCGCGCAGCGCTTCTTCGTCATGCGGCTGTGCCCGGCCTGCCACGGGACCCGCCTGGCGCCCTCCGCGCTGCGCACCACCGTGGACGGGCGCACCATCGCCGAGGCCTGCGACCTCACCCTGGGTCAGCTCGAGGCGGCGGTGCCCCGCATCGAGGCCTCCGTCCCACCCGACACCCGCGACCTCGCCCACCGGCTGTGCACCGAACTGCACCGCGCGATCGCCCCGCTGATGTCCCTGGGACTGCACTACCTGGCGCTGAGCCGGTCCGGGGACACGCTCTCGACGGGGGAGCGCCAACGCATCCAGCTCGCCCACACGGTCCTCAGCAGGTCCACCGGCCTGCTCTTCGTCCTGGACGAGCCCACGATCGGCATGCACCCCGCCGACGTCCACGGCCTCATCGGCGCGATCGGGGCCCTGGTCGACAACGGCAACTCCCTGGTGGTGGTCGACCACGACGTCCAGGTGCTGCGCGCCGCCGACCAGCTCGTCGAGATGGGTCCGGGCGCCGGCGACCGGGGCGGGCGCGTCATCGCGCAGGGCAGCGTCGCCCAGATCGAGGCGACACCCGGCTCCCTCATCGCGCCCTTCCTGCGTGAGGACCACCCCCAGCGCGTGCGCGCGCAGCGGGAGGTCCACCTCGACGAGGGCGACCCCGTGCTGCGCGTGCACGTGGGGGACCGGTTCAACCTGCACGACGTCACCGTCCGGTTCCCACTGGGGGTGATGACGGTCGTCACCGGGGTGTCGGGGGCCGGCAAGAGCGCCCTCGTCCTCGACAGTCTGGTTCCCGCCCTGGAGGCACGCGCCGAGGGGCGCCCACTGCCCGCCCACGTGCAGGACCTCGACGAGGGCGGGATCCGCCGCGTGGTCACCGTCGATGCCACCCCCATCGGCCGCAACGCGCGATCCACACCCGCCACCTACTCCGGGGTGTTCGACCCGATCCGCAGACTCTTCGCCGCCACACCGGAGGCGCGGGAGCGCGGTTGGAGGACCGGGCACTTCTCCTACAACACGGCCGCCGGGCGCTGCCCCACCTGCCAGGGACTCGGCGAGCTCAGCCTGGACCTCCAGTACCTGCCCGACGTCCCCATGCGCTGCCCGGACTGCGACGGGAAGCGCTACAACCCCGGGACGCTGGAGGTCACCTGGGAGGGCCGCACGATCGCCGACGTGCTCGGCCTGGAGGTCTCCCGCGCCGCCGAGGTCTTCGCCGGGGAGCAGACGATCGCCCGGGTGCTGCAGTCCCTGGTGGACGTGGGCCTGGGCTACCTGCGTCTGGGGGAGCCGACGCCGTCCCTGTCCGGGGGTGAGGCGCAGCGCCTGCGCCTGGCCACCGAGCTGCGTCGCGGTCAGCGCCACCAGCTCTTCGTCTTCGACGAGCCCTCGATCGGCCTGCACCCGCGCGACATCCACACGCTGCTGGGGGTCTTCGACCGCCTGCTCGACGCCGGGGCGACCATCGTCGTCATCGAGCACGACACCGACATGATCGCCAACGCCGACCACGTCATCGACATCGGCCCCGGTGCCGGCGACGAGGGCGGCCACGTGATCGCCACCGGGACGGTGGAGGAGGTCCGCGCCGATGCGGACTCGGTGATCGGACGGTGGTTGTAGGGCTCGGCGGTGACAGCACTGGGCGGCCGCCGTCCCCCGTCGGGAC
>NZ_CCXH01000282.1 GCF_000820725.1 Actinomyces polynesiensis | reverse complement strand
TCCCCCGTCGGGACGGCGGCCGCCCATGGGTGCCGCGTGGTGCGGGTGGCTCGCCTGCTGCTCAGTGGCCCGCCTGCTGCTCAGTGGCCCGCCTGCTGCTCAGTGGCCCGCCTGCTGCTCAGTGGCCCGCCTGTCGGTCAGTGGCCGGCCGGCGCCGGGTCCGACCCGGCGGCACCCGGGGCGGTGGCGTCCGAGGAGGTGGCGCCTGCCTTGGCGCGGTAGGTCCTCTCGATGCTGTCACCGACCTCCTGGTCGATGTGGCGCCAGTACTCGAAGACGTGGGAGAGCACGGGCTCCACGACGCCGTCCAGGAGGGATCCGGTCACGGTGTCGACCAGGCGGGCGCGCTGGGCATCGTCCATGACGTCACGCACCAGGGTGTGGGCCTGACCGAAGTCATCGTCCTCGGCGTGCAGGGTGTAGGCGGTGCGCACCAGCTCGCCGTCGGCCTCCCACCCGTTGTCCACCGGACCCTGCTGGTCCTGGTACGCGCGACCGTAGGAGTTCGGCGCGTAGACCGGGGCGTCCCCGCTGTGCAGGAACTGCATCGCGCCCTCCTTGTCGTAGGAGTTCGTGGGCGTGATCGGCCGGTTCACCGGCAGCTGGTTGAAGTTGGTGCCCAGGCGGTTGCGCTGGGCGTCCGCGTAGGCGAAGGTGCGGCCCAGCAGCATCTTGTCGGGGGAGACCCCGATGCCCGGGACGGTGTTGGCGGGGCTGAAGGCCGCCTCCTCGATCTGGGCGAAGTGGTTCGTCGGGTTCTGGTTCAGCGTGAAGTGGCCGACCGGGATCCTCGGGTAGTCCGCCTTCGACCAGACCTTGGTGAGGTCGAAGGGGTTGAAGCGGTAGGTCTTCGCGTCCTCGTAGGGCATGACCTGGACCTCGACGCGCCAGGAGGGGAAGTCGCCCCGGTTGATGGCGTCGAAGAGGTCACGGCGGTGGAAGTCCGCGTCCTTCCCGGCCAGCTCGGCGGCCTCCTCATTGGTGAGGTTCTCCACGCCCTGCTCGGTGAGGAAGTGGTACTTGACCCAGAACTTCTCCCCGGCCTCGTTGACCCACATGTAGGTGTGGGAGCCGTAGCCGTTCATGTTCCGCCAGGTGCGGGGCAGGCCGCGGTCACCCATGAGGTAGGTGACCTGGTGGGCGGACTCGGGCGAGAGCGTCCAGAAGTCCCACTGCATGTTGTTGTCACGCAGGCCGGAGGCGGGCATGCGCTTCTGGGAGTGGATGAAGTCGGGGAACTTCATGGGGTCGCGCACGAAGAAGGTCGGGGTGTTGTTGCCGACGATGTCGTAGTTGCCGTCCTGCGTGTAGAACTTCAGGGCGAAACCGCGCACGTCACGCCACGTGTCGGGGGAACCCAGCTCGCCGGCCACGGTCGAGAAGCGGGCCAGCATCGGGGTACGGGTACCGGGCTGGAACAGCTTCGCCTTGGTGTACGCCGAGACGTCCTCGGTGATGACGAGCTCACCGAAGGCGCCGGAGCCCTTGGCGTGGGGGCTGCGCTCCGGGATGCGCTCCCGGTCGAAGTGGGCGAGCTTCTCCACCAGTGCGACGTCGTGGAGCATGAGGGGTCCGTCGGGCCCCACGCTCAGCGAGTTCGCGTCGGACTCACGAGGGGCGCCCGCCTGCGTGGTGGACGTCCTCGTCGAGTCGTGCTGGGCGGTGGGATCGAACGCGGTCACGGTGTTTCCTCCTGGGTTGGGTGACATGACGGGTCGGTGACGCCCTCCCGACGGGGAGGACGCAGGACATTGGGGGTGCGGATCCGGGGATTCAGGACCCGGCGCGACGCTCCGCGGCAGCTGCCCGTTCCCGGCAGGACGGGCACACGCCGCGGAAGAGGACGTCGACGGCCTCGATCGTGAAGCCGTGGTCGTCGGAGGCCTCCAGGCAGGGGGCCTCACCGACGGCGCAGGCGACGTCCTCCAGTCGGCCGCACACGCGGCACAGCAGGTGGTGGTGGTTGTCGTGGTGGTGGACCTCGTAGCGCACCGCATTGCGGGAACCGGTGGAGACCCGGCGCAGCAGCCCGGCGTCGGTGAGCGCATTGAGCACCCTGTAGACGGCCTGTGTGGACACGGAGCCGAGCCGTTCACGCACGGCGGCTGCGATCTCGTCCGTCTCGGCGTGCTGACGCCCGGAGGCGACGTCGAGGACCGCCAGGCGGGGTGCGGTCACGCGGAGACCGGCACGTCGCAGCTGTTCGCGCGCGTCCAGCTCAGCGCCCTCCACCTGTGTGCTGATCATGTGAACAACATACTCCAAGAAGCGATCAGTTCCAATGACGGAATGCACCGGGCTGGGGGTGCACACATCCCGGGGAGCGACACTGCGGCACGGGGCGGAGCACCGCTGTGCGCGTCCGGGCCCGCCCGCGCGGCCGGCGGCGTCGTGCGCCCGTGCCGTCAACTGCCGCACCGTCCCGCGCGCACCCCGCAGGACCTTCGGGTAGATTCCAGGAATGGAGCCCCGTCATGAGCAGCCGGTCAGTGGCACACCCGTCGTGCACGGCGCCCCCGTGGGGGAGTCCGGGGACGAGCTCGTGGTCCTGTGCGGGCCGGACGGACGCCCGACGGGTTCCGCGCGGAAGGCGGACATCCACACCCACGGCACGCCCCTGCACCGCGCCTTCTCCTGCTACCTCCTCGACGCGTCCGACCAGGTGCTCCTCACCAGGCGCGCCCTCACGAAGGCCACCTGGCCGGGGGTGTGGACCAACTCCGTGTGCGGCCACCCGCAGCCCGGCGAGTCGGAGTCCGACGCCGCCCGTCGGCGCCTCGAGGAGGAGCTCGGCATCGATGTCGGCCCGACCGCGGCATTCGAGACGGTCCTGCCCGCCTTCACCTATCGGGCCACGGATGCCTCCGGAGTGGTGGAGAACGAGTTCTGCCCCGTCCTCGTGCTGCGGGTCGACCCCCGTCCCGACATGTCCCCCAACCCCGACGAGGTGGCCGAGTGGGCCTGGACGCCCCTGGCGCGGGTACGAGAGGCGGTCGAGGGCGCTCCCTTCGCATTCAGCCCCTGGATGGTGCGGCAACTGGACGAGTGGAACGGTCCCGGATGACGACGGCCTCGGTGCAGGAGCACCTCCTCGGTCTCGTCGACGCCAGACTCGAGGCCTTCCTGGACCTGCGTCGCGCAGAGGCCACGGACCCGTCGTTCACGCGTCTGTGGGACCTGTTGGCCCAGTCCTGCCAGGGAGGCAAACGCATCCGCCCCCTCCTCGTCCTCACGGTCGCCACCGGCGCGGGCACGCGGATGGATCCCGCGACCCTGGCCGCGGCCGCCGGTGTCGGGGCCGCCTTCGAGATCCTCCACACCGGATTCCTCATCCACGACGACATCATGGACCGTGACGTCCAGCGACGAGGGCGTCCCACCGTCGCGGCCGCCCTCATGGGTGTGGCCCGCGACGGCGGGGACGTCGATGCCACCCACACCGGGGCCTCGGCGGCGATCATCACCGGGGACCTGGCACTCACCGGCGCCTACCGCCTGCTCGCGGATGCCGGCCCCTCCATGTCGCGTGTCGTGGACATCGTCGACGAGGCACTCAGACGCACGGCTGAGGGCCAGCTGCGGGACATCTCGACCACCCCCGCCGCACGCCCCCGTGAGGAGGACCTGTTGGACCTGGCCCGCCTGAAGACCGGGGTCTACTCCTTCGAGGCGCCGATTGCCTGCGGCGCGGTCCTCGGGGGCCTGGGCCCGACGCCCACCGCGCAGCTGGCCGCCGGCGCCCGGGACCTCGGGGGCGCCTTCCAGGTCGTGGACGACCTGCTCGGCACCGTGGGAGACCCCGGACTCACCGGCAAGTCCACCTCCTCGGATCTCAGGCGCCGCAAGCACACGGTGCTCACCGTGTGGGCCGCCTCCCGCGATGCGCGTTGGCCGTCGATCTGGGAGGACCTGGGACGGGGGGACTCCGAGGAGGCGGAGCACCTCGCACGTGAGGTCATCGTCTCCAGCGGCGCAGACGACCATGCCCGGGAGCTCTCCGCGGCACTGCACGACTCGGCCCGCACCCACTTCACCCATCCCAGCGTCCCGGAGCCACTGGCCCGGGCACTCGTGGCACTGACCGACACCCTGGAGGCACGGAGCCGATGACACGTCCCACCACCACTCCGGCGCGGCTCTTCGAGCGTGCCGCGCACGAGGCGGCCGCCGTCGTCATCGGGCAGTACTCGACCTCCTTCGGCATGGCCGTGCGACTCCTGCGGGAGCCGGTGCGCACTGCGGTGCGCGACGTCTACGCCATGGTGCGCGTCGCTGACGAGGTCGTGGACGGGGCCTGCGCGGACCTGTCCACCCAGGAGGTCAGGACGATCCTGGACCGCTACGAGCAGGACGTGCTCGCCGCCATCCCGCGCGGGTTCTCCACCGACCTCGTCATCCATGCCTTCGCACCCACCGCCCGGAGGGTGGGCATCACCGCAGAACTCGTGGGCCCGTTCTTCGACTCCATGCGGGCGGACCTGACACGCAGCGCACACGACCGGGGAAGCCTGGAGGAGTACGTCCACGGCTCCGCAGAGGTCGTGGGCCTCATGTGCCTGCGCTGCTTCCTCCACGACCAACCCGACCGGGAGGAGGCCTGGGTGCGTCTGCGCCCGGGCGCCGAGCGCCTCGGGGCCGCCTTCCAGAAGGTGAACTTCCTCAGGGACCTCTCCACCGACTCAGGGGAGCTGGGGCGCACCTACTTCCCCGGCGTCACGCCCGACACGCTCGACGAGGCGACCAAGTCCCGCCTCGTCACGGAGATCGACGCGGACCTGCGGGCCGCCGACACAGCGATCGCCCAGTTGCCCGACTCCAGCCGGGCCGCTGTGAGGACCGCCCACCTCCTCTTCGGTGAACTCAACGACCGCATCGCCGCGACACCTGCCCGGGAACTCGCCCGCACGCGCGTGAGGGTGCCGGATGCGCGCAAGGCGGTGCTGGTGGCACGGGCATTCCTCAGGGAGGACGTGTCCGCACCGGGCACCGGAAGTGGCAGACCCTCCCGGTCCGTGGCGGGAGGGACGAAGTGAGGAACACGCGCCACCCCCACGTGACCCGGCGTCCCGCCAGCGGTGCGCCACCCCACGCCCTGGTCATCGGGGGAGGTCTGGCGGGTCTGGCCACCGCAGGGCTCCTGGCCCGCGACGGGTACGAGGTGGACCTCTTCGACCGTGGCCCGGACGTGGGCGGCAGGGTCGGTGAGATCCGCGTCGACGGTTTCCGTTTCGACACGGGTCCCACCTGGTACCTCATGCCGGAGGTCTTCGAGCACTTCTTCGCGCTGATGGGTTCACGGGTGGAGGACCACCTCGACCTCGTCGCCCTCGACCCCGCCTACCGCCTCTTCGCCGGCAGGAGGGATCCCGTGGACGTCCGCTCCGGGGTCGAACGCGTCGTGGAGCTCTTCGAGGGACGCGAACCCGGCGCGGGTGCCGCCGTGCGGGCACACCTGGCCTCGGCGGGGGAGACCTACTCCCTGGCCATGGACAACTTCCTCCACACGAACTTCCAGTCCGTGCTGCCCTGGCTCAACAGGGACGTCCTCGTCGGCCTCCCACGTCTGGTGCGCCTGCTCACGGAGTCGCTGGAGACCCAGGCGTCCCGGGTGGTCCAGGACCCCGTGCTGCGCCAGATGCTCACCTTCCACGCGGTGTTCCTCTCGACCGCGCCCTCCATGGCGCCCTCGATGTACCACCTGATGACCCACCTGGACCTGGAGCAGGGGGTCTTCCACCCCCGCGGGGGGATGCGACGTGTCGTGGATGCCGTGAGGGACGTGGTCCTGGCGGCCGGAGTCCGCATCCACACCCGCTGCGAGGTCGAGGAGATCCTCACCCGTCCAGGTGGCAGGGGGAGGACCCGCGCCACGGTGACGGGACTGAGGGTCAGGGACAGGGACAGGGACGGGCACGGGGACGGGCGGGCGGTCGACGTGGCGGGTGACGTCGTGGTGTCCACGGCTGACCTGTGGCACACGGAGACCGCGCTCCTGCCCGCCCACCTGCGGTCCCACTCCCCGCGCTACTGGGAACACTCCACCGACGGGATCGGGACGGTCCTGGCGATGCTCGGCGTGGAGGGGGAACTGCCCGAGCTCGCCCACCACTCCTTCTTCTTCACCGACGACTGGCAGGAGAACTTCGCCGCGATCTTCGGTGGAGGGCCCCGAGTGCCCGACCCGGCCTCGGTCTACGCCTGTCGCGCGGGCGCCACCGACCCCGACACTGCGCCGCCGGGGTGCGAGACGCTCTTCCTCCTGGTGCTCGTGGCCGCCGACGAGGGAATCGGACACGGCTCCATCACCCGCGGGCACGGGACGGGGGACGTGCCCGGGGACGTCGAGGTCGAGGAGGCCGTCGACCGCGCCGTCGAACAGGTGGCGACCTGGGCCGGCATCCCCGACCTCGCCGGTCGCATCCGCACCCGGGTCACCCTGGGACCTGCGGACCACGCCCTCCTCCACCACTCCCGCCACGGCAACGCCCTTGGACCGGCCCACACGCTGTCCCAGTCGGCCTTCCTCCGCGCCGGATCGGCCTCACGCCGGGTCGACGGGCTCCTCCACGCCGGGCAGACGACGACCCCGGGCATCGGTGTCCCCATGGCCCTCATCAGCGCGGAGAACGTCCTCAAGCGACTCCACGGCGACACGTCTGCGGGCCCGCTTCCCGAACCGCCCGCCCCTGCTCGACCACGCACCGCGGCGGGTCCGCTGCCGATGGACTCGGTCGCGGCATTGGAGTCGGCCCACGCCCCCGGGCGCAGCGGGTCCGAACCCGTCGGGGATCCGTTCCCCGGGGGAGCGTTGCCCGGGGGCCCGTTCATCGGGGGCACGTCTTGAGCGGAACCGGCTGGCTCTACGGAGGTCTCCTCCTGTGCTCGGCCGCCTGCATGCTCCTCGTCGACCGCCGGTGGCGACTCGCCGTGTTCCGCACCCCGCGCCCCGCGCTGGTGACCATTGCGCTGTGCGTCGTGGTCCTGCTCCTGTGGGACCTGGCCGGGATCGGGTCGGGGATCTTCCTCTGCGGGGCGGGACCCTGGCAGACGGGATGGCTGCTGGCGCGCGAACTCCCCGTGGAAGAGGTCCTCTTCCTCACCTTCCTCTCCCACCTCCCGCTGGTGGTCGACTCCGCGGCCACCCGCCTGCTCGGGGAGGGCGGGCGCCGGGCACGAGTCGTGGAGCTCCTGCCCGTGCTCGCAGTGCTCGTCCTCGTCCCGGGCCTCGTGGTGTCGAGCCAATGGCACGGCGGCGGCGCGTCACTGACCTACCTCGTCCTCGATGCCGCCTTCCTGGCACCCGCCCTCGTGCTGGCCGTCCTGTGCGGGCGAGGCGTCGGGCGCAGCCCCGGGGACCCGTCGACGAGGGCGACACTCGCTGTCCTCGCGCTGCTGACGGCCTTCTTCGACTCACTGCTGATCCACTTCGGGATCATCGCCTACGACTGGGCGCTCACCTCCGGTCTGCGCATCGGGCTCGCCCCGTTGGAGGACTTCGCCTACATCGTCCTCACCGCTGCACTGGCCCCGGTGCTGCTGCGCCGTCTCGGTGGAGCCCGCCACCCGCACGGCGCTCCGATGGAGGTCCAGGAGGGAACACGCCGATGAGCACTGTGAAGATGTTGTTCGCAGCGTCGCGGCCGCTGTCGTGGATCAACACGGCCTACCCCTTCTCCCTGGTCCTGTGGCTGCTGACCCGGCAGGTGGACGCCACGCTGGTGGTGGGGACCCTCTTCTTCCTCATCCCGTACAACCTGGCGATGTACGGCATCAATGACGTCTTCGACCACGAGTCCGACCTGCTCAACCCCCGAAAGGGTGGGGTCGAGGGCGCTCTGGTGCCCCGACGCCAGCACCACACCGTCCTCATCGCTGTCGTCGTGACCACGGTTCCGTGGGCGGTGGCACTGGCCGTCCTCGCGGGGCCGGCGGCCGCCGTGGTCCTGGCCGTGGTCCTCTTCGCGGTGGTGGCCTACTCAGCGCCCCACCTGCGCTTCAAGGAGATCCCCTTCCTGGACTCGGCCACATCCGCGACCCACTTCGTGGGACCGGCACTGGTGGGTCTCGCAGCGGCAGCGCCCTCCACGTCGACGCCACTCGCCTCGCGAGAAGTGGTCGCACCACTGGTGGCCTTCTTCCTGTGGGGCATGGCCTCCCAGGCCTTCGGCGCGGTCCAGGACGTGATCCCCGACCGGGAGCGGGGCTGGGATCGGTGGCCACGCAGATCGGCGCCCGGGCGACGGTGCGCGTCGCGGCCGCCGGGTACACCCTGGCGGCCCTGCTGCTCCTCCTCGCGGGAGGCGCGGCCCGATGGGTGGCACCCCTGTGCCTGGTCTACGCGGTCTCCGTCCTGCCCTGGTGGAACGTGACCGACGAGGACTCGGCAGCGGCCCACGCCGGATGGGTGCGCTTCCTCTGGCTGAACTACGTGGTCGGGTTCCTCGTGACCCTGGTGGTCATCGCCGCCGTCAACGGGTACCTGCCCACGTGAGAGGCCGGGGCCCGGCGGGAAGCAGTCCCTCCGGTGGCCCGGAGGGTGGCGCACCCGGGCACGCCGGGGACCGCACAGGACAGTGACGGCACGTGGAGGTCGGACGCCTCACAGCTCCATCCGTGCCTACCATGGTCACGACCGGCGTGATCGACGACATCGAGGGGGACACACCCGTGGGCTGCACGACGATTCTGGTGGGCAAGGGCGCGAGCTACGACGGCTCTCCCCTGGTGGCGCGCAACGAGGACTCCGCCAATGGCGAGTTCAACCCCAAGCGCATCGTCGTCGTCCACCCGGAGGACCAGCCGCGCACCTACACCTCCGTCATCGCCCACCTCACCGTGGAACTGCCCGAGGAACCGCTGCGCTACACGGCCGCCCCCAACGCCGTCCTCGACGAGGGCATCTGGGGCGAGGCCGGCATCAATGCCGCCAACGTCGCCATGAGCGCCACCGAGACGCTGACCACCAACGAGCGTGTGCTGGGCGCCGATCCGTATGTCGAGTACCGTCCCGCTCGCGGCACCGAGGGGACCCCCGACTTCGTCCCCGAGCAGGCCGGCGGCATCGGCGAGGAGGACTTCCTCACCCTCGTCCTGCCCTACATCCACTCCGCGCGCGAGGGCGTCCTGCGTCTGGGCGCGCTGCTGGAGCAGTACGGCACCTACGAGGCGAACGGAGTCGCCTTCTCCGACGTCGATGAGATCTGGTGGCTCGAGACGGTCGGTGGTCACCACTGGATCGCCCGGCGCGTGCCCGACGACACCTACGTCACCATGCCCAACCAGCTCGGCATCGACAGCTTCGACGTCGAGGACGCGCTGGGGGAGGGGCGCGAACACCTCGCCAGTCCCGACCTGCGTGAGTTCATCTCCGACAACCACCTCGACCTCTCCCTGGACGGGTCGCTCAACCCGCGCGACGCCTTCGGCTCGCACTCGGACGCCGACCACGTCTACAACACCCCGCGTGCCTGGTACATGCAGCGCACACTGAACCGTCACAGCGGGGAGTGGGACGGACCGGCCCCCCGCTACACGCCGAGCTCCGATGACCTGCCGTGGGCGCGCGTGCCCGAACGCCGGATCACCATCGAGGACGTCAAGGACGTCCTGAGCTCCCACTACCAGGGAACCGAGTACGACCCGTACTCGCAGATGGGGACCGAGGCACAGCGCCACCTGCTGCGGCCCATCGGGATCAACCGGCACAGCCAGCTCTCCGTCCTGCAGGTGCGGCCCCACGCTCCGGAGTCCTCGCGAGCGGTGCAGTGGGTGGCCTTCGCCTCCAACCCCTTCAATGCCCTGGTGCCGCTGTACACGAACGTCGACACCATCCCCGACTACCTCTCGGACACGACGGCCCGCGTGACGACGGAGAACTTCTACTGGGCCAGCCGCGTCGTCGCCGCGCTGGCGGACGCCCACTTCAGTGACACGATCCCGGAGATCGAGCGGTACCAGCAGCGGGTCCTGAGTGCCGGGCACGCCAGCATCCGCACCACCGACGAGGGTGTCTCCACGCTGTCCGACGAGGGCGCACTCCGTGAGGCCCTCGCCGGTGCGAATGAGGCGCTCGCCGCCACCGTCCGCAACGAGACCGAGTCACTCCTGGACCGCGTCCTCCTCATCGCCAGCAACGGGATGCACAACCGTTTCTCACGTTCCGACAACTGAGGGGGCGTGGCGACCCGCGTCAGGAGTGGTCGACCAGCTCCGCAGCAGCGTCGCCGCTCCTGAGATGCCAACGACGCGTGATCCCACGGTCGCGGATCCCGGACCGGGTCACGCGCACGACGGGCCCACGCACCACGTGCTCGATGAAACGGAGGTTCTCGGGCGCGGCAGGACGTCCGTAGTAGTACCACTCCCACAACACCCGTCGGGCACCGCCGATGCGGAACGCGGACCCGGAGATCTCGACGTCCCGAGGTCCCCACACCGAGAGCACCTCCCCACCCGTGAAGTGCACCCGGAGTTCCCCCGACGATCCCTCCTCACAGGAGGCGGGGCGGTGGAAGTTGTCGAGGGGCTTGCCGAAGAAGTCACCGAACACCCGCAGCGTCCCCCCGTGTGCCTGTCCGGCCCGGGCCAGCTCGTCCCAGCGGTCGATGTCCTGCGATGAGGGCTCCATGACCACATTCTCCACCGGCGTGCGGCCCCCGCGCTGGACTCCTCGGTCCACGGGCGGTGCGACGTGCGCCGAGGAGGTCCACGGCAACCCCTCCACCGCGCCCAGCTCCACGGGCAGCCCGGCGTGCGGTCCGGTCGAGGGCCGGGGACACCGGCACCGGCTCCGTGCCTCCTCCCTCCGACGGGGCGGGGTCGCCCTCGTGGAATCGCCCCCGTCCCGACACGGACCCCCAGACCCAGCCGGAAGGGGCCACACATGCCCGCCACCGAACAGCCGCGCTTCGGCCTCACGCGGATGCGCCCCCGCGATCCCTCCGAGACCCACCGCGCGGCCTCGCCCCTCGAGCTCTTCTTCGACCTCGTGTTCGTGGTCGCCGTCTCCCTGTCCTCCACCCAGCTGCACCATGCGGAGTCGGGGGACCACGTCGTCTCCGGCGTGGGCGCCTACCTGATGGTCTTCTTCGCCATCTGGTGGGCGTGGATGAACTTCACCTGGTTCGCGACGGCCTTCGACACCGACGACTGGCTCTACCGCGTGGTGACGATCCTCCAGATGGGAGGCGTCCTCGTCCTCGCCGCGGGCGCCGCCCCCGCCATGGACGAGGGCGACTGGACACTCGTCACGATCGGCTACGTCATCATGCGTCTGGCGATGGTCGCCCAGTGGCTGCGGGCCTCCCGTGGCGCCCCCGAGCTGAGGACCACCTCCCTGCGCTACGCAGTCGGCATCACCGCCCTCCAGGTGCTGTGGGTCGCCCGCCTCTGGCTCCCCGGGGGCGGCGGGGTCCTCGTCTTCCTCCTCCTGGTGCTCGGCGAACTGGCCGTGCCCGTGTGGGCCGAGAGGTCGCGGCCCACCCCGTGGCACCCCGGCCACATCGCGGAACGCTACGGGCTCTTCACCCTGATCGTCCTGGGGGAGTCCGTCCTGGCCTCCACCTCGGCGGTCGTCGACGGCGGCGAACACGTCGAACACCTCGGGCCGCTCGTCCTCATCGCGGTGTGCGGGCTCACCCTGGCGGCCGGGATGTGGTGGACCTACTTCTCCCGCGAGCACGACGAGCGTCTGGGCTCCCTGGGCAGCTCCCTGGTGTTCGGGTACGGGCACTACGTGGTCTTCGCGGCGGCCGGCGCCTTCTCGGCCGGCATCGAGGTCGCCATCGACCACGACACGCACTCGACCGGCCTCGCCGCCTCCGCTGCCGCGGCCACCCTCACGGTGCCGGTGGGTGTCTTCATCGTGGCCGTGTGGGTCCTGACGCTGCAGGGAGCACTCACCCCTGCGCAGGACGTGCTCGTGCCCGTGCTCGGGGTCGCGGTCGCCGCCTCCGCACTGCTCCCCTTCAGTCTCCCGGTCGCCGCACTCCTCGTGGTCGCCGTGGTCGTGGTCCTGGAGGTCGGGGGGCGTGGCGAGCCGGGCAGGGGCAGCGCGGGGTCCGCCGACGAGGGCGTCGCCTGAGCCCTCCGGGGCGGAACGTCCCGGCCCAGCGGGGCGCAGTGCCCGATCCCGGCCCGTCCTGCGCGACCCCGGGCTGCATGGGAGGATCCCAGCACACGTGCGAAGGAGACCGTGATGACCCCGACGAACCCAGCTGAGAACGCACCGGAGACCTCACCCAGTGGATCCACCGCCCCCGGGCGCGACGCCGGTGACACCGCCCCCGGGGCCCCGCCGCGCGGAGCCGACGGTCCGACCACTGCCGACCCGACAGTCGTCCTCCTCCACCACGTTCGGGGACTCACCCCCGGGGTCCTCGCCCTCGCCGAGCGACTGCGCGAGGGCGGCCACCGCGTGGTGACC
>NZ_CCXH01000281.1 GCF_000820725.1 Actinomyces polynesiensis | reverse complement strand
ACCTGTTCGAGGGGCAGCTCCCCGCCAGCACCGAGGCAGGGTTCGCCCTCGTCGAGGAGACGGGGCAGGAGGAACTCGGACGACGCGCGGACGCCGCGGTGGAGGCGATGGGCCCGGTGCCCGGTGGCATCGTGTGGGCGGGCATCTCCTGGGGCGCGGCGCTGGCGCAGGAACGCGCCCAGACCCGACCGGACAGTCGGGGCGCCCTGCTGTACGAGTCATTCGTCTCCCTCACCGCCCCCTGGGCCTTCGGGCCGTGGCCGCAGGACGTCCCCGCCCAGGTGCACGGCATGTCCGAGGACCCCTTCTTCGCCCACGAGGGCGACCTCGAGGCGGCCCGCGAGGCTGCCGGGTCGGTGGGGGACCACCTGGTCGAGGTCTTCGAGTACCCGGGCGACCGGCACCTGTTCACCGACTCCTCCCTGCCCTCGCACGACTCCGCCGCCACCGAGCAGGTGCTGGCCCGCTCGCTCGGGTTCCTCGACGCACTGCGGTGAGCACCGGACCCGCGGGTGCGTCATCCTCCTCGGGCACGTCGCGGCCCATTGCCAATAGTGTGTCCGACACAGTATTGTTGTGGACATGGAGGAGGACTTCAGCGCACACCTGCAGGAGCTGCGACGGGGCACCGTCGTCCTCGCGTGCCTGGAACTGTTGCGTGTGCCCGGCTACGGCTACGGCCTCCTCCAGGAACTGGATGCACGCGGCTTCAGCACTGACGCCAACACCCTCTACCCCCTGCTCCGCCGCCTCCAGAAGCAGGGGTACCTGACGAGCGAGTGGGACACCGGTGAGGCCCGACCGCGGAAGTTCTACAGGACGTCCCCCGAGGGGCTGCGCCTGGCCGAGGCCCTGGACCGGGAGTGGCGCGGGCTCACCGCCTCCATCGACCGTCTCGTGGGGGACACGGGAAGGGTCACCGCACCCGATGACACCCCGGGGACACCCACCCCCTGAACGCCCGACCACCGACTTCCGCACCGATGCACGAGGAGCACTGACATGGGAGCCAGCACGGACACCACACTCACCGATCGCTACCTCCACGCCGTCACCCGCAGCCTTCCCGCCACCGCGCAGGACGACGTGCGCGAGGAACTCCGTGCCTCCATCGCCGAGGCGACGGCGGCACGCACCGAGCAGGGCGAGGACGAGGACGGGGCGGAGCGCGCGGTGCTCAATGAGCTCGGCGACCCGGCCGTCCTCGCGGCACGGTTCGCCGAGCGACCCCTCCAGCTGATCGGTCCCCGCCACTACCTCGCGTGGTGGCGACTGCTCAAGCTGCTGCTCGCCATCGTCCCCGCCTGCGTGTTCGGCGCGGTCGCCCTGGGGCAGTCCCTCGCGGGCGCCCCGATCGGACAGATCATCGGACAGTCCGTGGCCGCGGGTCTGACCGTCGCCCTGCACGTGTGCTTCTGGGTGACGCTCGTCTTCGCGGCCATGGAACGCACCGGCGCCGAGACGGGCACCACGTGGGACGTCGACCGGCTCCCTGAGCCGAAGGAGGTGGGCAGCGGGCGCTCGGACATGGTCGCCTCCCTGGTGCTCCTCTCCCTCGCCGCGGCTGCCATCGCCTGGGACGGCACCCTGGGCCTCGTGCGCGTGGGCGGCGAGTCCCTGCCCTTCCTCAGTCCCGCGTTGTGGCCGTGGGCTGTGGGGGCACTGCTGGTGCTGATCGGCCTGGAGGCGGCGCTCGCCGTCGTCGTCCACGCCCGGGGGCACTGGACCGCGGGCCTCGCCGTCGTCAACACCGCGCTCTCCGTCCTCTTCACCAGCTGGACGCTGACGCTGCTGGGGCGCGGAATCCTCGTGAACCCCGCCCTCGTGGACCACCTGTCCGACATCGGAGGGGTGGACCACGAGACGTGGCGCATCCTCGGCGTCCTCCTCGGGTTCGGCGTCGTCGGGATCTCACTCTGGGACGCGGTCGATGCCTGGCTGAAGGCCCGCCGAGCCGCGCGCTGAACGCCCGCTCCCCGTCGGGTGCCCGCCGCACGTGCGCGTGACCCCGGGCGTCACGCCGTGGGGTGGGCGGGCGTTCCCTCCCGTGTCCGCGGACATCAACGAGGGCGGCGCGCCCTCGCAGGTCGGGCGCTCGGGCCATAGGCTCACAGCATGGCCACCCGCGAGGAGGACGTCGACCACATCCGTGACCAGCTGGCCCCGTTGCCGGTGGCGGTCCGGCGGATGTTCGGCGGCCATGCGCTGTACCTGGACGGGCGGGTCCTGGGTTTCGTCACCGATGGTGTGCTGTGCCTGAAGATCACCTCCTTCAACGACCCACGTCTGACCGAGGACCTCAAGGGCGAGGCGTACACGGGGTCCAGGCAGTACTGGCGGATCACGGGGGACATGTGGGAGGACCGGGAGTGGCTCCAGCACGTCGTGGGGGAGACGGCTGCGCGGGTGCCGACCCGCGCCGAGGGCAAGCGGGTCGTCAGGGGTCGCTCCCAGCGGCGCCGGTGAGGCGCGTGCGCGGCGGCGGGTCGGCCCGCCGGTTCCCGTCCTCGTCTGGCGTGCCGGACCCTGTCCGTGGAATGCCCCGACCCACGTCGACGTTGTACCGGTCATGCGAGCGCTGACGTACTCCCACTACGGGGAGCCCCATGTCCTGTCCCTCTCCGACGATGTACCCGTCCCGAAGGTGGGACCCGGGTGCGTCCTGGTCAAGGTCCACCGGGCGGCGGTGAACCCCGTGGACTGGAAGCTCATGGCGGGTGGCCTGGACAGGCTGCTCGACGTCGTCTTTCCCGTGGTCCCCGGCTGGGACGTCTCCGGTGAGGTCGCGGCACTGGGACCCGACGTGCCCGAGTTCGAGGTGGGGGACCGGGTGGCCTCCTACGCGCGCAAGGACGTCGTGCACGGTGGCACCTTCGCCGAGTACGTCGCGGTCCCCGCGACATCGGTCGCGCACGTGCCCGACGGTGTCGGCTTCGACGAGGCCGCGGCCCTGCCACTGACGGGCCTGACAGCACTGCGCTGCGTGGAGACGCTCGGCATCACCGCACAGGACACGGTCCTCATCCACGCAGCGTCCGGCGGGGTCGGGTACATCGCCTCCCAGCTGGCCGTGGCAACGGGGGCGACCGTCATCGGCACCGCCTCGCCGCGCCACCACGACAAGCTCCGGGCGATCGGGGTGACCCCGGTGGCCCACGGCGAGGGCCTGACCGAGAGGATCCGGGAGGTCGCCCCGGATGGCGTCTCAGCAGTGGTCGACCTGGTCGGTGGCGTGCTGGGGACGACGCTGGCCGTACTGGTCGGGGGCGGCCGACACGTGTCCATCGCGGATCCCGGTGTGGAGGAGCACGGAGGGCACTGGATCTGGGTGCGACCCGACGGGCCACGCCTGGCCCACCTGCTGGACCTCGCCGCACGGGGATCCCTGAGGGTCGACGTCGACCGGACCTTCCCCCTGGAGGACGGCGCGGAGGCACTGGAGTCCAGTCGCTCCGGCGCCGCACAGGGCAAGGTCGTCGTCACTGTGGCGGACTGAGGTCGAGGTGTGCGACGGCCCGCTGCTCACCCGGTGAGCAGGGCCAGCACCTTGCGGTCGGTGGGCCGGCCCCGGATGACCCTGCCCTTCTCGAAGAGCTCGATGACCAGGGGATCGATGTAGGAGTCGCGTGCCACGGCGGGAGTGTTGTGCAGGTACTCCGCCGTCGCCCTCACCGCGGCGACCACAGCCGCAGGTGACGTCTCACCCGCAGAGGCGGCTTCGGCGAGGGCACCGGCAGCCACCACGGTTCCCTGCCAGGTGCGGAAGTCCTTGGCGGTGAAGTGGCCACCGGACAGCTCCCCGAGGTAGGCGTTGATGTCGGAAGCGGAGATCCCGTGCCACAGGCGCCTGCGTCCCTGCTGTTCCGGCCAGCACACCGCCGGCGCTGAACCGGGGGTCCTGGGTCGGTCGGTGAAGAAGGCCGCGAGATCGGTGTCGGTGGAGCGCACGTCCCACTCGCTCCCGGACTTCCCGCGGAACACCAGGTGGACGGTGTCGCCCCTGACCGCCACATGGCGACGACGCAGGGTGCTGGCCCCGAAGGACCCGTTCTCCTCCGCATACTGCTCGCCGCCCACCCGCAGGGCCATCGAGTCGATCATCCGCACAGCGGCCGCCAGTGCGCGGCGCCGCTCGTCGTGCCCCCGCAGGTCCCTGGTCACCCGACGTCGCACGGAGGGCAGCAGGTCGGCGAAGGCCACTGCACGCAGGAACTTCTCGCGGTCGCGCTGCTCACGCCACGCCGGATGGTAGAGGTACTGCGTGCGGCCGGCCTCGTCGACCCCGGTCGCCTGGACGTGGGCGTCGGCGTCGGCCGCGATCCACACCTCCTGCCAGGCGGGTGGGATGACGAGCGCGCGGACCCGTTCCAGCTGCTCGGCGTTCGTGACGCGTCGACCATTGGCTCCCCAGTAGGTGAACCCCCTCCCGGCCCGCCGCCGGGTGAACCCGCCGGAACCGACGTCCACGCGGTGGACCTTCATGCGATGACTCCCATCCGACCAGTGAAACAGTGCGGCGACCACGCCGCGCGCGCAGGGGCGGGTGCTCGCGCACCCAGCGCGCGCACCCAAGGGCCCTCCACTAGCGTGGACAGGAGCCCGGCCCCGTGACCGACACAGTCCGTGACCGACACAGTCCGCGACCGACACACCCCGCCAGCACCCCCATCCCAGGAAGGCGGCCCATGATCCGCTTCGAGCACGCCGGAAAGACCTACCCGGACGGCACCGTCGCCGTCGGGGAGTTCACCCACACGATCCCCTCCCACGCCTGCGTGGTCCTGGTGGGGACCAGTGGGTCCGGCAAGACGACGCTCCTGCGCATGGTCAACCGCATGGTGGACCCCACCCGGGGGCGCATCCTCATCGACGAGGACGACGTCGCCGACCTCGACCCCGTCGACCTGCGTCGCCGCATCGGGTACGTCATCCAGTCCGGCGGCCTCCTCCCACACCGCAGCGTCCTGGACAACGTCGCCACCGTGCCCCTGCTCCAGGGGGGCCCGAGGCGCACCGCCCACGAGCGCGCGCGGGAGCTGCTCGACCTCGTCGGCCTGGACCCCGCACTGGGGGAGCGCTACCCCTGGCAGCTCTCGGGCGGGCAGCAGCAGAGGGTCGGAGTGGCGCGGGCACTGGCGGCCGATCCGAACATCCTCCTCATGGACGAGCCCTTCGGGGCGGTCGACCCCATCGTGCGCCGTGAACTCCAGGACGAACTCGCCCGCCTCCAACGTGACCTCGGCAAGACCATCCTCTTCGTCACTCACGACATCGACGAGGCCTTCCGCCTGGGCGACGAGGTGGTCGTGCTGCGCCCCGGCGGGGACGTCGCCCAGGCGGGCACGCCCGCCGAGATCCTCGCCCACCCGGCCGATGCCTTCGTGGAGGCCTTCATCGGCGCGGGGTCCTCCTCGCGCACACTCCACGTCGAGGACCACGCCGGCACCCGCGTCGTCGTGGACCGCTCGGGCCGGGTCTCGGGGGTGCTGGCCCCGTGAGCTGGCTCCTGGACAACTCCCGCATGGTCGTCTCCCTGTTGGGCTCCCACGTGGTCCAGGCCGGTGTGGCGGTGCTCGCCGCCTTCGTGATCGCCGTGCCCCTGGCGCACCTGGCAGCGCGACGCGGCTGGCTGCGCGGCGTGGTCGAGACCGGCTCCGGCCTCATGTACGCCATCCCCTCCCTGCCCCTGCTCGTCGTGCTCCCGCTGGTCCTGGGCACCGGGCTGCGCAGCGTCGTCAACGTCGTGGTGGCCCTGACCATCTACGGACTCGCCCTCATGGTGCCCCAGGCCTGCGCCGCGTTCCGCAGCGTGGACCGCGAGGTGCTCGACTCCGCGACGGCGGTGGGATACGGCCCCCGGGCCCTCTTCGCCCGTGTCGAGCTCCCCCTGGCCGGCCCCGCCCTGCTGGGTGGGCTGAGGATCGTCTCCATGAGCACGATCGCCCTGGTCACGATCGGCGGGGTGCTCGGCGTGCCGAGCCTGGGCATGCTCTTCGTCGACGGGTTCCAGCGCGGCATCCTCGCCGAGATCCTCTCCGGGCTGGTCCTCACGGTCCTCCTGGCGCTGGCGGCGGACGCCGCCCTGGTGGGACTGGGACGACTCCTCATGCCCTGGACCCGGGCGCAGCGTCGGACGGGTCAGCGCAGTCGGCCCACCGCGTCCCGGGAGTCCCCGGAGGAGCCGTCGGTGAATCGGGAGGTCCGGGTGTGAACCAGCTCCTCCTCGCCTGGCAGTGGCTCCTCGACCCGGTCCACCTCACCGGACCGGCCGGCATCCTCACGCGCACCACCC
>NZ_CCXH01000280.1 GCF_000820725.1 Actinomyces polynesiensis | reverse complement strand
CCTCACGCGCACCACCCAGCACCTGGGACTCACCGCCCTGGGGGTGGGGGTGGCCGCCCTCGTCGCGGTGCCCCTGGGTCTGTGGGTGGGCCACCGCGGACGAGGGCGGGGCCTCGTCATCGCCACGACGGGCGCTGCGCGCGCCATCCCGACCCTCGGCCTGGTGACCCTGTTCGGACTGGCGTTCGGCATCGGGATGACCGCTCCCGTCCTGGCCCTGGTCGTCCTGGCGGTGCCCGCACTGGTCGTCGGAGCCTGCTCGGCATGCGAGGCAGCCGGGCGGGACGTCGTCGACGCGGCGCGCGCCCAGGGAATGACCGAGTGGCAGCTCCTCACACGCGTCGAGCTCCCACTCGGTGCACCGCTCCTGGTGGCGGGCCTGAGGTCCGCCACCCTCCAGGTCGTCTCCACCGCCATGCTCGCCGCCTACGTCGGCAGCGGGGGACTCGGCCGCTTCATCTTCCTGGGGCTCAAGACCCATGACTACCCCCAGATGCTCGCAGGCTCGTTCCTGGTGATCCTGCTCGCCGTGGTCCTCGACCTCGGCCTCGCCCTCGTCCAACGTCTCAGCGCGCCGCCGGCCCCGGGACGGGCCCGTGAGAGGCGACGCAGCCCCCGACCCGCCATCCCCGCAACGGAAGGACCCACCCCATGAAGCACCTCCGCACCGCCCGCGTCCACGGCACGTCACGCACCCGAGCCGTGCTCGGCGTGCTCGCCGCCTCCGCCCTCGCCATGGGGGCCGCCGCCTGCTCGAACGCCGATCCCACCCAGGACCCGGCCTCGGGGACCCAGAGCGGCGAGGACGGAGGCGCCGCCCAGTCCGACGGCGGGACGCTCGTCATCGGCTCGCAGGCCTACTACTCCAACGAGATCATCGCCGAACTCTTCGCCCAGGTCCTCGAACACGAGGGAGTGACCGTGCAACGCGAGTACCAGATCGGCCAGCGTGAGGTGTACATGCCCGAGCTGGAGTCAGGGAAGATCGACATCATGCCCGAGTACACCGGGAACCTCCTGCAGTACTACGACGCCTCCGCCACCTCCGGATCGCCTGAGGAGACCGCCGACCAGCTGAACGAGGCGCTGCCCGAAGCACTGACGGCGCTGCCCTTCGCGCAGGCCAGTGACCAGGACTCCTTCGTCGTGACCCGCGAGTTCGCCCAGGACAACGGCCTCACCTCGGTGGCGGACCTGGCGAAGGTCGGGGGGAGTGTGAAGATCGCGGCCAACAGTGAGTTCGAGGCGCGCCCCTACGGGCCCCAGGGTCTGAAGGACACCTACGGGGTGGATGTCGAGCTGGTGCCCGTCGAGGACTCCGGTGGTCCCCTGACCGTGAAGGCCCTGCTGGACGGGACGGTGCAGGTGGCGGACATCTACTCCGCCGACCCGGCGATCGCGGCCAACCACCTCGTGACGTTGACGGACCCGGAGTCCCTGGTGCTGCCCCAGAACGTCGTGCCCATCGTCTCCCAGCGCGTGGACCAGGGCGCCCGTGACGCGATTCGCACGGTCACGGACGCCCTGACCACGGAGGAACTGATCGAGCTCAACGCCCGCAGTGTCGACGAGCAGGCGTCCTCCGCCGACATAGCCTCCGCATGGTTGGCGGAGAAGGGGCTCATCTGAGAGGGGGTTCCGGGGCCACCGGTCCCGCTG
>NZ_CCXH01000279.1 GCF_000820725.1 Actinomyces polynesiensis | reverse complement strand
TGACGAGGATCGGGAAGTCGAAGCACTCGGTGACCAGACCCGTGGTGAGGACCTGCGTGGCCGGCCCCGATGCGAGCACGCGGCCGTCCTTGATGAGGGCCACGTGGCTCGTGGTCTCGGGCAGTTCCTCGAGGTGGTGGGTGACCAGCACCGTCGTCAGCGTCGGATCGCCGCGGTGCAGGTGGTCGACCGTGGCGAGGAACTGCTCCCGTGCGGCGACGTCGAGACCGGTCGTGGGCTCGTCGAGCAGCAGCAGCGGGGGATCCGTGAGCAGGGCGCGTGCGATGAGGGTGCGCCCCCGTTCCCCCTGGGACATCGTGGGCCAGCGGGCGCCCTCGAGGGAGTCCAGACCGAGCTCGGCCATCAACCTGTCTGCGCGTTCCAGGAGTGCCCCGTCGGGGGTCCACCGGTTCATCAGGTCCACGGTGCCGGTGGCGCCGCTGAGGATGATCTGACGCACCGTGAGGGCGGACCTCAGCGGGTGGCGGGGGTTGACGTGCCCGATCGACTCGCGCAGCTTGCGGATCTCGACCCGCCCCAGCCGGTGTCCCAGGACGTCGACGGTCCCGTGCGAGGGATGGGCCTCGGCGCCGCACATGCTGAGGATCGTGCTCTTGCCCGCACCGTTGGGCCCGATGAGTGCCCAGTGCTCCCCGCGGCGCACCGTGAGGGTGACATCGGTGAGGATCTCACGGGTCCCACGCGCGAAGTCGACGTGGTCCATGTGGATGACCTGGTCGCCCGGGGTCGTCGGACCGACTGCCGAGAGAGTCCCCCGGGCCGGGGTCGGAGAGGGCTGTGTTCCTTCGGACATGGGGGAGACGTTACAGAGTTCTCCCCCGGGGCAGGGGACGGGGACCAGAACGGCACCCGGGTGCCTCCAGCGCCGCGCGGCGGCCGGGGCAACGCCGCGTCCGCCCGACGCTGGACAAGGTTCAGGCCTTGATTATGAGAAATCAAGGTTCTAGGCTTGTGACATGTTCGCGATCACTGTGGACCAGCGCCGCTCCAGGCACGGTCGTGACCTGGTGCCGGAGGCCCTGCGCGCCCTCGGACGGGCCGTCCCCGGGCCGGTGCTGCCCTTCGAACGCACGGTCGGGGACGAGATCCAGGCGCTCCTCGCCACCGGCAGCGATGTGGTCGAGGCCTGCCGGTGCCTCCTGCGCAACCAGGACTGGCACGTCGGGATCGGCATCGGCCCAGTCGAGCTGCCACTCCCGGGGAGCACCCGGGAGGCGCGCGGAGAAGCCTTCATCGAAGCCCGCGAGGCCGTCGAGGAGGCCAAGTCCCTGACCCCGTCGCTGCGGGTGCTGGGTGCGGGCACGACACCGGACCGGGTCGGTGACGCGGACGTGGTCCTCCGGCTCCTCGCCTCGGTGTGGACCCGTCGCACCGCCGCCGGGTGGGACGCCGTCGACGCGGTCGAGGCCACACGGGACGAGGACGGCCCACGCCTGCCCCTGCGGGAGGTCGCCGCAAGGCTCGACATCACGCAGCAAGCACTGAGCCAACGTCTCCGGACGGCCTCCTGGCAGCTGGAGGTGGAGGCACTGCCCCTGGCGGCGCGGTTGCTGGACGGGGCGGGGACGGGGGCTGGAGGGACACCGGCGGCAGGGACGCCCGAGCCCGCGGGTGGACGAGGGCGGGAGGGGGAGTCATGACGCACCAGATCCTCCAGGTCCTGGTCGGGCTGGCCGTCATGGTGGTCAGCGCGCTGTCCGGCTGGCCGCTCGTGCTCGCCATCCTCTCGCGCAGCAGGGCCTCGGCAACCCGCGAGGTCGACGGGGCCGCAGCCGGGGAGCACGTGCCCGGCGGGGACGCGTCGGGGGAGCCCGTGGCCGGCACAGGCAGACCTGAGGAGGCGGCCGGTGCAGCTCCGCCCCACGCGACTCCTCCCGGCAGGACCCCACCCGACGCTGCATCCCCGGACCCGACCTCGCCCGACACGACGCCACCCGACGCCGCCCACGGGCTGCGCGGCGGCCTGTGGATCGGCCTGTTGGAGCGTTTCGCCGCGACGGGTGCCGTGCTCCTGGGCGAGTACACGATCCTCGCGGCGATCGTCGCGGTCAAGGGTCTGGGACGCTTCCGGGAGCTCTCCACCCCCGCCGCCTCGGAGCGCTTCGTGGTGGGGACCCTGGCGTCCCTCACGTGGTCGGTGCTCCTGGGAGTGATCGGGAGAGGGCTGCTGACGCTCCTGGTGTGGTGACGACGTGGCCCCGCCCTCGTCGGTGCGGAGGGCGGGGCGCAGGTTCAGCGCGAGGCGCCCACCCGACCGGCCCCCGTCGGGAGGCCGGTCTCCGGACCGCTTCCGGGGGCACGGCCCGCGTCGGGTGCGTCCAGGGCCTCGAAGGGCAGGTGCGGGACGTCCAGGTGGGGATTGTCGTCCTGCCCGGCCACGAGCTCGCGGGCCTCGGCATGTGTGGCCACCGACGGCATGGACCCCGGCAGGGGGCGGCGGGCCGACTCGCTCATGAACCACACGCCCAGGGCGCCGACGAGGGACATCCCCATGATGTAGAAGGCGGGGGAGAGCTGGTTCCCGGTGGCCTGGAGGATGGACTCGATGATCAGGGGAGAGGTGCCGCCGAAGACGGCCACCGCCACGTTGTAGGAGACGCCCATCCCGCCGTAACGGGCGGAGGTCGGGAACAGGGCGGGCAGGGCGGAGGCGAGGTTCGAGACGTAGAGGGTCACGGGCACCGCGATCAGCGACAGGCCCAGCAGGGTGGACCACACGGCTCCGTGGGCCAGCAGGAGGAAGGCCGGCACGGAGAGCACCACGGCCGTGGCCGAGCCCAACCACAGCACCGGGCGGCGACCGATGCGGTCGGAGAGGCGCCCGGTCAGCGGGATGCACAGGGACATCACCACGAGCACCGGGATCGTCAGGAGGGTCCCGTGGACGGGGTCGTAGCCCAGGGTGTCGGTGAGGTAGGTCGGCATGTAGCTGGTCAGTGCGTAGGCCGAGGTGTTGGCGGCCGCGACGAGCATGATGGCGATGACGATGGGACGCCAGTGAGTGCGCACCAGGTCCGGGGTGCTCGAGGGTGCGTCGGCGGGACGGTCACTGCCGGCGGCCTCCTGGGCGTCCAACTGGGCCTGGAAGGCGGGGCTCTCCTCGATCTTCATCCGGAAGTGGATGGCCACGGCGCCGAGCGGACCCGCCACCAGGAAGGGGATGCGCCAGGCACCGTCGAGGATCGCCTGCTGACCCAGCGTCAGCTGGAGCGCGGAGACCACTGCGGCACCCAGGGCGAAGCCCATGTAGGAGCCCGTGTCCAGGATGGAGGCGAAGAAGCCGCGCCTGCGGTCCGGTGCGTACTCGCTGACGAAGGTCGTCGCACCCGCGTACTCGCCACCCGTGGAGAAGCCCTGGAGCAGCTTGAGGACCACCAGGAGGACCGGGGCGAGGGCGCCGATGGTCGCGTGGGTCGGCAGCAGGCCGATCGCGAAGGTGGAGGCGGCCATGAGCATCAGGGTCGCCGCGAGCACCTTCTGGCGTCCGATCCTGTCGCCGAGGCGCCCCAGGACGATGCCGCCGATGGGTCGGGCCAGGTAGGTGGAGGCGAAGACCCCCAGGGAGAAGAGCACCTGGACGGAGGACTCCGCGGTGGGCAGGAACACCTGGCCCATGACGACGGCCAGGTATCCGTAGACGCCGACGTCGTACCACTCCATGGTGTTCCCGACCACGGTGCCGGTGACGGCGCGGCGCATCAGGGGCTGGTCGACGACGGTGACGTCGGAGACCTCCAGCCTGCGTGGTGACCGGGAGTGGCGGCGCCGGTGGGGCGCGGGAGTGGTCGTGGATGTGTCGGACTGATGGGCACGTGTGCTCATGGGCTCCTCGGGGCAGGCGCGCAGTGTGCCCCCGCGGGGCTGGGCGCCTCGCGGAAGGGCGACCCCCGGAGCGGCGTCCGGGGTTCGCGCGTGCGGGGACCGGTGTGGGAGGTGCGCTCGGATCCGGGAGGGGATCGACGAGGGCGGCGCGGTCCGACTGTGCGCTGCACCGGGCCCGTCGGGCCCGGCGTGTCGCCACGGCGCCCGTCCGGCACCGCTCGTGAGCGACCCGTCGACCGTACCGAACCTGTCAGGACCCGTGCAAGACCACGTGATCCTGCCCACCTGCTCGGATGGTGACCCGGAGCAGGTCGCTCGACGTGCCGGGAGGGTGCGCGCGGGGTGAGGGGAGGGACGCCGCTCCGCGCGCCTCTGGTCGCGACGGGCGCTCGCGCGGGGCCGTCCCTGGGCTGGGGGGATGGACAACGACGTACCCCATGGAAGCCCGACCCCTCCCGTCCTCCAGCTCCGCCTCGTCGTCGAGGCCGAGGACTACGGGGCGGCCGTCGCGTTCTACCGCGACGTGCTCGGCCTGCCCGAGCACGCGGCCTTCGAGGCGGACGGCGACGCGCGGGTCACGATCCTCGAGGCCGGTCGGGCCACCCTCGAGATCGCCAACCCGGCGCAGGTGAGGATGATCGACGCCGTCGAGGCCGAGGGACGCCCCAGTGCGCGTCTGCGTGTCGCCTTCGAGGTGACTGACGGCGAGCACATGACCAGGCGTCTCGTGGAGGGCGGGGCCGAGCTGGTCGCGGAACCGCGCGAGACCCCGTGGAGGTCCCTCAACTCGCGCCTGCAGGGGCCCGCCGGACTCCAGCTCACCCTGTTCGAGGAGCTCGAGGACCTCGACACCAGGCAGGAGCTCTCGGGCTTCAAGCGCCCCTGAACCCGGTCGGCCCGGGTGTCGGCTGATGGTGGCCGCCAACGCTGACGGCCCCGACGGGGAGCCTCAGTCCAGGGACCACGCCGCGGCGGCGCGGTGGACGGCACTCCTCGTGCGGGCCGGGACCTCCTCCACCAGCTCGACCTCGGCGGTGGCGGGTCGACCCGCCCGACCGGGACGCATCCCCCAGGTCCCCACGACGCGTCCGTCCACGAGCACCGTCGGGCGGAAGACCCCGTTGCTGCCGGGCATCAGCGCACGCAGCATGTCGGGCGAGGCGACCAGGGACCGGTCGGCGTACCCGAGGATCCACTCGTCGAAGGCCGGGAGCAGCCTCACCCCGTCCGGACGCAGCCCCGTGGGGCCCGGTGCCGCGGGGTCGGGTCCGTCCCCCTGCTGCTCGGGGGCCACGACGAGGGCGGGCACGCCCTCGACGAGCACCTCCTCGAGGCCCTCCACCCGGGCAAGGGCCTGCCGCAGCGTGGTCCTGGGCAGCTTGGTCCACCACGCGAGGTCCGCCTCGGTGACGGGGCCGCGGGCCAGCACGTAGCCGCGGACCACCTGCACCAGTGCATCCTCCGGGTCCTGTCCCTGGGGTGAGGGGGCTGCCGCGGGGTGCCCGGGGGAGAGGGTGAGCAGCTGCGCCGTGCCGGAGGGGTCGAAGGGACCCCAGTGGATGCGCCCCGCCACCGCGAGGTGCATGAGGAGGTGGTAGCCCGGACCCCCACCCGTGGCGATGCCGGCGGACTCCCACAGCTCGAGCGCCTCGGCCCGGGCGAGGGGCCGCTCGGAGAGTGCCTCCCCGAGCACCTCCCAGGCTCGCTCGACGGTGGCGTCCTCGAGTCCGAGCGCGGTGCGGCGCCGGGTCGTGGCGCGGTGGATGCGGGGGCCGGTGAAGTGCAGGAGTGTCGCGAGGTGGGTGGGGGTGGTGGCGAAGAGCGTGCCGCGCATGGGCCAGGACCGCACCAGTTCGCCGCGGTCGAAGGCGGCGCGCACGTCCGCCACCGTGGTGCCCGGTCCGGAGCGGATCGCGATGGCCCGCAGGACCGCACCGAGGTTCTGACCCTGGAGGGCGACGGCTCGGTCGACGACCTCGGTGGGCGTGAGGTCGGAGCCGCCGACCATCTGCGAGCGGAGCCGGAGGCGTCGTGCCTGTGTCGCCGTGAGCCGCGGAGTCATGGGGTCACGCTAGTGGAGGACACACCGCGCTGCCCGCTCAGGGTTCGCCCGCGGCGTCGGTGGCCGCGGGATCCGCGGAGGGCACCCCAGGGAGGCGCGGGG
>NZ_CCXH01000278.1 GCF_000820725.1 Actinomyces polynesiensis | reverse complement strand
CCCCGGGGACGGGGCCAGCGACGGAGGCGACGACGGGGGTGAGGGGCGTGGTGGGGACGAGGGCGAGGACCACCATGGCCAGCGCGATCGCGCCCAGGCCCACCCACCCGGACAGCGTGAGCCGTTCACCCACCACGAGGACCGCCAGGAGGGTGGCGACCGCCGGTTCGAGCAGCGTCACGGTGGTGGCGGTGCTGGCCGGGACCCGGGCCAGGCCGAATCCGAAGAGCAGGTAGCCCAGGAACATGGGCACCAGTGCCATGTAGGCCGCGACGAGGAACGCCTGCCCGGAGGCCACCAGTGGGGCGCCGGTGGCGAGGAGGACGGGCATGAGGAGCACACCCCCGCAGCCGAACACCGATCCCATGGAGGCGGCCCGTCCGATGCCGCGGGACATGAGGCGGTGCACGCTCCAGGAGTAGGTCGCGTAGGTCGCCCCGGCGAGGAGTCCCAGTGCGATGCCACCGGCGGTGGCCGCGGCCGACGAGCCCGCGGAACCCAGGCCCGACAGGCACAGCAGCACACTGCCGAGGACCCCCAGCCCCGCCGCGAGCATCCACTAACGACCCAGGGGGGAGCGCTCCACCAGACGCTCCAGGAGACCCGCGGCCAGGGGAGCGGAGGCGAGGGACACCACCGAGCCGACGGCGACACCCGCCAGGTGCATGGAGGAGTAGAAGGCCAGCGGGTAGACGGCCACGGACACCGCACCCGCCGCGAGCACCCCGGAACTGCGACGCAGGTCGGGCAGGGCGCGGCGCAGCGCGGGGAGCGCGATGAGCGCCTGGAGGAGGCCCCCGGTGCCCAGCGCTGCGGCACCGATCGCGAGTGGGCCCGCGGCCGGGGCGAAGGTCGCGGCGGTCCCGGTGGTGCCCCACAGCAGGGAGGTGAGGGTGATGGCGAGGATGCCGACCATGCGGTCGTGGTCGGCACGCCGCCCGGGCCGGGTGCCGCTCGCCGCGGGTGAAGGTGCCGGGCCCGGAACTGGTGCCGGTGCGGGCGTGCTCATGCGCACTGCCCCGACGGTGTGCGCGATGGCGGCGCAGCCGTGTCGACGCCGTCGGAGGGACGGCCGGTCGGGCCTGCCCCTGACGCCGCGCTCCCGGGCAGTGGGGGAGTCTCCCGCTCATCGAGGACGAGCTGGAGGAAGTCGAGGTCCAACCAGCGTCCGAACTTGGCCCCCACCTGCGGGAGGTGGCCGACGTGTGTGAAACCGAGGGACTCGTGGAGCCGGATCGAGGCGGCATTGCCGGACTCGATGCCGGCGACCATCACGTGCAGGCCCTCCGTTCGGGCACGGTCGACCAGGGCCCCCATCAACGTCCGGCCGATTCCCCGACCCCGCTGGTCGGCGCGGACGTAGACCGAGTGCTCCACCGTGTGGCGGTAGCCCTCCCTGGCACGCCAGGGCCCGAACGCGCCGTAGCCCAGCACCTCACCCCGGTGACCGGCCCGGGCGTCAGTGGCCACGAGGACGGAGCAGCCGGGCCGACGGTGGTCCTCGAGCCAGGCGAGCCTTCCGGCGACGTCCACCGGCGTCTCGTCCCACACGGCCGTCGAGTGCCCGATCGCGTCGTTGAGGATCGCTGCGATCGCGGCCGCGTCGCCCTCGCGCGCGTCGCGCACCACCCACGTGACTGCCACCCGCGTCCCCCTTCCCGTCGGGCCGACGCCCACGGATCCGACATGACGGAATCGGCCCACCTGTCACCAAAGTCCCGGGTCGGCGCCCCGGGGCGGGCCTACCGTGGCACAGGTCGCCGTGGCCCGGCGCCTGCCCGCCCAGCGTGGCACCCCCGGACCGCCCCGGCCGAGCACATCCGCCAGGTCACGACCCAGGAGGTCCGTCGATGCACGGCACCAGCACACCACCCGCAGCCATCGGCTCGGTCCGCCCCTACGACTTCTCGTGGGACCGTGCCCCCATGATCGTCTACTGGGAGCTGACCCTGGCCTGCGGTCTCGTGTGTCGGCACTGCCGTGCCAAGGCGATGAAGCGGGCCCTGCCGGGAGAGCTCTCCACCGAACAGGCCCTCGCATTCCTCGACGACGTCAGAGGTTTCGGGGACCCGTTGCCGCACGTGATCCTCACCGGTGGTGACCCCCTGGAGAGGGAGGACCTCTTCGACATCATGGCGGCGGCGGGGGAGCGGGGCATCGGGGTGTCGGTGTCCCCCTCCGTGACCCCCCTGCTCACGCGGGACTCCATGCGGGCCCTGCGTGATGCGGGCTCCCATGCGCTCTCCCTCAGCCTCGACGGCTCCTCGGCGGCGCGCCATGACGGCGTGCGCCGGGTCGCGGGCACCTTCGACCAGACCGTCGCCGCCCTGGACTGGGCACGGGAGCTGGACATCCCCGTCCAGGTCAACACCCTGGTCACGGCCGACACCGCCCCTGACCTTCCCGCGATCCACCGTCTGCTCATGCAGCGCGGGCGCGGCATCGCCCGGTGGACGCTCTTCTTCCTCATCCGCACCGGGCGCGGCGTGATGCTCTCTGAGGTCACCCCCGACCAGTCGGAGCGGATCATGGAGTGGTTGTGCGAGCTGCGGGCGACGACGCCCTTCCAGCTCTCGACCACGGAGGCGATCCACTACCGTCGCGTGGCGGTGCAGGACATGGAGGCCCACGGAATGACGCGCGAGCAGGTCGAGCACAGCAGGCTGGCCCGCTCCTTCGGGGTGCGCGACGGGAACGGGATCGTGTTCGTGTCCCACGTCGGGGACGTCACGCCCTCCGGGTTCATGCCCCTGACCATCGGCAACATCACGGAGGAGTCGATCGTCGACCTCTACCGTGACCACCCGCTCATGCGGGACCTGCGGGACCCCTCCCGCTTCCACGGCAGGTGCGGGGTCTGCGAGTACAACCGCATGTGCGGGGGTGCTCGCTCCCGTGCGTGGGTCGCCACCGGGGACCCCCTGGCCGAGGACCCCATGTGCCCCTACACCCCCGGGCACGGGGTGACGAGGGCGGCCGCGCTGGTCGGCTGAACCGCCCGGGGGTCGGCGCGCCAACCGGTCTGCCCCCGGCATGCCCGGAGCGGCCCCAGCGGGCCGCGGTGTGCGGGGGGCCGAGCTCAGCGGGCCACGGTCTCCACGGTGCGCGGGGTGGGCTCCAAGGGGGCCACGGCCTCCGGGGAGAGGTCCAACCGGCGCAGCGTCTGGGCGTTGAGCGCCACCAGGACGGTGGACAGGGACATCAGCACGGCACCGACGGACATCGGCATGACCACCCCGATCGGGGCGAGCACACCCGCGGCGAGTGGCACCGCGACGAGGTTGTAGCCCGCGGCCCACCAGAGGTTCTGCTGCATCTTGCGGTAGGTGGCGCGCGACAGCTCGATGACGGACACGACCGAGCGGGGGTCGTCGCTGGCCAGGACCACCCCGGCAGAGGCGATGGCCACGTCTGTGCCCGCCCCGATCGCGATGCCCACATCGGCACGGGCCAGGGCGGGGGCGTCGTTGACGCCGTCCCCGACCATGGCCACGCGGCGCCCCTCGGACTGCAGGCGCGCGACGATGTCGGACTTGCCCTCCGGGCGCACGCCGGCGAAGTGGCGGGTGATGCCCAGTTCCGCACTGACGGAGGCCGCCACGGACTCGGCGTCGCCCGTGACCATCACGACCTCGACGCCGCGCCCCTGCAGGGCCTCGACGGCCCGACGGGACTCCGGGCGCACGGCATCGGCCAGGCGCAGTGCCCCGACCGGTGAGCCGTCGACCAGGACGTGGAGCACCGTCGCGCCCTCGTCGCGCCACTGCTGGGCCCCCGCGCGTGGGGCGACCTTCTCGCGCTCGAGGAGCCCTGGTCCGCCGACCTGGACCCGGCGCCCCCCGACCCTGGCGTCCACGCCCACGGCGGGGGAGGAGGTGAAGTCGGTGGCCGCTGGCACGTCCAGGCCCCGTGACCCTGCTGCGGCGAGGATCGCCCGGGCGAGGGGGTGCTCGGAGTCGGACTCGGCGGCCGCTGCCAGGGCGAGGACCTCGTCGTCGTGGCCGTCGGTGTCGATGCCGGTGAGGGCGGGGCGACCCTCGGTGAGGGTGCCCGTCTTGTCGAAGACGACGGTGTCGACGGTGCGCATGGTCTCAAGGGACAGGCGGTCCCGGATGAGGATCCCGCCCAGGGCCGCGCGCCCCGCGGCGATGGAGACCACGAGGGGGATCGCCAGGCCGAGGGCGTGGGGGCAGGCGATGACGAGCACGGTGATGGCACGTGTCAGTGCCTCCGCAGGTGTGCCGACGACCGCCCAGACGATCGCGGAGAGCACTGCGGCGGCGAGGGCGAACCAGAAGAGCAGCGCGGCGGCGCGGTCTGCCAGTCTCTGGGCGCGTGAGGTGGAGGACTGGGCCTGCTCGACCAGGCGCCTGATGCC